>CAZJCW010000014.1:26290-34362 GCA_964544365.1 uncultured Alsobacter sp.
AGCGACTTGGCGTGAAGCGACTTGGCGTCGAAGGATCAGTCTCGCCATGACCAGGATGGATTTGGCCGCCAACGCCTACGCGCGCACGGCCCGGACCGGATTGTCGGGTCGGCAGCTCGAAGCGGCTGTGCTCGCCCAATGCGCAGCGGAGATCCGCGGTCTGACCGCGCTCGCTTCTCCCCAGCTTCCCGCCATCGTCGAGGCACTCGATCGTAATCGCCGGCTCTGGGCGGTCTTTGTCGCAGCGGCCAATCACGCGGACAGCGGATTGCCGCAGGCCGAAAAGGACTCTCTTCTCGATCTGGCGCGATTCGTCTTCGACCGGACCTGGGAACTCCTTGGCGCATGGGACAGTCGGAAGGCGATGGCTCTGGTCGAGATCAACAAGCGCCTTGCGGCCCGCGCACCGTCGCAGGGCTGAGGTCCCTCGCGGAACGGCGAGCCCGCCATGGTCTGATCCCACGCGCATGTGCTGGCGGGTGCCGGCCTTGTCGCCCATACTTCCGCGGGTGATTCCCGCGGAGGCCTCGCAGTGAAGATCCTGTACGTGTCGGGAGGCGCCTATCCCGACTACCAGTGCGACATGCTGTTCCACGGCCTGCGCTCGCTGCTCGGGCCGGACGTGGTCGACGTGAAGCGCGTCGACTACATGTACGCGGAAACCTACGCGCACAACCCGGCAGCGAAGGGGCAGCTCTACGGCCGTGGTTTCACGCTGTTCGGCCTTCTGGGGACCGACGACGGCGTCGACCGCGACGACATCCCCGCCCGCATCCGGGCGAAGCAGTTCGACCTCGTCATCTATGGCAGCATCTACCGCTGCCAGGACCATCTCGCCGACGTCCTGCGCCACTATGCGCCGCAGGATATCGTCTTCGTCGACGGCGAGGACTTCTCGCAGGGACTGTACTGGCCTGTGCTCGGCCGCGGCCACTACCTGAAGCGCGAGATGACGCCCGAGCACGGGGCCCGCGTGGACCCCATCTGGTTCGCCATCCCCGAGGAGAAAATCTGTCTCCATGCCGAAAAGACAAAGGTGTTTGCCTACATCGATCCGCGCGATCGAAGCACCTACATCTACGACACGGAGGAAGCCTATTACGGCGACTACCGGTCCGCTCTGTTCGGCTACACCATGAAGAAGGCGGGTTGGGACTGCCTGCGCCACTACGAGATCATGGCCAATCACTGCGTGCCGTTCTTCCTCAATCTGGACGCCTGTCCCATCGGAACGATGTATCGCTTTCCCCGGTACGAGATCCACGAACTCAACGCCATGGTGGTCAACGGCGGCGAGGACTACTTCCGCACCGTCGAAGGCTTCGAGCGCTGGAGCGAGCTCTCCGCCTCGATGGTCGACTATCTGAAGACCAACCTGACCACGGCCGCGCTCGCGCGGTACGTCGTCGACCTCTGGAGTTCGCGGCGCCGCTGAGGCGCCGCATCGCCTGCAGGCGCCATGCGCAGTCCCGCGACCCCTGCAATTTCAGATTGTTCTGCGAACTTTTGGCTACCTTAACGATCAATTAGGTTTTCTCATTAACCCTACCGGCCACGAACTCCGAGTCCGCCGCTGGAGAATCCCATGGCCGAAGTCACCCTGTCGTCAGGCATCCGCGATGCACTGCTGACGATCCAGCGCACGACCCAGCAAGCGTCGGAGGCCCAGATCCGGCTGGCGACCGGCAAGAAGGTCAACACCGCCATCGACAACCCGCTGAACTACTTCACGGCGGCGGGGCTGAACGACCGGGCGAACGACCTCTCCCTCCTGCAGGACGCGATGGGGCAGGCATCGAAGACCATCGAGGCCGCCAGTTCCGGCATCGACGGCATGACCAAGCTGTTCCAGACCGCGCAGGGCCTCGCCAACTCGGCCGCCGCCAGCGCCGACGCCAGCACGCGGGTCTCGCTCCAGGCGCAGGTCGCGACGCTGTTCGCGCAGGCTGACGAGCTGATGAAGAACTCGGGCTACAACGGCATCAACCTGCTCAGCGGCAACACGCTGACCGTGAAGTTCGACACGTCGGCGACGACGTCGACGCTGGGTGTCCGCACCGCCGCGGCCGCCAACGGCACGGGCGCCCTGACGGCGACCAACCTCGGCCTCAACCCCGCGAGCGGCGGCACGCTGGTGTGGACCAACGGCGCCAACGACACGATCGGCGACGCGGCCATCCAGCGGATGCTGACGAGCCTCAGCGCCGCCATCGGCGTGCTGCGGGCCGAAGCGAGCGGCCTCGGCGCCAACCAGGCCATCGTGAAGACCCGGCAGGACTTCACCATGTCGATGATCAACCATCTCAAGACCGGCGCCGACTACCTCACCCTCGCCGACACCAACGAGGAAGGCGCCAAGCTGATCTCGCTGAACACGCGCGGCCAGTTGGCGCAAACCTCGTTGTCGCTCGCCTCGCAGCGCGAGCAGGGCGTCCTGCGGCTCTTCAGCTGACGCCGCGTCCGCTCAGGACGGTTCCTGCGAAAGGCGCGCCCCTCCGGACGCGCCTTTCGTGTTTTCGCGCTCCGGTAGTAACTATTCTATTCGTCCACTTAACCGTGCGTTTACCAAGACAGGGGCACTCTCGACCGGTCTATCCGGATCAGAGGTTCCCATGGCCCTCCTGCGCGATGCCCGCCTGAGCGACCCCGTCTTCCAGCGGGACTATGAACGCGCGCTCGCCGTCCGGGCACCGGACGACCCTGCCCAGCTCGGGCCGGACTGGGGCAAGGGCCGCATCTTCGTCTCGATCGTGTCGTTCCGGGACCCCGAGTGCCAGCTCACCGTCAAGGACATGTTCGAGAAGGCGGACAAGCCCGAGCGCATCCATCTCGGCCTCGTCTCCCAGTTCGACCCCAAGTTCGACCGCGACCTCTTCGACGTGCAGCCGCCGCGCCCCGGACAGATCCGCGAGTTGCTCTTCGACTGGCGGGAGACCAAGGGCGTGTGCTGGGCGCGCTTCCTGGCCCAGGCGATGTGCCGGGGCGAGGAGTTCTTCTTTCAGACCGACAGCCACATGCGCTTCGCCCAGGGCTGGGACACCAAGCTCATCGACGAACTCGAGGCCTGCGGCACCGAAAAGGCCGTGCTGGCCTCCTGCGCCCCGCCCTACCTGACGCCCGGCGACCTGATCCCGGACGTCTACCCCGGTCTGATCCGCACCGACGGCTTCCTGGAGGATGGCGCCATTCGCTTCACCGGCGTCTGGCAGGGCAGGCAGGTCGAGGAACTCCACCGCATGCCGTTCATCATGGCGGGCGCGCTGTTCTCGCGCTCGACCATGATCGAGGACGTTCCCTACGACCCCTACCAGCACTTCGAGACCGAGGAGATCACCTATGCCATGCGTCTCTACACGCACGGCTGGGACGTCTTTCTTGCGCGTCAGCAGACGGTCTGGCACCAGTTCCAGCGCAACAACACGGTGAAGCGCCGCGGCGCCGAGGGCGTCGCCTTCGAGCAGGCGCGCCAGCAGCGCTCCGTGCGGGCCTATCGCCGCTTCAACCACATCAGCGACCACGCCACGAGCGAAGACCCCGAGGTCCTGCGTGACCTGAAGCTCTTCGATCTCGGCGAAGCCCGCAGCCTTGCGCAGTACGAGGACTATTGCGGGCTGGACTTCCGGCGCAAGCGGGCCAGCGAGCATGCCCTGCGGGCCCGCTACATCGAGAACATCGAGGAGATCGTGACCTTCGCCGTTCCGGTGCTCGACGGCGGCGCCCCCCTCCCCCGCCCGCTCATGAGCGAGAACGAGCGCCAGCTTCGCATCCTGCTGCGGTCATGGACCCTCCCCGCGCTGGCCGACGAGTTCGCGGGCCTGCTGATCGCGGTGAAGACCATGCAGGATCCGACCGCTCCGCCGCCCAAGAGCCATGACGAGCTGCTGTCCGACTTCCTCAACTGGACGAAGGAAATCCTCGTTTCGGAACTGGCCCATCTCGTGTGGATGGTCAACCAGCACAACGAGACGCTGGCCCGCTCGGCGGCAGCGTGAGAGCCCGGAGAAGACCATGAACGAGCACGTGCAGCCCAAGGATTGCTTCGACCAGGTGCGCGGGCTGAACTACGCCGAGGTTCTGCGCGCCATTCACGCGGGCCTGCGGCCGCGAAACTACTTCGAGATCGGCACCTTCACGGGCAACACGCTCCGGCTCGCCACCTGCGACACGATCGCCGTCGATCCTCAGTTCCACATCGCGGGCGACACGGTCGGGCCGCGCCCGCTCACGCTGCTGTTCCAGATGCCGAGCGACGACTTCTTCCGGCGCTTCAGCCCCACGCAGCTGTTCGGCTCGACGATCGACCTCGCCTTCCTCGACGGCATGCATCGCTTCGAGTACCTGCTGCGCGATTTCATCAACACGGAGAAGCACTGCCGGCGGAACTCCGTCGTGGTGATGCACGATTGCCTTCCGGGCGACGCGCTGATCACCGCGCGCGACATGGGCGACCCGCGTCGCGAGGCGTCGCGGCATCCGGACTGGTGGGCCGGCGACGTCTGGAAGCTGGTGCCGATCCTGCGCCAGTACAGGCCGGACCTGAAGATCCTCGTCACCGATGCCGCGCCGACCGGTCTCGTCTTCGTGACGAACCTCGACCCCGGCTCCGATGTGCTGGAGCGAAACTACTTCGAGATCATGGACGCCTACATGGACCTCGATCTCGATCAGTACGGCGTCGAGCGCCTGTTCTCCGAGGTCCCGATCGGCCGCGCGCGCGATCTGGTGTTCGCGGACGGCTACGCCAGGCATTTCTATCTCTGAACGACGGTCGCAAGCGACGAACCGGGAGGCAACCATGCGGGCCGCTGAAGCCGTCACCAACGAAGTCATCGACGCTGTATCCGACGAAGGGCGCACCGCCGCGGCAACGCCAGCGACACGGGCATCGAACGCGCGGCCGACCATCTCGATCGTGCTGCCGACCTACGGTCGTCCCATGAAGGTCGAGCGCTTCATGCGCTACCACCGTGACGTGTTCTCCAGTTCGAAGCACACGCTCGAATTCGTCGTCCATGACGACTGCACCCCGGACGAGACACCCGAGATCATCGCCGACTGGATGAAGATCGATGACCGCATCCGCTACGTCCGGCATGACAAGAACAAGGGCTTCCGTCCGAATTTCCTCGGCGCGATGCGCGCAGCCCGTGGCAAGTACGCGATCTACGCCGGCAACGACGATCTGCTGATCGCCGAGATCGTCGAGAAGTACATCGACCGCATGGAGGCCGACAAATCGATCGGCGTCATCCATGCGCCGTGGTTCCTGCTCGACGAGACGAAGAACAACAAGATCTTCGGCACATCGTGGCCGCTCGAGAAGGAGATGCGGTTCCGCAAGGGCCAGCACGGCGAGTGCATGGACTACATGCTCTCGGCCCACTGTTTCCCGGAATGGTTCATCGTGCGCACGGACCTCATACCCGAGATCCTGGCGACGCACGCATCCCCGGCCTACCACTTCTTCGCACACCTCGCCCACGCTCTGATGCGGACGGACGTGCTGTTCGCGCCCGAGCCTTTCGCCATCGTGACCGCCATGTCCCGCGGCGACGTGCAGGTCGGGAACCGCGAAACGCTCGAAGGCTGGGACGAGTACCGCGGCGGCCTCGAGTACTTCGCCTCCTTCTTCACGCGCGATGCGTTCGCCTCACCCGAAGGCGTTCCAAGCCTCGCGCGCCGGATCCAGGATTTCGCCAATACGCGCATGGCGGTCGCGCTGCGGCTGCACCTCGTCTACCGCAACTGGCTGACGGCGTGGCACCTCCACCGCCGACTGCTCGCCTATGGCGTGGTCGGCCTCGACGACGCGGCCGCGGCGGAAGCCATGACGCTTGCCGCCATCGAGAGCGTCGTCATCGAGTTCCAGCGCGCGAACGTCAAGACCATCGTCGCATCGGAGAAGGTTTTCTCGATGATGCGCGAGGTGATCACCATTCCGTCCGGCATGCGCCTTGCCTGCGAGTCCGACGTGGATGCAGAGGAGATCCTGGCAGGTGAGGTCTGCGGCATCGTGCACTTCGGAGCCCCGCCAACGACCGCACTGGCGAACCGGCACTCCGTGCTCGACCTGGCGGCCATCATCCGGCGGTTCGAAGCGCCCTGACGGCGGCAGGTCGCCGCCACCGCGGAACATGCTTACTGATCTGTTATTGGCTGGCCGGCACAGGTAAACATTCCAGCGCCGTTCATTTACCACGGAATGACTGAGAATCCACAATTCATGATTGATTAAGTCGCGCCGGACAACCTCTGGGAACGAGCAAGAACCGCTCGATACGAACCCAGAAGGAAAACCAAAATGTCTGGCGTCACTCTTTCAGCTGGTATCCGTGATGCTCTCACGTCGATCCAGAGGGCTACTCAGGATGCACAGGTCGCGCAGACCCGCCTTGCCACCGGCAAGAAGGTCAACACCGCGATCGACAACCCGCTGAACTTCTTCACGGCGGCCGGCCTCAACAACCGCGCCACCGACCTGGGCAATCTCCAGGACGCGATGGGTCAGGCCGTCAAGACGATCGAAGCCGCCTCCAGCGGCATCGACGGAATGACGAAGCTGCTCCAGACCGCCCAGGGTCTTGCCAACTCCGCTGCGGCCACGTCGGACGACACGACCCGCGCCTCGCTGATGACGCAGTACAACACGATTCTCGCTCAGGCCGACCAGCTGATGCAGAATTCGGGCTACGGCGGCGTCAACCTCCTCAAGGGCGACAAGCTGAGCGTGAAGTTTGACGCTTCGTCGACGACCTCGACGCTGGGCATCCAGAACCTCGCCACCGGCGCCCTCACGGCGACGGCCCTCGGCGTGGCGACGGGCGCTGCCGGCGCGTGGACGAACGGCGCTGCGGCGGGCGGCACGACGGCCACCGCGGGCAACGTCGCGATCGAAACGCAGCTGACCAACCTGTCCAAGGCCATCACGACCCTCCGTTCGGAAGCCAGCGCGCTGGGTGCCAACGCGGCCATCGTGAAGACCCGTCAGGAATTCACGCAGTCGATGATCAACACCCTGAAGGCCGGCGCGGACCAGCTGACCCTCGCGGACGTGAACGAGGAAGGCGCAAACCTGATCTCGCTCAACACCCGCGGCCAGTTGGCCCAGACCTCGCTCTCGCTGGCTTCCCAGCGCGAACAGGCCGTGCTCCGGTTGTTCTGATCTCGGCGAAAGCCACGATCTCGAGGGGACGGGCCAACGCCCGTCCCCTCTTTTCGTTGCGGTTTCGGCGCGCGCGGGGACGGATGCCGCGGCATGACCGTCACTTTGCGGCAGTTATTCCCAAATTAACTACTTCTGCGCACACTTGCGTCGATTGACACGACTGAGTTGCATCAATGGCGCTGAAGGTCGAGCTGAAGCCAGGCGAACGGATCCTCATCGGAAACGTCGTGCTGCGCAATGGCGACAACCGGGCGCGCTTCTTCATCGAGGGTAGCTGCCCTATCCTTCGGGAGAAGGATATCCTGAGCGAAGACGGTGCGGACACGATCGCAAAACGAATCTACTTTACTGTTCAATTGATGTATATCGCGAATGACATGTCAAAATATCAGAAACCGTATATTGATCTGATAACTCAGTTTACTCAGGCTGCACCAAGCTCTTTGCCGATCATCGCCGACATCAACAACCACATATTAACAGACCAAATGTATAAAGCTCTGAAGTCTGCGAAGAAGCTCATTGAGTACGAAGCGGAGTTGATGGCTCATGCACAGCGCGGCTAAGGCCTACGGGGCCGTATCCCAGGCGGGTCTTCCTCCCCGCGAGCTCGAGGCGCATGTGCTCCTGAAAGCTGCCGCGCGGATCCAGCAGGTGCTGGACGATTGGGACGCGCGCAAGTCGGAATTCGAACCGGTCCTGCTGAACAATCGCAAGCTGTGGACCGTGCTGGTTTCGTCGGTGACCGAGGACGGCAATCCCCTGCCGCGCCCGATCAAGCAGAACGTTGCCAATCTTGCGATCTTCATCTTCAAGCGCACGCTCGAATTGACGAACGATCCCGACCCCCGGCGCGCCGACGTGCTGGTGCAGATCAACCGGAACATCGCCGAAGGCCTGCGCGCCC
>CAZJCW010000015.1:0-33862 GCA_964544365.1 uncultured Alsobacter sp.
GGAGTCGCCCAATAGGCGGGGGCAAAACGGCGAAATTCCCTGTATTTTCCCTGTTTCCGGGGCTAGCGGGCGCGAGACCGGTTCGGCTCGCACTGCGTCGTCAGCCATCCATTCCGCCCGAACGGGCGTTTCAGCCGCCAGCGGCTATTCCCACGACTTTGTCCGGACCTGGCAGCTGGTCCGGGCCTGTGCTCCGCCGAGCCTCAGGGCGTGAAAGGCTTGTGAACGAACCCGTCGGCTGCAACGCTGGAGGAGGGTGGTGTCCGCGCCAGGACATCATGCCGGAGGAGGTGCTGGCCATGCGAACGCTCCGGATCCTTGGCTGGTCGGGTTATGACGAGGGTTTGCGCCGGGCTTTCGCGGCGTTCGAAGCCGACAGTGGGATCCGGGTTCTGTTCCGCGGCGTCCGCAACCAGGACCAGATGTTGAAGGCGGCCCGCGACGGTGGATTCGATGTCGCCTGCCCGACGACCGACCGCCTGGAAAGCTGGCATGGGGAAGGTCTCATCCGTCCGGTCGACGACCGGCGCATCGGCTTCGATGGAATCGAACCGACCTTCCACGCCGATCCGCAGACGCTGATCGACGGTCGCCGATACGGCTCGCCGAACCTGTGGGGCGGCGCGGGGATCGGCTTCGATCCGGCGGCCGTGTCGTTCGGTGCCGGTCCGGCCTCCCTCATGGACCTCTTCGATCCCGCCTATGCCGGGCGCCTGGCCATGCGTGAGGACACGGCGATGGTCGCGGCGGGCCGGGCCCTCGAGGCATCAGGCGCCTTGCCTTTTCCCTTCGAGGACTCCTATCGCAGCGAAGCACGGATGCAGGAAAACTATGAGGTCATCGTCCGCTTTCTGATCGACCGCCGCCATCACGTCGCGCGCTTCTGGTTCAGCGAGGAGGAAGCGATCGAGGCGTTCGCCTCTCGCGCCTGCATCATCGGATACAACTGGGACACCACGATCGCGGCCCTGAGGAGGCTCGGGAGGCCAATGGCATTCCTGGCTCCCGTCGAGGGCGCGAACTGCTACCTGCAGAACTTCGTGGTGGCGGCGGCCGCGCCGACGGGGGCGGCCGAGGACTGGATTGCTTGGGTGAACACGCCGCGCGGTGGCGCACTCTACGCGTCCGCCTACGGCGCCTTCTCGCCCGTGCGCGGATCGCAGGCGTGCATGGCAGCCGAAGACCGGGCCTTCCTCGACGCGGCCTATCCGCCGGATGCCTATGGCCGCCTGTGGTGGCAGCCCACGCAGCCCGTTTGGTTCGTGCAGAACCGCGAGACGTTCGCCCGTCGGTACGTCGCGGCCGGCGCCGCTTGACGGGTCGCGTTACGGGGAGGTCGCAGGAACGCGCCGGTGCAGGTTGGGACGCGAGCGCAGGCGGGCAACCTCGGCGTCACTGCGGTGTGACATGAACGGCATTCCAGGATCTGGTCCGTTCGACCGATCAGGGAACGTCAGGTCAGCGTGGCCCACGATGCGCGTGCCCGCCTCCCGCGCGCCGCCCCGCCAAGCGGCTCCAGCCCGCTTCTTGCATGGCTTCCGCTTTGCCGCGACAACGGCCGGGCGGAGGGCCCGACGCTGTGCCGGCCATGTCGCGGACGAATGTGTGAGGGAGCAGTGGGGATGGAGCTTCGCGGCCACGGGCGTTTCGCCTACTCGCCGATCGTCGACCGCAGGCCGTTCGAGTGGCCCGGGCGCCGCCGCCTCGCCGTCTACGTGGCACTCAACCTCGAGCATTTCGCGTTCGGCGAGGGCCTCGGCGCCGAACTCGCGCCGGGCGGTCCGCAGCCGGACGTGCTGAACTACGCCTGGCGCGAATACGGCAATCGCGTCGGCGCGTGGCGCCTGCTCGATCTCTTCGACGCCCTGGCGCTGCCGGCTGCAGGCCTGATCAACACGGCGATGTACGACCATGCCCCGCAGCTCGTCGCCGCCATGCGCCGGCGCGGAGACGAAATGGTCGGCCACGGCCGCACCAATGCGGAGCGACAGAGCGTCCTGCCCGAGGACGAGGAGCGCCGCCTGATCGCCGGCTGCACGCAGCGGATGACCGCGGAGGAGGGCCGGGCGCCCGCCGGCTGGCTCAGCCCCTGGATCGCCGAAAGCCACGCCACGCCGGACCTGCTGCGCGAGGCGGGCTACACCTACACCCTCAACTGGTGCAGCGACGACCAGCCGGTCTGGATGGCGACGCGCGCGGGCCCCCTTCTTGCCGTGCCCTATCCGCAGGAGCTCAACGACATCCCCGCCATCGTCGCACGCAAGGACGGCGCCGACGCCTTCGCCGACATGATCGTCGATGCCTTCGACGAGATGCTGGAGCAGGGCGACGCGCAGCCGCTCGTGATGGGCATCGCGCTGCACGCCTATATCGTCGGCCAGCCCCATCGCCTGCGCCACCTGCGCCGCGCGCTCGCCCACATCGCCGCGCATCGCGAGCGGATCTGGCTCACGACGCCCGGCGCGGTGGCCTCCGCCTATGCCGGGCAGGTGCCGCCCGCGTGAGGCCCGTCAGTCCTGCGGAACCCTGCCGTCGGGCGTGAACCGGTCCACCGCTGCCGGCAGGTCGCGCGAGAGGCGCGCCAGCAGCTCCTGCCGTGACAGGCCCGTCTTCGTGGCGAGGTCGTCCAGCGTGTCCTCGCCGATCGCCTGTTCCAGCTCTGTCGGGGTGATCTCGTTGTTCGGCCCCGTGCCGACCCAGGATTGGGCGGTCTCGGCGCGGCCCGACTGCCGGAAACGCTCCAGCAGTTCGCCGATGCCGTTGCCCAGAAGGCCGCCCGGTCCCGGGTCCGGGTTCGTGCCTCCTGCCGACGCCGTGCCGGAACGCAGCAACTCGGCGATCTTGTCCCGGTTCTGGTAGCCCGCCACGGCGATCAGGCCGAGCAGGGCGGTCATCGAGGGAAATCCACGCGCCATCGTCATCCTCCATGGGGGCCGCAGCCCGGCCGTCACATCGCGACAGGCCTTCCAGAACCCGCTCCGCCCCCGCCGGTTCCCGCATGCGGCAACGTTCGGCCCGCATGGAGCGTTGGTTCGGATCAGCAACGAGGAGGAATTGCCATGGGCATTCTTTGGACGATCATCATCGGCTTCGTCGCCGGCATCATCGCGAAGTTCCTGACCCCCGGGGACAACGAACCGTCGGGCTTCATCATGACGACCATTCTCGGCATCGTCGGCGCGTTCGTGGCGACCTGGCTCGGCCAGGCCCTCGGCTGGTATCACGCCGGCGACGGGGCCGGCCTGGTGGGAGCCGTCGTCGGCGCGGTCATCGTCCTGGCCGTGTGGGGCATGGTCGTCCGCAACCGCGCGGTCTCGACCCGCTGAGGGCGGGCAGCGCGCGCCGGCGGTTTGAGGTTCGTCAAGGCTGTCACGGACGTGTCATGGTTTAATGGTGGCTCACGAGGGATCCACCATGACCAAAGACGCCAAGTCACCCGTTTCGACGTCCTCGGCGGCGGCGCCCGCTGCGATGAAGGCGGCCGCGAAGGTCGCGGCCGGAGCGGGCGCGAAGGCGGTCGAGGTCGCGTCGGTCGCGGCCGCGCCGATCGAGGTTCCCGCGTCGCTGGCGTCGGCGGTGGATGGCCCGGAGGTTCGCCCGGACGGCGGCCGCTCCATCGCCGCGGCCGCGGGCGCCCTGGGGCAGAAGCCGGCGAACCGCAATCGCGAGAAGTCGCCCGCGCAGCTGCGGCACGATCCCGACGCCATCCGTCATGCCTTCGAGTCGGGCGAGTTCCCCTACGCGACCCGCCTCACCGAGAAGGCCTACATGGAGCATGTCCTGCCCCTGCAGGTGGAGCTGCTCAAGCTGCAGAACTGGGTCAAGGACTCCGGCGAGAAGGTCGTCGTGCTGTTCGAGGGCCGCGACGCGGCCGGCAAGGGCGGCACCATCAAGCGCTTCATGGAGCACCTCAATCCGCGTGGCGCCCGGATCGTCGCGCTGGAGAAGCCGAGCGAGCGCGAGCGCACGCAATGGTACTTCCAGCGCTACATCGAGCAGCTTCCCGCCGCCGGCGAAATCGTCTTCTTCGACCGCTCCTGGTACAACCGCGCCGGCGTCGAGCGCGTCATGGGCTTCTGCTCGCCGCAGGAGTATCTCGAGTTCATGCGCCAGACGCCGGAGCTCGAGCGCATGCTCGTGCGCTCCGGCATCCGGCTCTTCAAGTTCTGGTTCTCCGTGACCCGCGACGAGCAGCTGCGCCGCTTCAAGGCACGCGAGACGGACCCGCTGAAGCAGTGGAAGCTCTCGCCCATCGACCGGGCGTCCCTCGACAAGTGGGACGCCTACACCGAGGCGAAGGAGGCCATGTTCTTCTATACGGACACCGCCGACGCGCCGTGGACCATCATCAAGTCGAACGACAAGAAGCGCGCTCGCCTCAACGCCATGCAGCACTTCCTGTCGCAGATGCCCTATCCCGACAAGAACCACCACGTCGTGCGCGGTCCCGATCCCCTGATCGTCGGCTCCGGCGCCCTCGTGCTCGGCCGCGACCCCGCCCTCATCGAGCGGGCGATGCACCCGGAGCTCAAGCGCACGAACTGAAGCGCCCGATCCGGACGGCGCGCGTCCCGGCCAAGTCGGCCTCGTGACGCCGCCGCATCGTCCCTCTCCCCTGGCGGGAGAGGGTCGCCCTGCCCCTTGCGGGGTCGGCGGAGGGGGCGCGAGGCCCTCGTCCGCGCCGCCTGCCGCCTAGTACACCACGACCGAGCGGATCGACTTGCCCTCGTGCATCAGGTCGAACGCCGTGTTGATGTCGTCCAGCGGCATGGTGTGGGTGATCAGGTCGTCGATGTTGATCTTCCCGTCCATGTACCAGTCGACGATCTTCGGCACGTCCGTGCGGCCCCGCGCGCCGCCGAAGGCCGAGCCCTTCCAGACACGGCCGGTGACGAGCTGGAAGGGGCGGGTGGCGATTTCCTGGCCCGAGGGCGCGACGCCGATGATGATCGACTCGCCCCAGCCGCGGTGGCAGCACTCCAGCGCCTGGCGCATCGTCGTGGTGTTGCCGATGCACTCGAAGGAGAAGTCCGCGCCGCCGCCGGTGAGGTCGACGATCGCCTGCACCACCTTGTCGCGGCCGACCTCGTCCGGGTTGACGAAGTGCGTCATTCCGAAGCGCTTGGCCATCTCCGCCTTCGCCGGGTTCAGGTCGACGCCGATGATCTTGTCGGCGCCCACCATCCGCGCCGCCTGGATCACGTTGAGGCCGATGCCGCCGAGCCCGAACACCGCGACATTCGCGCCGGGCCACACCTTCGCCGTGTAGATCACCGCGCCGACGCCCGTCGTCACGCCGCAGCCGATGTAGCAGATCTTGTCGAACGGGGCGTCCTCGCGGACCTTGGCGAGCGCGATCTCCGGCAGCACCGTGAAGTTCGAGAAGGTCGAGCAGCCCATGTAGTGGAACACCTCGCCGCGGTCGCAGGCGAAGCGCGACGTGCCGTCCGGCATCAGCCCCTGCCCCTGCGTGGAGCGGATCGACGTGCACAGGTTCGAGCGCTGCGACAGGCAGGTCTTGCACTGGCGGCATTCCGGCGTGTAGAGCGGAATCACGTGGTCGCCGACCTTCACCGTGGTGACCCCGGCGCCGATCTCCCGCACGATCCCCGCGCCCTCGTGGCCGAGGATGGCCGGGAACTTCCCCTCCGAATCCAGCCCGGACAGCGTGTACGCGTCGGTGTGGCACACGCCCGTCGCCTTGATCTCGACGAGGACCTCGCCCGGCTTCGGCCCGGCGATGTCGATGGTCTCGATGGTGAGCGGCGTGTTGGCGGCCCAGGCGACGGCGGCGCGTGTTTTCATGGGAGAGAGTCCACCCCTGCGGATTGCGGTGGACCTCAATCGCACGATTTCCGTGCGGCTGGCCAGAGGTCAGCGCGGCCGGAAGGGCAGGCGGGCGGGATCCGCCGGCGGCGCGCAGGTGATGGGCGTGCCGCTCAGGATCCGCCGCGCAGTCTCGCCACGAGATGGGTGAACGGCGCGATCAGCGCGCCCAGCGCCAGCCCGAACAGGCCCGAGCCCAGCGCCGACACGAACCATCCCGCCGCGCCGGCGGCGTTCGCGCCGGCCCTCGCGCCGGCCCAGGCCGCCGCGTCGTGGATGGCATGGCCGATCGTGGCGAAGCCGTAGCCCTCGAGCCCGTGCACGACGATCCCGCCCCCCACCCACAGCATCGCGGCGGTGCCGACGATGGAGAGGATCCCGAGCACGATCGGCATGGCCTTGACGAGCCCGCGTCCGAGAAGCCGCAGGCCGAGCGCCCGTGCCAGCCCGTTCTCGCTGCGCGCCAGCGCGTAGCCGGCATCGTCCGCCTTCACGAGCAGCGCCACCGCCCCGTAGACCAGCGCCGTGATCCCGACGCCGACGCCGACCAGCACCGCGAGCTGCATCCACAGCGTCGCTTCAGGCACGGTCGCGAGCGTGATCGCCATGATCTCGGCGGAAAGGATGAAGTCCGTCTTGATCGCGCCGCGCACCATCTGCGCCTCGTAGGCCGCGGCGTCCTGCGGCGCCGGCGCGCCGACGTCCGCCCCCGGCTCGTGGCCATGCGGGCTGATGCTTTCCCACACCTTCTCGAAGCCCTCGAAGCAGAGATAGGCCCCGCCCGCCATCAGAAGCGGCGTGATCGCCCACGGCGCGAACGCGCTCAGGGCCAGCGCCGCCGGCGTCAGGAACAGGAGCTTGTTCTTCAGCGACCCGACCGCGATCTTCGCGATGATCGGGATCTCGCGGCTCGCCGCGAAGCCGACCACGTAGCGCGGCGTCACCGCGGCGTCGTCGATCACGATGCCGGCGGCCTTCGCGCCCGCCTTGGCCGCCTGCACGCCGACGTCGTCGAGCGAAGCGGCGGCAACCTTGGCGATGGCCGCGACGTCGTCCAGCAAGGCGAAGAGACCTGTGGCCACGAATGCTCCTTCATGCTCCCGTCGTGCCGCGCCACCGTGCTAGGAACCGCGCTCGAGGGCAAGCCGCCGGGGATCACTTCGCATGACGACAGGGCCGTTTCCGCGGGTCGAGGCCGTCCACCTCGGCCGGGGCCACGATTTCAGCAAGGCCGGGGCCGATGTCGTCCGCCTGCTCGCCGGGATCGGGGTCGAAGGCGATGCCCATGCCGGGGAAACGGTGAAGCACCGCTCGCGCGTGGCGCTCGACCCGGCGCAGCCGAACCTGCGGCAGGTCCACCTCATCCACGCCGAGCTCTTCGACGAACTGGCCGCGCGCGGCTTCGACATCCGTCCGGGCGATCTCGGCGAGAACGTCACCACGCGCGGGATCGACCTGCTCGGGCTTCCCCGGGGCGCGCTGCTGCGGCTCGGCGGCGATGCGGTGGTGGAGGTGACCGGACTGCGCAATCCGTGCTCGCAGATCGAGGCCTTCCGCAAGGGCCTGCTGGAAGCCGTGCTGGACCGCGGCCCGGACGGCGCGGTGATCCGGAAGGCCGGGATCATGGGCATCGTGCGGGCCGGCGGCGAGGTCCGGCCGGGCGACGGGATCGCCGTGACCCTCCCGCCCCTGCCGCATGCGCGGCTGGAGCGGGTCTAGCCCTTCTCGACGAGATCCACGCCCAGCGAGGCCATCGCGTCCCAGTAGCCGGGATAGGTCTTCGCCACGCACCCTGCGTCGCGGATGGTGATGCCGTGGATCTTCAGCCCGGCCAGCGCGAAGCTCATGGCGATGCGGTGGTCGGCGAAGGTATCGATCTCCGCCGGCAGCGTCGCCCCGGCCAGCGCCGGATCGCCGGAGACGACGAGGTCGTCGCCGTCCTCGTGCGCCAGCCCGGGCCTGATCCGCGCCAGGTTGGAGGACAGCGCGCGGATCCGGTCGCACTCCTTCACGCGCAGGTTGGCGATCCCGACGAAGCGAACCGGCGTCGCGTTGAACGCCGCCAGGACCGCCAGCGTCGGCACCGCGTCCTGCATCTGCGAGCCGTCGATCACCGGCGGAAGGTGCGGGAACGACGCGATCACGTCGAAGGCCCGCGCGTCGGGCTGCGAGAACGACGTCGCCGGCAGGCCGAGGTCGATCGCCCCGCCCGTCAGCACCTCCGCCGCCCACAGATACGTCGCTGCCGAGGCGTCGGGCTCGATGAGCAGGTCGGCGGCGCGGTATCCCGTGGCCTCGACCCGCCACGTCGCCGCGTCCATCGCGTGCGCCCGCCCGCCAAAGGCCGCCATGGCGGCCAGCGTCAGGTCGACATAGCCCCGCGCACCGATCTCGGCGCCGTCCACGCCGACGAGCCGGACGTCGGTGGCGGCCTTGCCGGCCCCCGCCGCCATCAGCAGCGCCGAGACGTACTGGCTCGACAGCCCCGCGTCGATCGACACGGTGCCGCCGGCGAACCCGCCTGCGCCGTGCACCGTCACCGGGGGGCAGCCCGTCGGCGCGTCGGCCGCGATGCCGAGCGAGCGCAGCGCCTCCACCAGCGGCGCGATCGGCCGCTTGCGCATGTGCGCGTCGCCGTCGATCGTGACGTCGCCGTCCACCAGCGCCGCCGCCGCCGTCAGGAAGCGCGTCGCCGTCCCGGCATTGCCGAGGAACAGCGGTCGGGCCGGGGGCCGCAGCCGCCCGTCGCCCGTCACCACGAAGGTGGTGGCGTCGGGCTCGTCCACCGTCACGCCCATGTCGCGCAGCGCCTGCGCCATGTAGCGCGTGTCGTCGCTCTTCAGCGCCCCGGTCAGCCGGCTGGTTCCCGCGGCCAGGGCCGCCAGCAGCAGCGCCCGGTTCGTGATCGACTTCGACCCCGGCGGCATCACCCGCCCATGGAGCGGCCGTCCCGGCGGAATGATGGTGAGGATGCGCTCAGCGGTGGCCGTCATGCTCGTGATCCCGTCTTCGGCGGCGCTTGTGGCAGATTGCGGGCCGCAGGGCCAGAGGGGCAGGGGCGATGCCGTTCGAAGGCCGGGTCCGTCCCGGCTCGTCGTCGGCATCGGCGCGGCCTGCGCGCGTCAGGCGGTCGCCGCGTGGCTTCGCCAGAGTTCGGCCAGCCGCGCCCGGCGTCCCGCGGCCGGGCGAAAGCCGGCCTCGTCGCGCAGCCGCGTCACGTCGGCGACCATGCGCGGCGCTTCGCCAGCGGGATCGGGGCGCGCGCCGAAGCGCAGGAGGTCCGGCCGTCCGGCGATGGCGGCGATCTCGCGGGCGAGGTCGGCGATGGAGATCGCATCGCCGCTCGCCACGTTCACCGCGCCGTCCAGGCCGGAAAGCGTCACGGCCGCCAGCGCCGCCCCGGCGTCGGGCGTCGACAGCAGGTCACGCACCGGCCGGCCCGAAGCCAGTTCCGCCGGCCGCCTGGCCGCCAGCGCCGCCATCAGCGAGGCAACCAGCCGCCGTTCGTCCTCGTGCGGGCCGAACAGGTGAAACAGGCGCCCCCACGCGAACCCCATGCCGGCCTGCCGGCAGAACGCATCGAGCAGGGTGAAGGTCGAGGCCTTGGCGGTGCCGTAGAGGGTCGTGGGACGAAGCCCGTCGCTCTCCCGCCGGGCGTTCTCGCCGCCGTCGGACCAGTCGTATTCCACGCAGGTGCCGACCCCGACGAGACGTCCCGTGCCCGCGTCGGCGCAGGCCCGCGCCAGCGACAGCGTCGCGGCCGTCCAGTCCAGGTTGAGCGGGGACGTCCAGAACGCGCCGTGTTCCACGGTCCAGGCGCAATGCAGCACATGCGTCGGCCGAACCGCCGCGACGAGCGCCGCCGTCGCGACGGGATCGAGCAGGTCGACGCGGTGATGCCGCCCGACGCCCGCGGGTGGCTCCCGTCGTCCCGCCGTATGCACCTCGGCGCCCGCCGCCGCGAGCGGCGCAAGCGCATGGCGGCCGACGAATCCGGACGCTCCCGTGACGAGGACGCGGGTCACGGCTCCGCCGTCCAGTCGGGCCAGGCGGCATCCTTCGGCGCGATGACGGCCGGCGTTGCCGGCCACGCGATGCCGAAGGCCGTGTCGTTCCACCGCGCGCCGCGCGCCGCTTCGGCCACGAAGGGCACGTCCATCGCGTAGAGCACCTCGGTCTCGTCCGCGAGCGTCAGCAAGCCGTGCGCGAAACCGGCGGGGATGAGGAAGGCGTCACCGCCCTCCGCGTCGAGGTGCACGCCGTGCCACCGCCCGAGCGTCGGCGAGCCGGAGCGCAGGTCGACGGCGACATCGAAGACCGCGCCGCGCGTCACGCGCACGAGCTTGGTCTCGCCATGCGGCGGCGCCTGCCAGTGCATCCCGCGCAGCGTCAGCGCGCGGGCGCTGAAGGACGTGCTCATCTGCACCGGCGAGAACGGATGGCCTGCGGCGGCGAAGGCCTGCGCGCAGAACGTCCGGGCGAAGAAGCCGCGCGCGTCGCCATGGCGCTGCTGTCGCACGAGCATCAGGCCGGGCAGGGGCGTCGGTTCGAGGATCATCCGGCGATCATCCGAGCACCTGCGCGATCTGCGCGGAGGAGACCGCGGCAGGATCCTCGCCCCGCGCCCAGGCCTCGTACCAGTCGGCCGTCGCGGTGAAGGCCGCCGCGCCGCCGAGGATCGGCTGCCAGCGCAGCCGGTCGCGGGCGCGGGTCGAGTCGAGCGCCAGCCGCGGCGCTTCGCCGTAGGCCGGGCCGGGGATCGGCTCCCACGCCACCGGCCGCCCCCGCGCCGCGCCGTACCGCGCGAGCAGGTCGCGCACCGCGATGTCCGGCTCGGCCGGGCCGAAGTTCAGGGCCACCGGCGCGTCGGCGCTCGCCACGAGGTCCTCCGCGAACAGCAGATAGCCTGCCAGCACGTCCAGCACGTGCTGGAACGGGCGCGTGGCATCCGGCCGGCGGATCTTGAGTGGGACGCCTGCGCGGTCGGCGCGCACGAGGTCGGGGATCAGCCGGTCCTCGCCGAAATCGCCGCCGCCGATGACGTTGCCGGCCCGCGCCGTCGCCACGCGGGGCAGGGAGTCGCCGAAGGAGGAGGCCCAGGACGCCACCGCGATCTCGCAGGCTGCCTTCGAGGCCGAATAGGGGTCGTGTCCGCCGAGCGGGTCGTCCTCCACGAAGGGAACGCCGCGGCCGTCGTTGCGGTAGACCTTGTCGCTCGTCACCACGAGCGCAGCCGCGCAGTCCGCCCGTCCGCGCAGCGCCTCCAGCAGGTTGATCGTGCCGGTCACGTTGGTGGCGAAGGTGCCGGCCGGATCGCGATAGGACGCGCCGACGATGGCCTGCGCCGCGAGGTGCAGGACGACGGCCGGCGCCGCCTCGGCCACGGCCCCCGCGAGCGCCGTCGCGTTGCGGATGTCGCAGATCCGGTGGGACGCGAGGACGCGCTCCACGCCGCCCAGCCGGAAGGCCGACGGCCCCGGCGCGGGCTCCAGCGCCAGCCCGTGCACCTGTGCGCCGAGCCGCGCCAGCATCAGCGCCAGCCACGATCCCTTGAAGCCGGTGTGGCCCGTCACCAGCACCCGGCGGCCACGCCAGGCGGCGGGGTCGGGTCGCCGGGGGGCCGCGGTCATGGCTGCTCGTCCATCCATGCGAGCAGCGTGTCCTGGAAGTCGGACACGAACAGCTCCGGGTTACCGAGCGGGTGGGCGCGCAGTCGCTCCCGCATGCCCTGCCGCAGCTCCGTGCGCCACGCCGTGCGCTCCGCGACCTCCACGGCCTTGGCGATGAAGCCGTCGCGGTCGAACGTGCACAATTCGCCCAACCCGGCATTGTTCAGGTTGGAGTAGGACAACCGCTCGTAGAACGCCTCGCCCACCAGCGTCACCGTCGGCACGCCCATCCACAGCGTCTCGCAGGTCGTCGTCCCGCCCGTCTGCGGGAACGTGTCGAGCGCCACGTCGATCTCGTTGTAGTGCGGCAGGTGGCTGCCGCGCACCGGCACGTAGGCGATCCGGTCGCGTGCGACGCCGTGCTTCTCGAACTGGGCCTCGATGTTCGCCCGGAAGGACGCGACCGCCCCTTCGGGCCGCACGAACAGGAATCGGGAGCCCGGAACCGCGCGCAGCACGGCGGCCCACGTCTCCAGGACCTCCCGGTTGTACTTGTAGGGGTTGTTCATGGTGCCGAACGTCACGCGCCCGGTGCGCTCCTGCGGCGTCAGCGGGTCAATGTCGGGCAGCCGCGCGAAGGTCGGCTGCTCGAGCGCGACCCAGGTCCGTGGCATCAGGAACGGCTTTTCCACCAGCAGCGCCGGATCGGCCGGGTTGATGTAGGGGTCGACGAGGATCCGGTCGATGGATTCCAGGCCGGCCGAATGGGGGTAGCCGAGCCAGCTTGCCTGCCGTGGCGCCGGCTTCCACGCCATGACGTCGAGCTTGTTCATGTCGGTGGAGCCGCCGAGCTCGAACAGGATGTCGAGGTCGTCGTCGGCGATGATCTGCGCCGCCGCGCGGTCGCCGATCAGCGGCTTGAGCCGCCAGCCGTCGACCGCCGCGGCGATCCGGTCCTGGATGGCGTCGCTCGGCCTGCTGGACCAGGAATAGGCGAAGAACTCGAAGCGCGAGCGGTCGTAGCGGGTCAGCAGGTCGACGGCGAAATAGGCGACGGGGTGGTCGCGCAGGTCCGACGACATGAAGCCCACCCGCACCTTCGCCTTGCGCGGCCGGATCGCGGGGCGCCGGATCGGCGCGCTGGCGGCCATCGCCTCGATGCGCTGGCCCCAGAGCCGGTGGTGGTCGACCAGCGTGCGCCGCTGCTGCGGCGTCCTCACCTGGCCCATCTGGTGATGCAGCCCGGCGATCTCGCCGGTGGCGGCCCAGTAGGCGCCCAGTTCCTCGAAGCTGCCGACCGTCTCGGCGCGCTCGAAGTCGCCGGAGCGGATCAGGATGCCGCGGATCGACTTGGCGTCCGGCTTCAGGTTTCCGCCGAGCGGAAGCCGGCGCAGCACCAGCTCGTAGGCGGCGGCGATGTTCTGGCCCTCGCGGGGACCGCGCGTCCGGTCCAGGCTTTCGGCCAACTCGGTCAGCAGGCGCGCGTTGTTCGGCTCCAGCGCCAGCGCGGCGGCGAAGCTCTCGTTGGCCTTGTCCCGGTTCACCGGCGCCAGCGTCCGCGCCATCTGCAGGTGGAGCCAGCTTTCCTTCGGCGAAATGGCGATCAGCGAGGCCAGCATCTTCGCCGCGTCCTCGCGCCGGCTCATGCGCCGCAGCAGGATGACCTGCGTCTCCATGATCTCGCGCACCGGCCCGACGATCGCGGCGGCCCGCTGCAGGGTCGCCAGCGCCTCCTCGCTGCGGCCGCTCTCGTCGAGCGACGCGGCCAGTTCGCGCCACACCACCGGCTGGCGCGGGTCCAGCTTGAGCGCCGCCTCGAGCTTGGCGATCGCCTTCTCGAAGTCGCCCATCATCCGGTAGGACGTTCCCATCAGGCGCTGGTACTCGGCGTTGCGCGGCTCCTGCCGGGCGGCCCGGGAAAAGCAGTCGAGCGCCTTCTGCCCCTCGCGCAGCGTGACGTAGATGTTGCCCTTGTTGATGTAGGGGGACAGGCTCTTCGGATCGAGCTTCGCGGCCGTGTCGAACAGCGCGAGCGCCTCGTCGTACCGGCCCATGCCCTTCAGCACGACCCCGAGCAGGTTCACCAGCGCGAAGTCCTTCGGCCGCTTCGCGAGGCCCCCCCGCGCCGCCGTTTCCGCCGCCTCCAGCCGGCCCATCTGCAGCAGCATCGCGCCGAGGTCGAAATGCACGCCGCGCGGGATCGGCGCGCCGGTCTGCTCGTGAAGCGCGAGCGCCTCCCCGAGCGACCTCGCCGCGTCGATGACCCGGCCGGCCTTCCGCGCCTCGGCGGCGGCCGTGATCAGCGTCTGGATCGATCCGGCCGCGGTGGCTTCGTCGTTCATGTCGTCACAAACCCGGTGAAGGAAATGGCTAGGTCAGGCGGCAATTGAACCACGCCAGCCGTCGCGAAATCGTTGACGGCCGGCGGTCTTGTCTTCTCGACGCGACTGGCCGGCATCCTGGCCGGTCGCGCGCGGTCTTCGGGCCGGCTGGGCCGGGTCGTCTGCGGTCCTCTTACAGGCCGAGGCAGCCGTACTTGACGTTCAGATAGTCATCGAGCCCGTACTTGGAACCTTCGCGTCCCATGCCGGACTCCTTGACCCCGCCGAACGGCGCGACCTCCGTGGTGATCAGCCCGGCATTGATGCCCACCTGCCCGTACTGCAATCCCTCCATCACCCGGAAGGCCCGGCCGAGGTCCCGCGTGAAGGCATAGGCTGCCAGCCCGAATTCGGTGTCGTTCGCCATCGAAATGGCCTCTTCCTCCGTCGTGAAGCGGAAAATCGGCGCCAGAGGACCGAAAGTCTCCTCTTTCGCCACGGCCATCGCCGGCGTCACGCCGGTGATGATGGTCGGCTCGAAGAACGACCGCCCCAGCGAATGACGCCTGCCGCCGACCACCACGGTGCCGCCCTTGGCGACGGCGTCGGCGATGTGCTCCTCCACCTTCTTGACCGCGTTCTCGTCGATCAGCGGCCCCTGGACCGTTCCCGGCTCCAGCCCGTTGCCCACCTTCAGCCCCCGCACCGCCTCCGCGAACTTGGCCGAGAAGGCGTCGTAGATCCCCGCCTGGACGATGAACCGGTTGGCGCAAACGCAGGTCTGGCCCGAATTCCGGTATTTCGACTGCATCGCCCCCTCGACCGCGGCATCGAGATCGGCGTCGTCGAAGACGATGAACGGCGCGTTTCCGCCCAGTTCCATCGACACCCGCTTCATCGTGCCGGCGGCCTGCGCCATCAGCATCTTGCCGATCTCCGTCGAGCCCGTGAACGTGATCTTCTTCACCGCCGGATTGGCCGTGAGTTCCCCGCCGATGGCCGACGCCGATCCGGTCAGGATGTTGATCACTCCCGGCGGAATGCCTGCCTCTTCGGCCAGCAGGCCCCACGCGATGGCCGAGTAGGGCGTCTGGGAAGCCGGCTTCGTCACGACCGTGCAGCCCGCCGCCAACGCCGCGCCCAGCTTCCGCGACAGCATCGAGGACGGAAAGTTCCACGGCGTGATGGCGGCGACGACGCCGACCGGCTCCTTCGTCACGATGATCCGCCGGCCCGGCCAGGGCGAGGGGATCGTGTCGCCGTAGACCCGCCGCGCCTCTTCCGCGAACCACTGGACATAGGCCGCCGAGATCGACACCTCGCCGCGCGCTTCGGCCAGAGGCTTTCCCTGCTCGCTGGTCAGGAGGACTGCCAGTTCCTCCTTGTTCTTCTCGATGGCGGCGGCGAGTCTGCGCAGCTTCTCGGCCCGCTCCGCGGCCGTCGTCCGGCTCCATCCCACGAAGGCCTGCTGCGCCGCCGCCACGGCGCGCCGGGTCTCGGCGGCGCCGCATTTCGGCACGCGGCCGAGCGTTTCGCCCGTCGCCGGGTTCGTGACCGTGAGGGTTTCGCCGGAGTCGGCACCCACCCATTCGCCTCCGATCAGGTTGGCGTCGCGCTGGAACGGCAGGGTCTTGGCCATGGTCATGTCCTCCGGCAAGGTCGATAGCCGGTCGAGGCCGGCTTTCCATCCCGATTAGCCCCGATCCGGCGGCGCGTCCACCGGGGTCCCCGCCCAGGGGACTGTCGCGGCCCGTATCCGAGCTTTCGTCGACGCGCCGCACGCAGTAGCGTCGCTGGACAGCGAATCCGGAGCGTCGCCCGTGCCCATTCCCGCCGCCTTCCAGGGCCGCCTCGCCGTGCCGGCGGTGGCCGCGCCGATGTTCCTCGTGTCGGGGCCCGACCTGGTGGTCGAAACCTGCCGGGCGGGCGTGGTCGGCACCTTTCCCGCGCTGAACCAGCGCACGAGCGAAGGCTATGCCGCCTGGCTCACCGAAATCGAGGAGCGCCTTGCGGTGCCTTCCGATGCAGGAGGACACCTCCCGGCTCCTTTCGGCATCAATCTCATCGTCCATCGTAGCAATCCGCGGCTGAAGGCCGACCTCGACGTCACCGTGGCGCGCAAGGTTCCGCTGGTCATCACCTCGCTGGGCGCGGTCCGGGACGTCGTCGACGCGGTGCATTCCTATGGCGGCCTCGTCTTTCATGACGTCATCAATGTTCGCCACGCCGAGAAGGCGGCCGCCGCGGGCGTGGACGGCATCGTCGCCGTCTGCGCCGGGGCCGGAGGGCACGCCGGCACACTTTCGCCTTTCGCCCTTGTTCCCGAGATCCGCCGGATCTTCGACGGGACGATCGTCCTGTCCGGCGCGTTGTCGACCGGTTTCGACATTGCCGCCGCCCGCGCCCTGGGGGCTGATCTGGCCTATCTCGGCACGCGCTTCATCGCCACGCGGGAGAGCATGGCGCCCGAGGCCTACAAGCGCATGATCGTCGACGCCGATGCGTCCGACATTCTCTACACGCCAGCGATCAGCGGCGTGAACGCCAACTTCATGCGGCCTTCCATCGTCGCGGCCGGCCTCGACCCCGAGAACCTGCCACCCCACGGCCGGATGGATCTGAACGAGGAAGCCAAGGTCTGGAAGACCATCTGGTCGGCGGGTCACGGCGTCGGCAGCATCGACGACATTCCGTCCACGGCCGACCTCGTCGCCCGCCTGAAGCACGATTATGCCGCGGCCCGGGGCCGGCTGGCGTTTTCATGATCGACCATCGCCCGAACCGGCCGGGACGTCGTCCGTGAGTGCCGCTCCGTCGCTCCCGGCGACCCGCGACCCTCTCGACGTGCTGCACGGCGTCTTTGGCCACCGGGCCTTTCGCGGCCGGCAGGAGGAGGTCGTGCGCCACGTTGTCGCCGGCGGTGACGCGGTCGTGCTGTTCCCGACGGGGGCCGGGAAGTCGATGTGCTACCAGATCCCGGCCTTGTGTCGGGACGGGACGGCGATCGTCGTCTCGCCGTTGATCGCGCTGATGCGCGATCAGGTGGAAGCCTTGCGCCAGGCCGGCGTCGCGGCCGCGGCGCTTCATTCGGGCCTCACCTCGCAGGAGGCGTTCGCCACGCGGATGGACCTGCGTGAGGGGCGTCTCGATTTGCTGTACGTCACGCCGGAGCGCCTGGCGTCGGAAGGGTTTCTCGACCTCCTGTCAGGCGTGCCCATCGCTCTGTTCGCCATCGACGAGGCTCACTGCGTCAGCCAGTGGGGGCATGATTTCCGACCGGAATATCTGGCGCTGGCCGTGCTCGGGGACCGCTTTCCCGGTGTGCCCCGCGTCGCCTTGACGGCCACCGCCGATCCGCGGACGCGGCTCGACCTGCTGGACCGCCTGGCGATGCGGGACGCGGCGGTCTTCACCACGAGCGCGGACCGGCCCAACATCCGCTACGGCATCGTGCCGAGGGACAACCCGCGCCGGCAGCTCCGCGATCTGCTCGCCCGCCACCGCGGGCAGAGCGGGATCGTCTATTGCCTCAGCCGTCGGAAGGTGGACGACACGGCGGCCTGGCTGGCGGACGAGGGATGGCGCGCGCTGCCCTACCACGCCGGGCTCGACCGGTCTGTCCGTGACGCCAATCAGGATGCATTCCTGCGCGAGGACGGCGTCGTGCTCGTGGCGACGATCGCCTTCGGCATGGGCATCGACAAGCCGGACGTCCGCTTCGTGGCCCATCTCGACCTGCCCTCCAGCATCGAGGCCTACTATCAGGAGACCGGTCGGGCAGGCCGGGACGGGCTGCCGTCGGAGGCGTGGATGGCCTACGGGGTCGGCGACGTGGTCCAGCGCCGCCGCATGGTCGACGAGCGGGATGCGCCGGAGGAGGTCAAGCGGGTCGATCGCGCCAAGCTGAACGCCCTGCTGGGCCTGTGCGAGACGGCCGCCTGCCGACGGCAGGCGCTGCTTGCCTATTTCGGTGAAGCCCATCCGGGACGGTGCGGGCGATGCGACACCTGCGAAACGCCCGTGCAGACGTGGGACGGCACGGTGGCGGCGCAGAAGATCCTGTCTGCCATGGTGCGCACGGGCCAGCGCTATGGTGCCGGCCACGTCATCGACGTGGTCCGTGGCGTGGCCACGGAGAAGGTCGTCAGGGCCGGCCATGACCGCCTGCCCACCTTCGGCGTCGGCCAGGATCTCGACGAGAAGGGCTGGCAGTCCGTCGTTCGGCAACTGGTTGCAGCGGGGATCGTGCTCGTCGACCACGACGAGCACGGTGCCCTCGTGGCGGGAGAAGACGCGCGGGCCGTCCTGAAGGGCGAGCGGTCGATCGCGATGCGCCGGGACCCCGTGTTCCGCGCGGAACGCGCAGGGGGCCGCCGGAAGGAGCCGGGCCGACTGGCCTCAACGGCTGCGGAAGGAGACGACGTCCTGTTTGATCTCCTGCGCGCCGAGCGCATGCGGCTGGCGCGGGAGCAGGGCGTTCCTCCCTACGTCGTCTTTCACGACACGACCTTGCGAGAAATGGCGCGACTGCGCCCGCTGGACCTCGATGCGTTGGGGGCCGTTCCTGGCGTTGGCGAGGCCAAGCTCAGGCGCTACGGCGATGCATTCCTGGAAGCCATCGGACGAGCGATAGAGCAGGGGTTGGCCGGAACACCCTGAGGGGGCGTACGGTCTGCTCCCGTGGACGTGGGCGCTGCCACACCAGGAACTTCGGATGCAGGCTGGTGCCCGGTTGTCTACGGGTTGTTACGTGCTCACCAAAATCCTCCGTTTTCAACACATTCGTAGCAACTGCGAGTCAAGGTGAAGCTGAGAGACGACCGATCTTGGCGCGTTTCTTGGCCCCGTAAAGCAATTCGACCGTTGATTTTCGTCAACTGTTATCTTGTGGGGCTATTCCGATGACCCGCGAGTCTTGCCATGGCCAAGTTTCCAGCCGCTCTGTCCCGACTTTCGGTTCGGCTTCCGGTGATCGTCGTCGGTGGCGCTGTCGTCGCGGCGCTGGCGATCGGGACGATGGCCTATACGCTGGCCCGGACCGCCGGGCTGCGGCAGCTCGAAGCGAACCTGATCGCCACCGTGGAAACGAGAGCCGCGGCCGCCCAGCGGCTTTGGCGCCAGGCGGAAACGAATGTCCGGCTCGTTTCCGAAATGCCGACAGTCCTGGAGGCCCTGGATACGCTGGAATCCGATATCCGCACCAAGCGTGACGGCGCCCGTGCCCAACTCCACGAACTCTATATCGACAAGAACCCGTTCCCCGAGGGCGAACGCCACCGCTACAACGGCGAGAACGACGACACGAGCTATGGCTTCTACCACGAGAAGGTCCACCGGATCCTCGACCAGAGCAGGCAGCTCTTCGAGTTTTCCGACCTCTACGTCGTCTCCCGCACGGGTGTTGTCGTCTACTCGGCCGGCAAGCGCACCGACTTCGTCGCCGACCTCGAAGGCGGCCCGCTCAAGAACAGCGGCCTGGCCGCGGCCGTGAAGGCGGCCATGTCTGCCGCAAAGGCCGGCGACAAAGCCGGCCCACCCGTGGCGGTCGTCGACTTTGCACCCTATCAGCCCACGGGCGGGACCGCGCGGGCGTTTCTGGCGCGCGCCGTCATGAAGGATGGAGCTCCGGTGGGCGTTGCCGTCGTGCAAGTCGCGCCGGACGCCTTGAGCTCGGCGGTCAACCGGCGGATCGGCGAGACGGGGCTCGTCTATGCGATTGGTCCTGACGGGACGCTCCGGACGGCGCTCCCGGCCGACGTTCGTGCCGACGCTCCACCCCCGTCCGGGCTGTTCGACGGCAAGCAGCCAGGGGCCCGCTCCGGTCGTGCGATCGGAATCTCGGGCCACGAGGCCGTGGTTGTCGGCGTTCCGATCGAGATCGCCGGGACGCGCTGGATGCTGGTCGGCGAGCAGGCGCTGGCCGAGGTCGAGAAGCCGATGCGGGAAATGGGCTGGATGATGGCGCTGATGGGTGCCGCCATCCTGGCAGCCGTGGCCGCCGTCGGCTGGCTCGCGGCCCGCGGCGTCTACAGGCCCGTCGAGGCCCTGACCGACTCCGTCTCGCGCCTCGCCCGTGGCGACAAGGCTGCCCTGCCCGGCGTCGACCGGCGCGACGAGATCGGCGATCTGGCCCGAGCCATGGGGACCATCCACGCCGCCGGAGAGGAAGCGGCCCGCATCCGGTCCGCCCTCGACGGATGTCCGACCAACATCATGGTCACCGACAACGCGGGGACGATCGTCTACGCCAACCGCGCCGTTTCCGGGTTGTTTCGCGAGCATCTTGCCGAGTTTCGGAAGGCCGTGCCCGACTTCGATCCAGACAGGGTGGTCGGCAAGCCGATGGCGATCTTCCACCGCAACCCCGCCCACCAGCAGGCCATGATGGATCGCCTGACGGCGTCCCATGTGTCGCGGGTCGGGCTCGGCTCGCGAACCTTCGACCTCGCCGTGAGCCCCGTGAAGGGGCCGGGCGGCGAAAAGCTGGGCGTCATGCTGGAGTGGCGCGACATCACGGCCGATCTCGCCGCACAGGGTGAGGTCGCCGCCGTTGCCGCCGCGGCCGCGGCGGGCGATTTCACCCGCCGCATCCCGGTCGAGGGCAAGACGGGGTTCATGCGCGAATTGTCCACTGCCATGAACGGGATAGGCTCCGTGGTGGACCATGCGACGCGGGAGTTCGCGGGGGTCATGGCGGCGGTTGCCGCGGGCGACCTGACGCGGTCCGTCGAGACCGATTACAACGGCGCCTTCGCGGAGCTGAAGGAGGCCGTCAACACCACGGTTTCGCGGCTTTCCGAGACGGTGCGGACCATCCAGACCACCGCCGTGGACGTCGCCACCGCCGCCACCCAGATCACGTCGGGGGCGGACGACCTCTCGAAACGCACCGAAGAACAGGCCTCCTCGCTGGAGGAGACCGCCGCGACGACCGAAGAACTGGCAGCCTCGGTCAAGTCGTCGGCGCAGTCTTCCCGGCAGGCCGTCGACGTCGCCGAGCAGGCCACCAAACTCGCCGGAACCGGCGGGTCCATCGTCACCCAGGCCGTGAGCGCGATGGAGCGGATCGAGGAGGCGGGACAGAAAATCTCGGCCATCACCACCGTGATCGACGACATCGCATTCCAGACGAGCCTGCTCGCGCTGAACGCCGCGGTCGAGGCGGCGCGGGCGGGCGAGGCGGGGAAGGGGTTCGCGGTCGTCGCCTCGGAGGTTCGCGCGCTCGCCCAGCGCTCGGCGGCGGCGGCCAAGGACATCACGGGCCTCATCGACACATCGACCGGCGCGGTCTCGGAGGGCGTGAAGCTGGTGCGCTCGGCCGGCGACGCGCTCGGCGAGATCGTCGACGCGTCGCGCCGGGTGGCTGGAACGGTCAACGAGATCTCGGCCGCCTCCAGCGAGCAGGCCCGCGGCATCGACGAGATGTCCCAGGCTGTCGCCCACATGGACGAGATGACGCAGCAGAACGCGGCGCTGGCGGAAGAGAGCGCCGCATCGGCCGCCTCCCTGACGCAGCAGATCCAGCGCCTGAATGCCCTCGTGGCGGCCTTCCGCACCCATGGCGGCGGCTCCGACGCCGGCCACGGCGAGTTGACCGCGGCCCTGCACCGCGCCCCCGTCCCGGGCAGCTCTGCCGGCCACGCCGGCCCGCCCGCCGGCGAGCCCGAGCGGCTGCGCCGTCTGGCACTGGAAGCCTTCAGCGCCCAGAAGCCGGGGGCCCGGGACCAGAAGCGGCCGAAGGCGGCCGCCAGCGGACGCTCCCGGTTCGAAGGGGGCTGGGAGGAGTTCTAGCGTTCCGGAGCCGGCCGCCAGAGGGGCAAACCGCCGGCGCCGGCTTTTTCCACCCTCTCCATGTATGTTGCTCTGCAGCAACACGCTGCCGTCGACATCGCGTTGCACGCCAAAGTGAGCCCCGGTTGGGGGCCTGCAGAGGCCTGCGAGGCTGACAGGTCTCGCGACTGACCCTAGAAGAAACGCAAATCGCGGTTCTTCAGGATGCAAACGATTCGATGCTGACCCGTCGCATGATGCTCGGCGCCCTCGCCGGCGCCCCCCTTGCCGCATGCAACACGCTGCCGCCGAACCCGCCCGGCGGGGGCTATGACGAGTATGCGGGCTGGTATGTCGGCTCGATGCCCGACCAGCCGCACAACATTCCGCTCGTCGACAAGTCCAGGCTCGATCCGAAATTCCATCGCCAGACGGTCAAGTACACGGGCCCGGAGGCCAAGGGCACCGTCGTGGTCGATGTGGACGAGCGCAAGCTTTACCTCGTCAATGGCGACGGCACGGCGCTGCGCTACGGCGCCGGTGTCGGCCGTCAGGGCTTCTCCTGGCGCGGGCGCGCCTATGTCGGTCGCAAGTCCGTGTGGCCCGACTGGAGCCCCACCAGCACGATGGTGCGGCTCAACCCGGACCTGCCGCGGTTCGTCGAGGCGGGCATCGACAACCCCCTCGGGGCGCGCGCGATGTACCTCTACCAGGATGGCCGGGACATCCTGTTCCGCATCCACGGCACGAACGAGCCCTGGAGCATCGGCGAGCAGGTCTCGAGCGGGTGTATTCGCCTTCTGAACGAGGATGTCGCTGATCTCTACCAGCGCGTGCCCATCGGGACGAACGTCCTCGTCAAGCGCAACGGTGTCTACCGGGTCTAGACGGGCCTCGGTTTCTATTGCAGTGCAGCAACGTCTTGGCGAAACCCCTGCGGCGGGATGTCGCATGCTTGACCTGTGCTTTCGCCGGCGAGCAAGGGAAACTATGATCGGGCGCCGGTCTTCTCCGGATCCATTCTCTGCTTGCCAAGACTGAGACCCGATGCGCCTTTCCTTCGACAGCCGCGTGGCCCTGGTCACCGGCACTTCCCCTGCGATTTGCGGTGCCGTAGCCGAGGCACTGAGGCAGTCGGGGGCCGCGGTGCACATCACTGCCGATGATTCCTCCCTGCACGACCTCGCCGGTCGGATCGGAGCCCGCTACCACCGCTTCGACGTGCGTGACAGGCACGACGCCCACGAGGCCGTTCGCTTCGTTGTCGAGACGGAAGGCCGCATCGACGTCCTGATCCACACGGCCGACACGACGGGAACGGCGGACGACGAAAGCCCCGAGAGCATCGACCAGGACAACTGGCGCGGCGTGATCGCCGTCGGCGTCGAAACGGGCTTCTGGCTCGCGCAGGCATGCGCGCCCGCCATGAAGCGCGCCGGCTTCGGACGCATCGTGCTCGTGGCCTCGCCGAGTTCCAATGGATCGGGCGACCCGGCCTCTGACACCGCCCGCCATGCGCTGGTCGGCGTCACCCGCCGCGTCTCCGCCGACGTCGCTCCCTACGGGATCACGGTCAACGCGATCCTCCCCGGCGACATCGAGGCCGCTGACGGCGAACCGCACGAGAACGAGGGCGGCACGAACCTTCCACGCCGCTACGGCAGGCCGAAGGACGTTGCCCACGCGGCCGTTTTCCTGGCGAGCGAGCAGGCCGCCTGGATCAGCGGTCAGGTCATCCCCGTGGATGGCGGCCGGGGCTGAAGCCCGCACGGCCTTTGCGCTCCCCTACAGGGGGCGCGCCTTGCACCGGTTCCGCGCCGGCCGCACCTCTCCGGTTCCGGAGAGAAACGGCCGGCGCCTCCGCGATGGGGTGCCGGTCCGGTGTCCTCCGGTCGGTTACTTGACCTCGCGCACCGCGCCGCGGGCGGCGCTGGTGGTCATCGAGGCGTAGGCGCGCAGGGCGGTGGTGATCTTGCGCTTGCGCGGGTGAGCCGGCTGCCAGGCGTCCTTGCCCTTCGCCTCCATGGCGGCACGGCGCTCGGCGAGCACCGCGTCGCTCACCTTCAGGTGGATCGACCGGTTGGGGATGTCGATCTCGATGATGTCGCCGTCCTGGACGAGGCCGATCGTCCCGCCCTCGGCGGCCTCGGGGGACACGTGGCCGATGGAAAGGCCGGAGGTGCCACCGGAGAAGCGGCCGTCCGTGATCAGGGCGCAGGCTTTCCCGAGGCCCTTCGACTTCAGGTAGCTGGTCGGATACAGCATCTCCTGCATCCCGGGGCCGCCGCGCGGTCCCTCGTACCGGATGACCACCACGTCACCGGCCTTCACCGCCCCGCCCAGAATTCCGCCGACGGCGGCGTCCTGGCTCTCGAAGAGGCGCGCCGGACCGGAGAAGACGAGGATCGACGCGTCGACTCCCGCCGTCTTCACGATGCAGCCGTCTTCCGCGAGGTTGCCCGACAGGACGGCGAGGCCGCCGTCCTGGGAGTAGGCGTGCTCCACGTCGCGAATGCAGCCCTTCGTGCGGTCCATGTCGAGGTCGTCGTACCGGCGCTCCTGGCTGAACGCGACCTGCGTCGGGACGCCGCCCGGCGCAGCGCGGTAGAAGGTGTGGACCGTCTCGGAGTTCGTCCGGCTGATGTCCCAGCGGTCCAGCGCCTCGCCGAGCGTGCGGGAATGGACAGTCGGCAAATCGCGGTTGAGCAGGCGCCCGTTGTCGAGCTGTCCGAGGATCGACATGATGCCGCCGGCCCGGTGAACGTCCTCCATGTGGACGTTGGCGACCGAGGGCGCGACCTTGCACAGCACCGGAACGCGCCGTGACAGCCGGTCGATGTCCGCCATGGTGAAGTTCACCTCCGCCTCATGGGCGGCGGCGAGCAGGTGAAGAACCGTGTTGGTGGAACCGCCCATGGCGATGTCCAGCGTCATGGCGTTCTCGAACGCCTCGAACGTCGCGATCGAGCGCGGCAGCACCGACGCGTCGTCCTGCTCGTAGTAGCGCTTGGCCAGATCGACCACGAGGTGGCCCGCCTCGATGAACAGGCGCTTGCGGTCGGCATGGGTGGCAAGCGTGGAGCCGTTGCCCGGCAGCGAAAGCCCGAGGGCCTCGGTCAGGCAGTTCATGGAGTTGGCCGTGAACATGCCGGAGCACGAGCCGCAGGTCGGGCAGGCGCCCTTTTCGATGGCGGCGACCTCCTCGTCGGAGATCTTGTCGTCGGCGGCGGCGACCATCGCGTCGACGAGGTCCATCTTCTTGACCGTGTCCTTCCACACGACCTTTCCGGCTTCCATCGGTCCGCCGGACACGAAGACGGTGGGGATGTTGAGCCGCAGCGCGGCCATCAGCATCCCGGGGGTGATCTTGTCGCAGTTGGAGATGCACACCAGCGCGTCGGCGCAGTGGGCGTTGACCATGTACTCGACGCTGTCGGCGATGATCTCCCGCGACGGCAGGCTGTAGAGCATCCCGTCGTGGCCCATCGCGATGCCGTCGTCCACGGCGATCGTGTTGAACTCCTTCGCCACGCCGCCCGCGCGCTCGACCTCGCGAGCGACCAACTGGCCGAGATCCTTCAGATGGACGTGACCCGGCACGAACTGGGTGAAGGAGTTGGAAATGGCGATGATCGGCTTGCCGAAATCCTCGTCCTTCATGCCCGTGGCGCGCCAGAGACCGCGCGCACCGGCCATGTTGCGACCGTGAGTGGTGGTACGAGAGCGATAGGCAGGCATGGCGTCTCCCGGATCCCTGCGGACCGCCGTTTTCGCGGTCGATTGTTCCGGGACTGGTGGTTAGCCGACCGGCATCGAAACTGCAAACGGGCGTTCGGCCGCGCCCCCCTCCGCCGGCTCCGCGCGCGCCTCCTCCACCCCGATTCCTGCGGCCTCCGGGAGGCGTTCCATCAGGCGGAGCGCCTCGCGGGTGCCGGCAGCCACGCCGCTTGCGACGGCATCGACGCCGAGCATCTCGCGCAGGCGCTCGCCCGCTGCGCCGGGCGCGTCCCAGGCCGCGACCAGCACCGGAACACCGGGAAACAGCCGGCGTATGCGGCGGACCGCAAACCGCAGATGGCCAACGCTCGCCGTATCGAGATAGGAGAGCACGACCAGGGCCAGTGGGCTCGCTTCCTGCCGGCCTGGACGCTGGCCGGACAGTGGCCCCGGCGGAAGGACTCCCGGGACGCCTTCGATGACGAGGGCATTCGCCAGCACCAGCGCCGCCGCCTCGTCCAGCGGATTGCGGCCCCCGAGGCACAGCACCGCGCGCGCTGCGCCGTCGGTCTCCCCGTCCGCATCGCTGGCCGGCAGGACAGGCTCGGCGAGCTCGGCGACGAGTTCGGCGACCGCGTCGCGCACGCAGTCCACCCGCGCGTCATCCAGGGCGCCGCGCGTCAGGTCGGCCTGGGCGAGAAGGAGGCCCGGCAGGGCGACCTCGTCATAGTACCGGGCCAGGCTCGACTCCTCGATGAACTCCTCCGCCTGATCGGCGGCCTCGATGGGGTCGCGCGCCAGCATGCGCTGGTAGAACACCTCCTGCGGCGAGAGCGGCGGCGTCGACCCGAACATCACATCGAGGAAACTCAGCGTCTCCACGTGCCGACCCAGCACGACGAGGCAGACGGTGAGCGGCGTCGCGAGCACCAGCCCGACGGGGCCCCAAAGCCATGTCCAGAATGCGGCGGCCGTGATCACGGCTATCGGCGACAGGCCCGTCGAGCGTCCGAAGAGAAGCGGCTCGACCACGTGCCCGACGATCGGCTCGCTGATGGTGAACAGCGCCAGCGTCCACCAGACCATCGTCCAGCCCGGGTCGACTGCCAAGGCGAGGGTCAATGGAAAGATCGCCGCGATGACGGCCCCGACATAGGGCACGAAGCGCATCACGGCGGCGATGATGCCCCAGAGAAGGGGACTCGGCAGCCCGATCAGCCAGCAGCCCACCGCGATCACCGCGCCGAAGGCGGCATTGAGGCCGAGCTGCGCCACGTAAAGGCGGCTCAGCCGGTGCGCGGCATCGTCGATGGCGGCGGTGGTCCGCTGGATGTCGTGGGCGCCCGCCAGGCGGATCAGGCGATTCCGCAAGTCCTCCCGCTGCAACAGGATGAAGACGACGAAGATGACGATGAGGCCTGCCGTCGCCAGCGGACGCAGGACGGGGGAGATCAGGTCGCCCAGCGCCTCGACCGGGCCGGGATCGGGTTGATGGACCTCGACGGGCAGCGGCCTCTGCTCCGCAGCGGCAGGAGGCGGGGAGGGCGCCGCCGCCGGCACTGCGGCGTCCTTGGCCCGCGTGTCGGGAACGGCCGGGCTCGGTCGCTTCAGGTCGCGGCCGAGGTCCTCCAGCATCGTCGCAATCCGGCCCAGGGCCCCGCTGTCGGCCAGCGCGTCGCGCGTCGCCATGGCCTTTTCGCGGATCGTGATCTGGTAAAGGGTAATATTGCCGGCCAGTCCGCGGACCTGCGTCGCGACCGCCGCGCCGATCAGCAGGATGACGGCGAAGGCAAGCAGAACGACGATCGGCACCGCCGCGGCGCGCGGAAGGCGCCATGCCTGGAGGCGGCGCACGGCGGGCGCCAGGACGAAACTCAGCAGGATGGCGAGCGCGATGGGGACGAAGATGTCCTGTCCCGCCCACAGCGCCGCGATGACAGACACGGCGAGGATGGCCGTCGATCCGTTCATCGCGGCGGTCGCCGGTTCGCGCAGGACAGGCCCGGGCGCGGGACCCGGCCGGGTGAGGGGCGGGAAGGGTCGCCGGGCGGACGTGGGGTCGGGGATGAGTGCCATCGACCTTCAACCCTGACGCTGCAGCTAGGGTTCCCGGCTCGCGGTCGATTGCACCGTCGCCGGATGGACTCTGCCTTCTGTGCGCCATAGATGTGTCGTCCAGTGGCTTCAGGCCCGGTGCGCGGCGATCCCGCGGCCGGACCCCGGAGTTGGTGGTTTTTCCGGAAACCATCCGTGGGCCAAGATCGTGCGGTCGAGCTTGGTCGGAGCGGAGGGGGAATGGTTCGTCGAGCGTTGCGCGGTTCGCCGCGCGTGGTGGCGTATGGGCTGTGCGTAGCGCTGGCACTCGCCGCGACGACGGCCCATGCGTTCGACCCGCTCGTCTACCTGGGCCTGCGCGAGGCCCCGCCGCCCGCTCCCACGCCGTCCACGCTGCCCTTCGAACTCACCGTCGACACCGATGGCGCATCCAAGGACGTCGAGCGCGCCCTGCGCGATGCCTCGACGCTGGCCCGCCTGCGACAGGAACCGCCCGACACGGCCGAAACGCTCGTCCGCGTGGCCGAGGCGGACCTGCCGAAGCTGATCGACGCCCTGTGGGGGCTCGGCTACTACGAGGCCTCCGTGTCGTTCGATATCGCGGGAGCGCGGCTGGGGCTCGGCAATGCCATCGCGCCGGCGATCCGCGCCGCCGACGCCCATCGCGGGCGCTCCCTCGTCCCGGTGCGCATCGTGGCGCGGACGGGGCCGCAGTTCACCTTCCGCCGCGTGTCGGTGGTGGATCAAGCCACGGGGGCGGCTTTCCCGCCCGCGGTGCTGCCGGCGCGGGTGGTCAAGCTGGAACCGGGCGACCCCGCCCGCGCCGCCGACATCCTCGCCGCCGAGGCCCGCGTGGTGGACCGTCTGCGCGGGCTCGGCCACCCTTTCGCCAAGGTGGTTCGCCGGACCCCGGTGGCCGATCACCCCGCCCGCGCCTTCGACATCACGCTCGTGGTCGAGGCCGGGCCGAAGGCGGGTCTCGGCACGATCACGTCGCACGGCCTGACGACGGTCGATCCGGGACCGGTGGAGACGTTCATCTATGCGAAGCCCGGCGATCCCTACTCGCCGCAGGCGCTGGAGGACATCCGCAAGGGGCTCGGCAAGGTCGAGATCCTCGGTGGCGTGCGCGTGCGGGAGGGGAGCGCGCTGGACGCCTCCGGCAACCTGCCCATCGACATCGAGTTCACCGAGCGCAAGCCGCGGGCGCTCGGCGCGTCCGTCGCCTACTCGACGATCGACGGGCCGGAGCTGCGCACCTACTGGACGCATCGCAACCTGTTCGGCGCGGCGGAAACGCTGCGCCTCGAGGCGTCGCTGTTCTACGCGACGCCCTGGATCGGCAGCGAGGACCGCGGCGTCACGGACTTCGGCATCGACGATCTCGGCGGGCGCTTCGGCGCCACCTTCGTGAAGCCGGGGCTCTGGAATACCCGCAACGACCTGCTGGCGTCGGCGCTGGTCGAACGCAACCGGACCGTGGGCTACACCGTCCGCCACGCCGGTGCCGACACGGCGCTGCGCCATCGCTGGTCGGACAAGGCCTCGATCCAGGCGGGACTGCGCTTCGACCGGGGCCAGACGAGCGACCCTCTGGGCCAGATCACCTACACCCTCGTCGGCATTCCGGTGTCGGCGACGTTCGACACGACGGACAATCTCCTCGATCCCTCGCGCGGCTACCGGTTCACCGCGGCGGTGACGCCGTATCCCGTGGCGCTGGGCTCCACCGTGGGCATGACGGTGGCCCGCGCCACCGGATCCGCCTACTACGCGATCGACGAGGACGCCCGCTACATCATCGCCGGCCGGGCGAGCCTCGGGGCCGTCTTCGGGCCGGATCTCGACGAGATCCCCTCGAACTACCGCTTCTACGCCGGCGGCGGCGGTTCGGTGCGCGGCTACCGGTACCAGAGCCTCTCGCCGCGCATCAACCGAACGCCGATCGGCGGTCGCAGCATCTTCGAGGCGTCGCTCGAGGCGCGCATCAAGATCACCGACACCATCGGGATCGTGCCCTTCTTCGACGCCGGGATGGCCTTCGACGACGCCTTCCCGGACTTCGACAACCAGCTCCAGACGGCCGTCGGCCTGGGGCTGCGCTACTACACCGCCATCGGGCCGATCCGCGTCGATGTCGCGGCCCCGCTCAACCGCCGGCCGGGCGACCGGCCCGTCGCGCTCTACATCAGCATCGGGCAGGCGTTCTGATGGCACACCGGAAACCGGACGCAAGGCGGCCCGCGGCAGGGCGGGGACGAAGGCTCGGACACCTCGCCGCCGCCGGGCTCGGGCTCGCCCTCGTGGCGTCGGTGCCGGTGCTCGCGCAGCAGGGCGAGCAGGGCACGCTGGCGGGCATGCTGTCATGGGCGCTCTCGACGCCGGAGAACCGCGTCAGCATCGGTTCGGTCGACGGCGCGCTGTCCTCGGTCGCCACGATCCGCGATGTCCGGGTGTCCGACCGCCGCGGCGTCTGGCTGTCGGTCGACACGGCGAAGATCGACTGGAGCCGCCTCGCCCTGTTCAACCGCCGCCTCGACGTCAACACCCTCGAGATCGGTCGCATGGAGATCTCCCGCCGGCCCGAGGCCGAGGAGGCCGCCTCGGCGTCCGCGGCCGAGGCGCCCGCGCTGCCGGAGTTGCCGGTCAAGGTCATCGTGCGGTCCTTCCAGTTGAAGGAACTGGTCATCGGCGAGCCCGTGATCGGCACCGCCGCGCGCATCGGCGCGACCGGCTCGACCGTGCTCGGCGCGCCGTCGGAGGGCCTGTCGCTCAACTTCCAGGCGAACAGGCTCGACCAGCCGGGGCGCTTCGGCGCCGTGCTGGCCTATGCCCCGCAAAGCGGCCAGCTCGATCTCTCCGTCCAGCTCGACGAACCCGGCGGCGGCCTCCTGTCGCGCACGGCCGGCCTTGCCGGCGAGCCGCCGATCCGCCTTGCGCTCGAGGGCAAGGGCCCGATCGACCGGTGGGCCGCGACGCTGGACTTCCGGTCCGGACCGGATGTCGACGCGAGCGGCCGGGCCACCATCGCCAGGGAAGGCACCGGCCGCCGGGTCGGCCTCGACCTCGGCGCCCGCATCGCGCCGCTGCTGCCCGAGGCGATCCGGCCGATCTTCTCCGACCGGACCGCCCTGGTGGGTGACGTCCTCGTCGGCGACGACCTCGCCCTTGCGATCCGCCGGCTCGACCTGACCTCGCGGGGGGGCCGCCTCGCGCTGTCCGGCACGCTGGATGCGGCACGCAAGGCAAATCTGCGGTTGAATCTCGCCGCGTTGCCGACGGACGGGGCGATGACCCGCGCCGGCGACGTGTCCATCGGCCGCCTCGCGCTCGATGCGACGGCGACCGGGGACATCGCCGCGCCCAGCCTTGCGGCAACGCTCGCCGTCGCCGACGTGACGAGCCCGGGCCTGCGGATCGGCGCCGTGGACGGACGTCTCGCCATCGCCCCTCCCGCGGCGGCTGGAGGCGACCGGCCGTTGTCCTTCGCGCTGACGGGGAGGGGACTGCGGCCCGCCGATCCCGCCCTGGCGCGCGCACTCGGCGACCGGCTGGCCGTGACGGCCGACGGCAGCCTCACGCCCGACAGCGTGCTCGTCACGCCTGCCGCCCGGCTGGAGACGGCGACGGCATCGGCCACTTGGTCCGGCCGGGTCGGCCCGCGGGTCGCCCGCGGTCGTGCCGAGGCGGCGCTGGCCGATCTCGCCGTGCTGTCCGACCTCGTCGGCCGGCCGCTGAAGGGACGCGCGCGCCTCGCCGCCGATGTCGAGGGCGATCCCGGCCGCTACCGCGTGGCCGCCCGGCTCGACGGCGGCGTCGACAACCTGTCCGTCGGCGTCGCCGCGCTCGATCGCGTGCTCGCGGGCCGCCTCGCCCTGACCGGCACGGTCAACCGACTCCCCGGCGGCGTCGGCTTCGAGGGCTTCCGCCTCGTCGGCGGCCATGCCGCGCTGGCGCTCGACGGACCGGCGACGACGGACGCCGCCGACCTTGCGCTGTCGCTGGACATCCCCGAGCTGAAGCGCGCCGACGGACGGCTCTCCGGCGCCCTCGGAGTGCGTGCGCGCCTCGCCGGTTCGCTGATGCAACCGGACGTCGATGCGACCGCCGCCATCCGCGGATGGTCCGGCGGTGGCGCCGAACCGCGCGTGGCCGTGAAGGGCCGGCTCGGCGAGCGCATCGACATCGCCGCCGAGCTGAAGGCGATCCCGCTGGCGCTTTCCGCGCTCGTTTCGTCCAATCTGGGGCTGTCGGGCACGCTTGAGGGCACACTGACCGCCGCGGGCGATCCCGCCGCGCCGGAAGGCGCCTACCGGATCGCCGCCACGCGCGTCACGGCGCGGCCGGCGACGGAGGCTGGCCTCCAGCCTGCGGACATTCGCGCCGAGGGACGGCTGTCCGGCGGGCGCGCCACGGTCGACGCATCGCTCGCCGTGCCGAAGGTGGGCACGCTGCGCGCCACCGGCTCCGTGCCGCTGGGCGACGGCGCGCTGGACCTCGCGGTGCGCGGCCCGGTCGACGTGGCCGTCGCCAACGCATTCCTCGCGGCGGGAGGACGTTCGGTCTCCGGGCAACTGACCCTCGACCTGCGTGTCTCGGGTCGCACGGCCGCGCCGCAGCTCGGCGGTTCCGCCACCCTGGCGCGCGGCACGTTCTACGATCCGGTCGCCGGCATCCGGCTCGACGGCATCGCCGGGCGCTTCGTCGCGCAGGGTGACAACGTCGTCATCGAGCGCCTGGCCGCAGCGACGCGCAATGGCGGGCAGCTCACCGTCACCGGGAGGATCTCGACCGACGTCGCCGCCGGATTGCCGGCCGACATCCGCATCGCGGGCCAGAGGGCCCAGGTGCTCTCCAGCGACGTGATCACCGCCACCGCCGACATCGCGCTCGCGGTGACAGGCCCGCTCGCCCGCGGTCCCCGCATCGCCGGCCGCATCGACCTGATCTCGACCGAGATCGCCATTCCCGACCGGCTGCCCGTCCAGCTCCAGCCCCTGCCGGGGACCCGCCACGTCAAGCCCGGGCCGGCAGCGCGGGCGCGGCTTCGGCAGGAGGAGCGCACGGCACGCGCGCAGCAGCGGGGCGGCAGCCCCTTCGTGGCGACGCTCGATCTCGTCGTCAGTGCGCGCAATCGCATCTTCGTCCGCGGCCGGGGCGTGCAGGCGGAACTCTCGGGAGACCTGCGCATCACCGGAACGAGCCAGGATCCGAACGTTCTGGGCGGCTTCGAGCTGCGCCGCGGCGACATCACGCTCGCCGGCCAGCGCATCTCCCTGGTGCGGGGCAAGGTCGCCTTCACGGGTGACCTGATGCCGACGCTCGACTTCCTCGCCCAGACGCAGGCGGCCGATGTGACGGCCCAGATCGCGGTGACGGGCCGCGCGGCCGAGCCCCAGTTCGTCATCTCGTCGCAGCCCACCCTGCCGCAGGACGAAGTGATCTCGCGGCTCCTCTTCGGTCGCGCGACCGGCGGCCTCAACGGCATCCAGGCGCTGCAACTCGCCCAGACCATCGCGCAGCTCGCCGGCAACGGCGGCCCCGATGCATTCGACCAGCTGCGCAAGGCCGTCGGCGCCGACAGCCTCGATGTCAGCAGCGGTGCATCGGGCGGTCCGACGGTGGGCGCGGGCAAGTACATCAACCGGAACGTGCGCCTCGGCGTGAAGGCGGGCGCCACCCCGGCCGACACCGGGGCCACCGTCGATGTCGACGTGACGAAGCGCCTGCGCCTGCGGGGGCAACTCGGCGCCGATGGCTCCGCCTCGGTGGGTGCGGCCGTCGAGTGGGAGTACTAGGCCCAGGCGGGCGCCCCCAGGCCTCGGCGAAGAACCCGCCCGGGTGGGGCGGAGCACCCCGTGACGCCCGGAGCAGGGATCGACCGCGTAGCCGCCGCTTGGCGGGGCGGGTGTCGCGCGCTACACGTTCGGGAGCAGCAGGAGGAGCGGCCCATGGCAGGTACGACCGGCGAAACGATCCGCCTGACGGCAAAGGACGGCTTCACGCTCTCGGCATGGCGAGCGGCGCCGGCCGGCAAGCCACGGGGCGGCATCGTCGTCCTGCAGGAGATCTTCGGGCTCAATTCCCACATCCGCAGCGTCGCCGACCGCTTCGCCGCCGAAGGCTATCTCGCCGTCGCGCCCGCGCTGTTCGACCGGGTCCGGCCCGGCATCGAACTGGGCTATACCCCGGCCGACGTCACCGAAGGAGCGGGCATCCGCGCCCAGACGACGATGGACGGCGCGCTGGCCGACGTCCATGCCGCGATGTGCGAGGCCGCTTCGGTCGGGAAGGTCGGGGTCGTCGGCTATTGCTGGGGCGGCACGCTTGCCTATGCCGCTTCCGCGCGCCTCGCGGGCGTGGCCGCCTCCGTCTGCTATTACGGCGGCGGTATCGCCGGCATGCTGTCCGAAACGCCGCGGGCGCCGACGATCATGCACTTCGGTGCGCGCGACAAGCATATCCCGCTGACCGACGTCGAGAAGATCCGGGCGGCCTATCCGCACCTGTCGGTGTTCGTCTACGACGCCGACCACGGCTTCAACTGCGACGCCCGCGCCTCCT
>CAZJCW010000016.1:0-32518 GCA_964544365.1 uncultured Alsobacter sp.
GCTGGTAGAGCTGGATCAGCATGGCGTTGATCATCACGAGGTCGCCGACCGTGTGGACCACGTCGCGGATGCCCTGGACCACCATCAACAAGCAGGCACTGAGGCCGACGGTGAAGATCACCGCCTGGCCGGCATTGAGGATGGCGAGCGAGGTGTACGCCTTCACGCTCGCCGTCTCGAAGCGCTCCATCGACCGGTCGTAGCGCGACGTCTCGCGCTCCTCGGCGCCGAAATACTTCACCGTCTCGTAGTTGAGCAGGCTGTCGACCGCCTTGGTGTTGGCGTCCGTGTCGCTCTCGTTCATCCGCCGGCGGATGCCGATGCGCCACTCCGTCGCCTTCGTCGTGAACCACATGTAGGCGACGATCATGACGACCGTGACTGCGGCGTAGCGCCAGTCGAACTGCCACAGCAGCACGCCGAGGATCATCAGGAACTCGACGATCGTCGGGAACCCCGTGAGCATCGTCATGCGCACGATGGTCTCGATGCCGTTGCGGCCGCGTTCCAGGACGCGCGTCAGCCCGCCGGTCTTTTTCTCGAGATGGAATCGCAGCGAGAGCCGGTGCATGTGCTCGAAGACCTCGAGCGCCAGCCGGCGAACCGCATGCATGCCGACGGCCGCGAACATCGCGTCGCGCCACTGCGTCAGGAGCGCCATCACGGCGCGCGCCACACCGTAGATCAACACGAGCGCCACCGGCGCGGCGGCGAGCGCGGCGATCGGCACGTGTTCCTGGTCGGCGGGCACCAGGCTGTCGGTCACCCACTTGAAGGTGAAGGGCACGGTGATCGTGACGACCTTCGCCGCGAGCAGGATCAGCGTCGCGAGGACGATGCGCACCCGCAGGTCCGCCCGGTCCGACGGCCACAGATATGGCCAGAGACCGCGGATCGTGCCGACGAGCGCACCCTTTTCGGCGCTGACGCGGCGCGGCGCGGGCTGGCGCGGCGTGGGACTGGCAGGACGGGTGTTGACGTAATTCATGGCACCGACCGGAGGGGAGGACGCCTATATAGGCTCGGCCGCGTCGGCTTGCACCCTCGGAAATAGCCGGTCCGGGTTGTGCAATCTCACGGATCGGCGAGCACCCGCGGCGCCGGTCCGGCGGTGTCGCCCCGGAGACGGCGCCTCAGTTCGGCGCCTCGCCCGGCACGACGAAGATCTGCCCTGGATAGATGCGGGCCGGATCGCGGATCTGCTGCTGGTTCGCTTCATAGATGACCGTGTAGCGGACGCCACGGCCGTAGACCCGGCGCGAGATGCGCCACAGGCTGTCGCCGCGCGTGACGAGCGTGCTGCGAACCTCCGGCACGACAACGTCGGCTCCGGGTGCTGCCGGCGCGGCGGTCGACGGCGTCGCCGCCGCCACCTGGGAGCCCGATCCGGCCGGAAGAGCCGCAGGGGCCTGGGGCGGCGAGGAGGGCCGGATCGCCGGTGCGGCGCCAGGGGCTGTGGCCGGCGCCGCTGCTGTCGCAGGGCCGGTCGTCGAGGCGGCCGCGACGCGGGGTGCGAACTGGAACGGCACCTCGGCACGCGACTGGACTGCGCCGTTCGCCGGGTCGACGTCGTCCAGGCGGACGCGGTATGCGCCCGGCTCCAGGCCCTTGCCGATGGTGAAGGACCAGCGCCCGTCGGGTCCGGCGGTGGCCGCGGCGAGGAAGGTGTCGTTCAGGTAAAGCCGCACCGTTGCGCCGGGAGCCGCCTGGCCGGTGGCGAAGAAACGGCCGCCTTCGTCCGCCTCAACCGTTGTGACGACCACGCGCGTCCGCGGGCCGCCCGCAGGTGCGGAAGCAGCCGGTGCGGGAGCGGTGGACGGCGCGGTCGAGCCGGCCGGCGGTGAGGCAGGGGCCGGTGTCGCGGCAGCGGGAGCCGTGGCGACGGCCTTGGGCGCGCTCAAGAGACGCGTCGGCGCATCGGGCGACGCGAGGGCGACGATCACCTCTCCGCCGGCCGAGGTCGGTATGGCGACCGTCACGGTCTGGCGAGAAGCCTCGGTACGACCGTCCTTGCCGGTGACGGCGAGGGTCAGTTCGTGGTTTCCCGGCGGCAGGCGGGGCGGAACGAGGGCGAACTGGCCGGCCGCGTCCGCCACTGCGCTGTCATGCACCGCGCCATTGCGCAGAAGGGTGATCCGGGCGCCCGGCAGGGTCCGTCCGGCGACGACGGCCTCGCCCGTGGGCTCGACGCGGACCACGTCGAAGGTCGGCGGCGGGAGCGGCTCGGGCTGCGAAGCCGCCGGAGGCGGCGTGGCCGGTGCCGTGGGCGTCGAGGGGGCGGCCGGCGGCGGCGATGCGGCAGGCGGAGCGGACGGCTGGACCGCGGCCGATTGAGCCGGCGCCGCCGAGGGAGCCGCCGGGGTCGCCGGAGCCGCAGGCGGCGTGGCCGGGGCTGGCGATGGCGCAGCGGGTGACGCCGTGACCGGTGCAGGCGCCGCCGGCGCGGGAGCTGGCGAAGCCTGTTGCTGCGGAGGCGCGGACGGCAGACCAAACCGATAGACGACCCCGCCGAAGCCGAGGACGCCCGCGATGAGGATCGCGACCTTGAGCCACACTGCCATGAAACTACGCCCTTCCCGCCCGTTTACGCTGCGTCCCACGCCTTGCACGGGCCAAAACCCTAGACCATCCTCTGATCCGAAGGAAACAGATCATGGTCCCGGTTCATTGATTTCGCATGTTTTTTTGAGCGAAACCGGTGTCCCGACCAGCGCAGGGGCGCTGACCGAGACTGCTACAGCCTGAAGCACCGGGATGGCAATGAGCCTTTGGCCGTCCCGGGTACGCCCGGCCTGCGGTTGACCCTCTCCTGCCGCGATGCAACAAAACGCGAATGGCTGACCTTCATTCTGTTTGCGTCTATTGCGGTTCCGGCTTCGGTACAGACCCGGTCTTCGCCCGCGCCGCGACCATCCTCGGACAGACATTGGCCGAGGAAGGCATTCGCCTTGTCTACGGCGGCGGCAATGTCGGGCTGATGGGTACGGTGGCCCGCGCCACCCTCGACCACGGCGGACATGTCACGGGGATCATTCCCGAATTCCTTCGCGCGCGCGAACTGATGATCGCCGACGCCCAGGAACTCGTGGTCGTGGAGGACATGCACACCCGCAAACGTCTGATGTTCGAGAAGGCGGATGCCTTCGTGGCGCTCCCGGGCGGCATCGGGACGCTCGAGGAACTCGTCGAACAGATGACGTGGGCGCAACTCGGCCAGCATCGCAAGCCGATCCTGGTCGCCAATATCGCCGGATTCTGGAATCCGTTCATCGATCTCCTGCAGCACATGCGCCGCTCCGGCTTCGTGCGCGAGGGGTTCGAGATCAACATTCTCATGACTGACGACGTCCATGCCGTCGTGCCGCTGTTGCGCGAGGCCCTGCGCAAGGAGACGGAAGAGGCGCTCGAGGGTGCGGTCGAGGACCAGTTCTGACGTCTTTCGGGGCGCGCGGCGCGTCCCGATGCGATGCTCGGGCCGGACATCCCATGGCGGGCCCTGAAGGCGGGCGCCCGGCCGCGCGGGCCGGGCGTCCGTCGTTCAGGCCGTTGTCGTCACCTTACGGACGCGGTGCCGTCGTCGTCGTGCCGGTGGTATCCGGCGAGGCGGGCACTGCGGGGCTTGCCGGACCGGCCGGCGGCGGCACTGCGGCTGTGCCGGTCGACGGCGCTGCCGGCACGGATTTCGTCGGCGCCGACATGCCGGGGCTGCTGGATGTCGTCATGTTTCCGGTGGTGTCGTCGGAGCCGCGCCACACGAAGAAGACGATCGCGATGATGGCGAGGACGCCGACGATCGCGCCAATCACGCCGGTGTTGCTGGCAGACCGGGCAATCGGCCGGGAGCCGTAGTCGCTCGACGTGGTCCGGTAGTCCTTGTCGGCCGCTCGTAGGGTCGGATCGTTCGGATCATGCGTCATGGCCTCACTCCTTTTGCGGCGGGGTGAGGAATGAACGCCGATGCGGGACGAGGGTTCCGGCCGGCGACGGACCCGGCTGGTTGCAGGACCTGTCCCCGGGGCGACGTGGCGCCCCCGGGCTGAACGGTCCCTGCTATTCGTTGCAGGTGACGGTATAGGCCTGCGGCGAGCTGCTGCGCGACGCGGTGCGCAGGGACGCGGTCATCTCCGTCGCGTCGGCGGGGCCGAAGGCGCGGGCCTTGCCCATGCCCTGTGCCGCACACCAGGCGTCGGCGACCATGCGGCCGCAGGCTCCGCCTTCGCCCAGGCAATCGGCGATGCCGTAGCCGTCATTGGCCGGGATGACGAAGGAGCGGTCGGCCGCGGTGGCCGGCGCGGCGACGCAGACGAGGAGGGCGGCGGCGGCGAGGAGGGAGCGAGGCGACATGGCGGTCATCCGGCGGCTGCTCAGTTGAAGTCGAAAGACAATGTTCAACGTTTCGTAACGATGAGGTTAATGATGACCCTACCGGTTGCGGATCCTGACCGCCGTGCGCTATCGCACGCGCCGCACCGTCGGGGGCGGTTCTGTAAGGCTGCCGATGACCGCGCCGCAACCGACCTTAGGCCTGCCCGCGTGCGTCGGCGGGCGTCTGTGTGTCCCGTGCAACACCTCCGGCAACGCGTCCGGAGAGGCGGCGGGACGATGTCTTGACGCAGCGACCCTTGCGGAGCATGGTGCGCGCCATGTCGACCACCGATCGCCTGATTGACGGGATCACCATTATTTGCAGCTAGCGCTATCGCTGGCTGGAACCGTCTTTCTCTGAACCCGATCGGAGCGGATCCCCGGCCAGCCAGGCGAGGGATGACGCATGTCGCTGAAGCTCTACAACACGCTGTCGCGCTCGAAAGAGGACTTCGTCCCCCTCGATCCGTCGAACGTGCGTCTCTATGTCTGCGGGCCGACGGTCTACGACTTCGCCCACATCGGCAATGCGCGACCGGTCATCGTCTTCGACGTCCTGTTCCGTCTTCTGCGCCACATGTACGGCGCGGACCACGTCACCTATGTCCGCAACATCACGGACGTCGACGACAAGATCAACGAGCGTGCCGCGCGTGACTTCCCCGGCGAGGACCTGAACGCCGCGATCCGCCGCCTCACGGAGGGCACCGCCGCGATCTTCCGCGAGGATATCGCCGCCCTCGGCAGCCTGCCGCCGACGGTGGAGCCGCGCGCCACCGAGCACATCGCCGAGATGATCGCGATCATCGAGCGCCTCGTCGCGTCCGGCCACGCCTATGCGGCCGAGGGCCACGTGCTGTTCGCCGTGCCCTCCATGGCCGACTACGGGCGCCTGTCCCGCCGCTCGCTCGACGAGATGGAGGCCGGCGCGCGCGTCGATGTCGCGCCCTACAAGCGCGATCCCATGGACTTCGTCCTCTGGAAGCCCTCCCGGGACCACGAGCCGGGCTGGCCGTCCCCCTGGGGCCGGGGCCGCCCGGGCTGGCACATCGAGTGCTCGGCCATGAGCTGGAAGCATCTCGGCGAGGTGTTCGACATCCACGGCGGCGGCATCGACCTCGTGTTCCCGCATCACGAGAACGAACTCGCCCAGACCCGCTGCGCCTTCGGCCACGACGTGATGGCCCGCGTCTGGATGCACAACGGCTTCCTCCAGGTCGAAGGCGAGAAGATGTCGAAGAGCCTCGGCAACTTCTTCACCATCCGCGAGCTGCTGACCACCGACCGCTTCGGAGGACGGGCGTGGCCCGGACCGGTGCTGCGGCTGGCGATGCTGCGGACCCATTATCGCCAGCCTATCGACTGGACGGTGCGGGCGCTGGAGGAGGCCGAGCGGCGCTTGCGCCACTGGTACGCTGCCTTGGAGTTCGCTCCGGCGGGCGATCCGTCCGCCGTACGGCTCCCCCCGGCGTTCATCGACGCACTGGCTGACGACCTCAACACCCACGCGGCGATCAGCGAGTACGAATCCCTGCTGAAGTCGACCGACCAGGCGACGCAGCTCGCGATGCTCGATGTCCTGGGCGTCGATCTCCGGTCCTACGGCCGCTCGCGGCAGGACGCGGAAGAGGCCCTGCGCCGCAACGACGAGATCACGGCCCTGCTCGCCGCCCGCACGGCGGCGCGTGAGGCCAGGAACTGGGCTGAATCCGACCGCCTTCGCGACGAACTCGCCGCGATGGGCATCTCGATCAAGGACGGCAAGGATCCGCTCACGGGCGCCCCCGTCACCACGTGGGAGCTGAAGCGGTGACGACCGGCAAGACCCCCTTCGGCCCCCGCCGCCTGCTCGCCCTCATGGCGGTGAAGCTGGTTCTGATCGTCTTCGCGGTGCTGGTGGCGCTGCGCATCTACGGGCTCATCTGATGTCGCGCGAACGCCTCTACCTCTTCGACACCACGCTGCGCGACGGCGCGCAGACGACAGGCGTCGACTTCTCGCTGGAGGACAAGCGTCAGGTCGCGGCCATGCTGGACCGGCTCGGCGTGGACTACGTGGAAGGCGGCTATCCCGGCGCGAACCCGCTCGACACGGCCTTCTTCGCCGAGAAGCAGACGAAGAAGGCCCGCTTCACGGCCTTCGGCATGACGAAGCGGGCTGGCCGCTCCGCCGCAAACGATCCCGGCGTCGCGGCCCTGCTGGACGCGTCGTGCGATGCGATCTGCTTCGTCGCCAAGTCCTGGGACTACCATGTCCATGTCGCGCTGGGCTGCTCGCTGGAGGAGAACCTCGACGGCATCCGCGACAGCATCGCGGCCGCCCGCGCCGCCGGTCGCGAGGCCATGCTCGACTGCGAGCACTTCTTCGACGGCTACAAGGCGAACCCGTCCTACGCGGTGGCCTGCGCACGGGCCGCCCACGAGGCCGGGGCACGCTGGGTGGTGCTGTGCGACACCAATGGCGGCACGCTGCCGCACGAGGTGGAGCGCATCGTCGGCGAGGTGAGGGATGCCGTTCCCGGCATCCCGCTGGGCATCCACGCCCATGACGACACCGGCAACGCGGTGGCGAATTCGCTCGCCGCCGTCCGTGCCGGCGCGCGGCAGATCCAGGGAACGCTGAACGGTCTCGGGGAACGCTGCGGCAACGCCAACCTCGTCACCCTGATCCCGACCCTCAAGCTGAAGGCCGACTTCGCCGACCGCTTCGAGATCGGCGTGACCGACGAGGGACTGACCAGCCTCACCCACGTCTCCCGTTCGCTCGACGAACTGCTGAACCGGGCACCCGACCGCCATGCGCCCTATGTCGGCGCGTCCGCCTTCGCCACCAAGGCGGGGATCCACGCCTCGGCCGTGCTGAAGGACCCGCGGACCTACGAGCACGTCAGCCCCGAGACGACCGGCAACCGCCGCCTGGTGCTCGTCTCGGACCAGGCGGGCAAGTCCAACATCGCGGCGGAACTGGAGCGCGTCGGCATCACCATCGACCGCGACGACCCCCGCCTCGGGCGCCTCCTCGACGAGGTCAAGGAGCGCGAGGCGATGGGCTACGCCTACGAGGCCGCCGATGCGTCCTTCTTCCTGCTGGCGCGCAAGGTGCTGGGCGAGGTCCCGGAATTCTTCACCGTCGAGCGGTTCAAGGTGAACGTCGAGCGTCGCTACAACGCCATCGGCGAGCTCGTGACGGTGGCCGAGGCCATCGTGAAGGTGCGCATCGGCGACGAGGTGCTGATATCCGCGGCGGAAGGAAACGGTCCCGTGAACGCGCTGGACGTGGCGCTGCGCAAGGACCTCGGAAAGTACCAGTCCATCATCGCCCCGCTCGAACTGCTGGACTACAAGGTCCGCATCTTCCAGGGCGGTTCGGATGCCGTGACGCGCGTGCTGATCGAGAGCGGCGACGGGGCCGGGGACCGATGGACGACGGTCGGTGTGTCGCCCAACATCATCGACGCCTCGTTCCAGGCGCTGACGGATTCCATCACCTACCGGCTGCTGAAGGCAGGCGCGAAGCCCTGACGCTGGGGGCGCCTGCCGCCCCGGATCAGTCTGGCCGGCTCTCGGCGGCGGCAACCACCGTGGCCTCCGCTCGCCGGGCACGATCCTGCCGCTCCAGCGCCCGGAACTTCGACACGCCCCAGGGGATCATCGCGAGGTAGACCGCCGTGATCGCCACCAGCATCACGAAGGTGTGGATCACCAGCACGGCGATGGCGAGCGCGATGGCCAGCAGCAGCGGGACAACCCACTCGCGCGGAACGCGGGTGCCCAGCGTCTTGCCGGCATAGGTCGGTATGCGGCTCACCATCATGAGAGCGACGAAAAGCACGTAGCCCGCCTCGATCACCGCGAAGCCCTGCGGGCGCTCGAAACCGACGAGGTGAAGGTAGACCGGCAGCAGTGCCACCAGCGCACCCGCGGGCGCCGGGATGCCGACGAAGAAGTTCTTCTGCCATTCCGGCCGGTGCGGGTCGTCGATCATCACGTTGAAGCGCGCCAGCCGCAGGGCGCAGGCCATGGCGAAGAGCAGCGCGACGATCCAGCCCAGCGAGAGGATGTCGTGCAGGCCGAACGTGTACAGGATGAAGGCGGGCGCGACGCCGAAGCTGACGAAGTCGGCCAGCGAGTCGAGTTCCGCGCCGAAGCGCGACGTGCCCTTCAGAAGCCGCGCGAGCCGGCCGTCCAAGCCGTCGAGGACGGCTGCGATGAGGATGGCATAGACGGCGCGGTCGAGCTTGTCCGGACCCTCGATGGCGAGACGCATCGCTGTCAGGCCGGCGCACAGCGACAGCAGCGTCACGAGATTGGGCAGGAGCACGCGCATCGGCACCGGCTTGAACCGGCGGCGGCGCGGCTCGTCGCCGGGTTCGAACGGCGGAAAGAGATCGGTCATCGAACGTCCTTCGTCGCGGCGGAGCATAGGCGTGCGGGCTTTCGCCCACAAGCCGGGGAGCAGGGCTGCATCGACGCCGGATGCCGCGTCATGGCGACCTGCTAGCATGGTGGCGAAGGGCGGGCATTCCCGCCGGCGGAGGATCGTCATGCGCGTGTGTGTCTACGGGGCAGGGGCCATCGGCGGCCATCTCGCGGCCCGGCTGGTGGCGGACGGCAGGGCGCAGGTGTCCATCGTTGCCCGCGGCGCCCATCTCGCCGCGATCCGGGAGCGCGGAATCCTGCTGGAGACGGCAGGCGGCGACGTGGGCGGGCGCCCGGCCGCGGCGACGGACGACCCCGCGACGCTCCCCCCGCAGGATGTCGTCTTCGTGACCCTCAAGGCGACCGCGACGCCCGCGCACGCCGACAATCTCTCCCGTCTGGTGCACCCCTCGGGCGCGGCGGTCTTCATCGCCAACGGGATCCCCTGGTGGTGGCGTCACGCCACTGCGGATCCTGGCCCGATGCTGCCGGTCGATCCGGACGGTGCGTTGTGGCGTCGGTTCGGGCCGGAGCGGGCGATCGGCGGGGTGGTTTACTCCGGCAACGAGGTCATCCGGCCGGGTGTCGTCCACCACCGGGAAGCGAACCGCTGGCCGGTCGGCGAACCGGACGGCGGCATGTCCGAGCGGTTGCGGGCCGTCGCCGATCTCATGGCGTCTGCCGGGCTTCAGGCGACGGCAGTCCCGGATATCCGTCACGAGGTCCTGCGCAAGCTGATGCGCAATGTCAGCGGGAACCCCATCAGCGCGCTCACGCGCTCGAAGGACGGGCCGACGGCGCCGGTCGAGGGGCTTGCGGATGTCGGCCGCGCCATGGTGCGCGAGGCCCTTGACGTCGGCGCGGCGCAGGGGATCGACCTGCGGGCCGAGATCGACCCGGAGGCCCTGATCGTCCCCGGTCAGTCGTCGACCGGTCCCTCGTCGATGCTGCAGGACGCTCTGGCCGGGCGGCCGCTCGAAGTCGATGCCATCCTCGGCCAGCTTCAGGCCCTCGGCCGCGGGACCGGCGTGTCGACGCCCACCATCGACGTCGTCCTGGCCTTGCTGCGCGGGCTCGACCGCTCGCTCCGGGACTCGAGTTCCGGCTGACGGGACGTCAGAGCGTCCGGAAGGAGCGGGCGGGGTCAGCCGCCTTCGCATCGGCCAGCACCGTCTCGCCGGCGATGGCCTTCTGGCCCTCGCCGACCAGCGGCTTGACGCCGTCGGGCAGGTATACGTCGACCCGCGAGCCGAAGCGGATCAGGCCGAAGCGCTCGCCCACGGCAAGGCTGTCGCCCTGCTTCACGAAGGGCACGATCCGCCGTGCGATGAGGCCGGCGATCTGCACCACGCCGTAGCGCTGGCCGGCGACGGTTTCGATCACCAACCCGTTGCGCTCGTTGTCGTCGCTTGCCTTGTGCAGTTCCGCGTTCAGGAACAGGCCCGGCCGGTAGACGACCGTGGTGATCCTGCCGGCCACCGGCGCGCGGTTCACATGGCAGTCGAACACGTTCATGAAGATCGATACCCGCGTCAGCGGTGTATCGGACAGGCCGAGTTCGGCCGGCGGCACGCAGGAAAGGATCGAGGATACCCTCCCGTCCGCCGGGGAGATCACCAGGCCCTCGCGGACCGGCACCGTGCGCGGCGGATCGCGGAAGAAATAGGCGCACCACGCCGTCAGGATCCACCCGATCCAGCCCAGAGGGCTCGCGATGTAGCCGAGAACGAGCGCGGCGGCCGCGAAACCACCGACGAACGGCCAGCCTTCGCGGTGAATGGGCACGATTTGCTTGCGGATGGACTGGACGATCGACATCGGACGCGGCTTCTCCTGCCAGGCGCGAACTCGTGTCACGGGGGTGTTGGCGGGTCAAGTCAACGGTTCCAGCCTGGCCGGAGCCACACTGTCGCGAAAGCGCTGTCGCCGCCTCGGCGAACCTCGCCCGATGGCCGGGAGGGAGGCACGCAACCGCGCGCAAGCGGCCATCGGCCAGTGGCCGGTTGCCGCGACCGTCGGCATGCGGCCCTCGAACCGGATGGCGCCAGCCCCCGTCCGTCCGATTCCGGGTGGAATCCGGCGGCCAAAAGGGCCACATAGGGAACAACGGAAAGGACGACCGTGGCCAAGGACCCCCACGCCATGCGCGGCGGCGATACGCTGCCCTCGCGTGAAGACATCCTCGAATTCATCCGCAGCGAGCCCGGTCAGGTCGGGAAGCGCGAGATCGCGCGCGCCTTCGGCATCAAGGGCGGGGGACGAATCGCGCTGAAGCGGCTGATCAAGGAGCTGGAGGACGATGGTGTCCTCTCGCGCTCGGGGAAGGCGCTCCACAAGGCGGGCGGCCTGCCGCCGGTGGTGCTCGCGGACGTGACCGGCCGCGATCGCGACGGCGACCTCGTCGCCACCCCCGTCGAATGGGACGAGGTTGCCCGCGGCAAGCCGCCGCGGATTGCCCTTCGCCTTCCGCGCAAGCTCAAGCCCGGCCTGCCGGTGCCGGGGGTCGGCGATCGGGTGCTCGTGCGGGTCGAGGAGGCCGGCGAAGGCGGAGCGGCCTATGCGGGCCGACTGATCAAGCTCGTCGACCGGTCCCGGGCGCAGGTCGTCGGCGTCTTCCGGGCGCTGCCCGGCGGCGGCGGGTCCATCGCGCCGGTCGACAAGCGCCAGCTCGGCAAGGAGATTCCGATCCCTGTCGGGGACGAGAACGGCGCCGCCGACGGCGACCTCGTCTCGGTGAGCCTGGCGAAGCGGGGTCGCTTCGACCTGACGCTGGGCAAGGTGGTGGAGCGGCTCGGCTCCCTGAAGAGCGAGAAGGCGATCAGCCTTGTCGCCATCCACATGCACTCCATCCGGATGGAGTTCCCGCCGCAGGCGTTGGCGGAGGCGGCCAGGGCCGCGCCGGCGACGCTGGGCGGTGGCCGGGAGGACTGGCGATCCCTGCCGCTCGTCACCATCGACCCCGCCGACGCCAAGGATCACGACGACGCCGTCCACGCCGCTCCCGACGACGATCCCGCCAACGAGGGAGGCTTCGTCGTCACTGTCGCCATCGCCGACGTCGCCGCCTATGTCACGCCCGGCAGCGCGCTCGATCGCGAGGCGCAGGAGCGCGGCACCTCGACCTCTTTCCCCGACCGGGTCGTGCCGATGCTGCCCGAGCGCATCTCGAACGACCTGTGCTCGCTGCGTCCTCTGGAAGTCCGCCCCGCGCTCGCGGTGCGCATGGTGCTCGACAGGGACGGCGTGAAGCGCCGCCATTCCTTCCATCGCATCCTCATGAAATCCGCCGCCAAGCTCGCCTACCAGCAGGCGCAGGCCGCCATCGACGGGCATCCGGACGACACGACGGGGCCCATCCTCGAGCCCGTGCTGAAGCCGCTCTGGGCAGCCTATGCGTGCACCCGCAAGGCGCGCGGCGAACGTGGCCCGCTGGAACTCGATCTGCCGGAGCGCAAGATCCTCCTGAAGCCGGACGGCACGGTGGACCGTGTCGTCGTGCCTGAACGTCTCGATGCGCACAGGCTGATCGAGGAGTTCATGATCCTCGCCAACGTCGCCGCCGCCGAAACGCTGGAGGAAAAGCGCACCCCGCTGATCTACCGCGTGCACGACGAGCCCTCGCTGGAGAAGCTGCGCGGCCTGGGCGAGGTGCTGGCGTCGGTCGGCATCAAGATGACGGCAAAGGGCGCGCTGCGCGCCTCGTTCTTCAACACGATCCTCGCCCGTGTCGGCGGCACGGCGCACGAGACGCTGATCAACGAGGTCATCCTTCGCACGCAGGCACAGGCTGAATATGCCAACGAGAATTATGGGCATTTCGGCCTCAACCTGCGCCGCTACGCCCATTTCACCTCGCCGATCCGCCGCTATGCCGACCTGATCGTGCACCGCGCGCTGATCCGCGCCCTGAAGCTCGGCGACGACGGGCTGCCGGACGGCGTGATCCCGGAACTGCCCGAGATCGCGGCGAAGATCTCGGCAGCCGAGCGACGCTCCATGGCGGCCGAACGCGAGACCGTCGACCGCCTGATCGCCCATCACCTGGCCGATCGGATCGGCGCGACGTTCGAAGGCCGCATCACCGGCGTCACGCGCTCCGGTCTGTTCGTGCGCCTCAACGAGACCGGCGCGGACGGCTTCATCCCGGCCTCCACCCTGGGTGCCGACTACTACCGCTTCGACGAGGCGGCGCATGCCCTGGTCGGCGACAGGACGGGCGAAACCCATCGCCTCGGCGATCCGGCGACGGTGCGCCTCGTCGAGGCCGCGCCGCTCGCCGGCGCGCTCCGCTTCGAACTCCTGTCGGAGGGCGCGACGACGACGCCGCGAGCCCGCCGGGGCTTCAGCAGCCGGAATGTCGGCCGCACCGGCCGGCGCGACGGCGACGGCGGGGGCTTCCCGAAGGGGCCGCCCGCGGGCCGGAACGCAAGCAAGAACACCAGAAGGAACGGACGCTGATCATGCCGATCGACCGGACCCATCCCCTTCCTCTTCACCGTCCGCAGGATCCGCCGCGCGACCGCTGGCTCGCCATGCGTCGCGGAGCCCTCGGCCGGTGTCCCAATTGCGGCGAGGGCAGGCTCTTCGCCGGATTTCTCGCGGTTGCGCCGTCCTGCGACCGGTGCGGCGAGGCGTTCCACCACCATCGCGCCGATGACCTTCCCGCCTACATCGTCATTGCCGTCGTCGGCCATGTGGTCGTCGGCGGCATGCTGGCCGCCGAGACGCACGGCGACTGGCCGCTGTGGCTGCATGTCGGGCTCTGGCCGACGCTCACCATCGTCCTGTCGTTGGCCATGATACGGCCGATCAAGGGCGCCATCGTCGCCCTGCAATGGGCGTTGCGCATGCACGGCTTCGGCACGCACCCGGACGGCGACGACATGCCGGCGCTGCGACCGCATGCCGAGGAGGCTTGATACGGCCATGAACTACTCGCTCAACGAGATCATGGCGCCCATGCCGCCGGGACAGGCGGCTCCCTACCAGCGCCCGAAGGACGCCGCGACCCTGATCATCCTCGACCGCGCCAAGCGCGAGCCGAAGGTGCTGATGGGCCGCCGGCACGAGGGGCTGAAGTTCATGCCGGGACTTTTCGTGTTTCCCGGCGGACGGATCGAACCCGGTGACCGCAGCATGGTCGCCGCAGGACCGCTGGATGCGCTCGTCGAGAGACGCCTCCTGGAGCACGTGCAGCGCCCCAGCGCGCAGCGGGCCCGGGCGCTGGCGATGGCCGCCATCCGCGAGACCTTCGAGGAAACGGGAATCCTGCTCGGCACCACCGACCACGGCCCACCGGACGTGGACGGCGAGGGCCCCTGGGGACGGTTCGCCGCCCACGGCGTCTTTCCGGTGCTGGAGGACCTGCACTTCATCGCCCGCGCCATCACCCCGACCGGGCGGCCCCGCCGCTTCGACACGCGCTTCTTCGTCGCCGACGCCGACGCGATCGCCCATCGCGTCGACGGGGTCGTGAGCCCCGAGGCGGAACTCGTCGAACTCACCTGGATCGACCTGAAGGACGCGCCGAAGCTGAAGATGCCGCCGATCACGCGCGTCATCCTGGCCGAACTGATGGCCCGCCTCGACGCCGGCTTCTCGCCTCGGCTCCCGGTGCCGTTCTTCTACCGGACCCCCGGCGGCCCGCGCCGCGACGAGATCGACTGAGGCCCGCTTTCGACGGTCCCCGGCCCGATGGCCGCTGCCGGGCCCGGCCTGGGGGCTTGACCGTGCCGGACGGACGAACCAAAAGCGGAGGCAACACCGCGGTCCCGCCGGGGCCGCCACGCCGGAGCCCGCCATGAACGCCCTCGTCGACAGCCGGACGCTCGATCCCAAGAAGCTCATCAAGGGTGCGACGGGTGACTGGGAGATCGTCATCGGCATGGAAATCCATGCCCAGGTGACCTCGCAGTCGAAGCTGTTCTCCGGATCGTCCACGACGTTCGGCAGCGAGCCCAACAGCAACGTGTCCCTCGTCGACGCCGCGATGCCCGGCATGCTGCCGGTGATCAACGAGGAGTGCGTGCGCCAGGCGATCCGCACCGGCCTCGGCCTCAAGGCACAGATCAACCTGCGCTCGGTCTTCGACCGCAAGAACTACTTCTACCCGGACCTGCCGCAGGGCTACCAGATCAGCCAGTACAAGAGCCCGATCGTCGGCGAGGGCGAAGTCATCGTCGACCTGCCGGAGAGCGGCGGCCAGATCACCGTCGGCATCGAGCGCCTTCACCTCGAGCAGGACGCCGGCAAGTCGCTGCACGACCAGCATCCGACGATGAGCTTCGTCGACCTCAACCGGTCCGGGGTCGCGCTGATGGAGATCGTGTCGAAGCCCGACCTCCGCTCGTCGGAAGAGGCGCGCGCCTACGTCACCAAGCTGCGCCAGATCCTGCGCTACCTCGGCACCTGTGACGGCAACATGGAGGAGGGATCGCTGCGTGCCGACGTGAACGTCTCGGTGCGCCGCCCTGGCGAGCCGTTCGGCACGCGCTGCGAGATCAAGAACGTCAACTCGATCCGCTTCATCGGCCAGGCCATCGAGTACGAGGCGCGCCGCCAGATCGGCATTCTCGAGGACGGCGGGTCCATCGTTCAGGAAACGCGCCTGTTCGATCCCGGCAAGGGCGAGACGCGCTCGATGCGCTCGAAGGAAGAAGCGCACGACTACCGCTACTTCCCGGATCCGGACCTGCTGCCGCTGGAGTTCGACCAGACCTATGTCGACGACCTCGCCAGGGGGCTGCCCGAACTGCCGGACGAGAAGAAGGCGCGCTTCGTCGCGGCCTACGGCGTGACGCCCTACGACGCCGCCGTGCTCGCCGCGGAACGGGACCAGGCCGATTACTTCGAGGCGGTTGCCCGCGGTCGCGACGGCAAGGCCGCGGCCAACTGGGTGATCAACGAGCTGTTCGGCCGGCTGAACAAGGAGGGCAGGGACGTCACCGCGTCGCCTGTCTCCGCCGACCAGCTCGGCGGCATCGTCGACCTGATCGGCGAAGGCACGATCTCCGGCAAGATCGCCAAGGACCTGTTCGAGATCGTCTGGACCGAGGGCGGCGACCCGCGACAGCTCGTCGAGACGCGCGGCATGAAGCAGGTCACCGACACCGGCGCGATCGAGGCGGCGGTCGACGCCGTGATCGCCGCGAACCCGGACAAGGTGGAGCAGGTCAAGGCCAAGCCGACCATGCTTGGCTGGTTCGTCGGCCAGGTGATGAAGCAATCCGGCGGCAAGGCCAACCCGCAGGCGGTCAACGACATCCTGAAGGCGAAGCTGGGCATCTGAGGGCGCGTGCCCTTTTGCCTTGCGGCGGCCCCTCCCCATCGTCGTGGCCAGGCCCGGCCATCCAGGCCGGGGCACGTCTCCAGGCCGTCATCCGCGGGCCTGGCCCGGGGATGACGGTGGACGACGCAGGTCGCCCTGCCCGGCGAAAGGGCTAGAAGCCCATCTTGCTCAGGGACTCGACGCCCATGGCCCCGGCGCCCAGCGTCACCGCGCCCCACAGGAAGGCGGACGACCAGTTGGCGATCTGGAACCGGATCTGCGGCATCGTGCAGGCCCCGGCGGCGAGCGGGACGGTCGCGCGCAGCGGGCCGAAGAACCGCCCGATGAAGACACCCGCGATCCCCCATTTCTCGAAGAAGGCATGCCCACGGGCCAGCAGGCCCGGGTTCTTCGAGAGCGGCCACATGCGCGCAATGCGGTCGTGGTAGTGGTAGCCGAGCCAGTACGACACCCAGTCTCCGAGCGCGGCACCCAGTGAGGCGGCCAGCCAGAGCGGCCAGAACTCGATCCCGCTCACGCCCACCAGCGCCCCGATCCCCCACAGGATCACCGTCGCCGGCACCAGCAGCGCAATGAACGCGAGCGATTCCCCGAAGGCGAGGGCGAACACGACGGGGGGCGCCCACGCCTCGTGCTCGCGCACGAAGGCGATCACCGGGACGGCGAACTCGGGGATATTCACCTGGCGGGAATCCTTTGGACAGGATGCGTCATGACCTTGTCCTCAAGATAGGGGACGATGTCACGATTCGAAGGGCGATCCGGCCCGCTCGCTTCCCGGAGGCGACCATGCCTGCCCCCCAAAGCCCGGCGCCGGGCGCCGCAATCGCGATCCGGCCCGCCGTCGAGGACGACCTTCCCGCCATCGTCGCACTGCACGCGGCCGACGGGACGGGAGGGCACGGGGATGCCTGGACGCCCCAGTCGGAAGCGGACTATCGCGCCGCCTTCGCGACGCTCCGGGCGCATCCGGACCATGAACTCTGCGTCGCCGAGCGCGATGGGGTCGTGGTGGGAACGTTCCTGCTCAGCCTGCTCCCCGGGCTCACCGGTCGCGGCCTTCTGCACGCGCAACTGCGCTCCGTGCAGGTTCGCTCGGACCTGCGAAGCCTTGGCATCGGCGCCCGGATGGTCGCGTGGGCGGAGGAGCGGGCTCGCGCCGCCGGAGCCGGCGTGATGGAACTCACGTCCAACCTGAAGCGCGTCGACGCTCACCGTTTCTACGAGCGCAATGGCTACGCGCGCAGCCACGCCGGCTTCAAGAAACGGCTCGCCTGAGCGCCTTCAGCGCTTCATGCAGCCCGTGTTGAACGCCTTCCAGGTCTGGCCCTCGGTCTTGCCGGCCCGCTTGCGCGCGTGCCATTCCAGGGCGCAGCCCCTCATCCGCTGCTGGTGCGCGCGCTGGGCCGCGACCGTGCCGTCCTCGGGCAGGGCGGACGTCTCGCTCGGGTCGCGAAGCCCGGCATCGGCCTCTGCAAGCGGCCGCGGCTCCGCGCGAGCGGAGGGGCCCTGCAGAAAGCAGGCCGGCACGATCGCGGCAAGGAGGGCAAGCGGGCGCAGCATCGAGTCGAATGTCTCACCGGTTTGCAACCGGAACGCAACAGCAGCGGCCTTGGTTTCCCCGGCTGCCGTTCACCGGACCGTGTGCGATGACCGTCTTCCGCCGCTACCCCGTGCTGTGTAGCGTCCGCGCTCCGAAACCGCGGAGAAGACCATGGCTGAAACAGGCGCGAAGCCGATCGACCTCTACTTCTGGCCGACTCCCAACGGCCACAAGATATCCATCATGCTGGAAGAATGCGGCCTCCCCTACGACGTGCATGTCGTCAACATCGGCAAGGGTGAGCAGTTCAGGCCCGAGTTTCTCAGGATAGCCCCGAACAACCGGATTCCGGCCATTGTCGATCACGATGGCCCAGGCGGCGAACCGATCTCGATCTTCGAGTCCGGCGCCATCCTGCAGTATCTCGGCCGCAAGACCGGACAGTTCTACCCCGTCGACGAGCGCCGCCGCGTCGCAGTCGACGAATGGCTGTTCTGGCAGATGGGCGGGCTCGGCCCGATGGCCGGCCAGTGTCACCATTTCCGCATCTATGCGCCTGAAAAGGTGCCCTACGCCATCGATCGCTACACCAACGAGGTGAACCGCCTCTATGGCGTGATGAACCGTCGTCTCGCCGAGCACGAGTACCTCGCCGGCGACTATTCCATTGCCGACATGGCCTGCATCGGATGGGCGCGCGGCTGGGAGAAGCAGGGCCAGGACATCGCCCAGTTCCCCAACCTCAAGCGCTGGATCGATGCCGTCGAGGCCCGTCCTGCCGTCCAGCGCGGGCTCGCGGTGAAGGCCGAGGCCCGCACCAACGTGGCCTATGACAAGGATGCCCAGGCCATCCTCTTCGGCCAGAAGGCCCGCTGAGTGCGCCACATCCCGACCCGGCGGCGCGCCGGGTCGGGATGACATCAAGACGATCCGGCACGATAACTTCAGCTATCGGTAAGGTTTCGATCCGTTCATCTTTACTGACGGCACGTTTAGCGTCTTTGTTAGGGACGGATTCAAACAACATCGACTCAAATTGCTCTCACGACGGCGGGAACCGTCGGCGCCCGGTCCCAGAACGGGGCGGCGCATTATGGGAGTGTTGTCATGGCAACGTACGAGATGCCGGTGTCCGAAGTGGCCGATCTCCAGACCGACGGCCGGTCCCTCTATGAACTCGGCGTGATGTATGCCGCGGGTCGAACCGTCGAGGTCGATCGCGTCACCGCGCACAAATGGCTGAACATCGCCGCCATGCGCGGTTGCGCCGAAGCGGTCGCTCTGCGTGCCGAACTCGCGACCGAGATGTCGGCGGCGGAGATCGCCGCCGCCCAGCGCGAAGCCCGCCTCTGGCTCTCCCGCCACCACTGACGGACCGGTCGGGGTCGGACCGTCCTCCTTTCCCTCGGTTCGATCAGCTCCCCTCGTCCCCGGCGGCCGTCAAGGCCGGTCGGGCAGGGGACCCAGGGTCCGTCGCACCATGCCGCGGACGATCCCGGCGAGACCGCCGCTCCATGCCCGCCAGCCCGCCTCACGCCACGGCGGAGCGCGGACGATGACGCCGTCTTTCGTCGGCCGAACAGTCGGCGAAGGGAACTTTCGGTGACGAATGCCTCTTCCGTCCGTGGCTGCGAGGCCCGATATTGGGGCAGGGCCGGAATGCGGACGGGTGGAGGGCTGCCGATGACGATCTCATTGCAGGGCGATACCAGGCAAAGAGGAAACCTCTGGAGCGGGAAGTCCCGGGGCGTGGCAGCCATGTCGGCCTTCACCGTGGCTCTGGTCTTGGCGACCGGGCCTGCCTCGGCGCAGCGCCGGCCCGATACGCTGACGATGACCTGTCAGCAGGTGGGTGACCTCGTGCGGGCGCGTGGCGCGATCATCCTGGGCACCGGCCCCAATGTCTTCGACCGCTACGTGGCGGACGGCCGGTTCTGCAGCATCAACGAGGTGGCGGCCCCGTCGCCGCTGCGCACGCGCGACTCCGCCAGCTGCCGAAGCGCATCGCGTTGCGTGCCGCGGCGCGACTACTGGGAAGACAACTTCTGGTTCCGCTAGCGTTGACCAGGCGCTCGCACTGCCCCGATCCGTCCGCCTGAGGAAGAGGACGATCGCGCCCCGCGATCGGCTTGCCGGGCCTCCTATTCCGCCGGAGCCTGCGACTTCGGCCGAAGGATCTTGCGGATGATGCTCTTCGGCCCGCCGAGGACTCCCGGCCCCGATGGCGGGCGATCCGCGATGACCGCGCCCTTGGCGCGGCTGGTCAGCTCGATGACGCGGTCGTGGTAGTCCTCCAGGCTGGGCCGATGGCCGACGCTCAGCAGCATCGCTGCCGAGAGTTCGTCGCGAAAGAGCGACATCATCGAATCCTGGCCGGCCTCGTCGAGCGCCGACGTGGCCTCGTCCATGACGACGATGGCCGGCTTGTGAACCAGAAGCCTTGCAAAGGCGAGGCGTTGCTGCTCCCCGCCCGAGAGCACCTTGTCCCAGCGCTCCTCGCGATCGAGCGAACCCGACTGGCGCCGCAGGCCGCAGCGGTGCAGCGCATCCAGCAGCAGCTGGTCGGGAATGTCGGCGCCGTGCCGCGGATAGAGCAGGGCATCCCGCAGGGTGCCGTTGGGGACATAGGGCTTCTGCGGGACGAACATCAGGTCACTGCCGGCCGGGAGGAGCACCTCGCCTGACCCCCACGGCCATAGCCCGGCGATCGCTCGGATCAGTGTCGACTTGCCGGTGCCGGAATCGCCGCGCAGCAGGATTTTCTCGCCCGGCTGGAACGCGGCCTCGGCGGCGTCGATCACCACGCGTCCCGAATGATGGGCGACGACGAGGTCGCGCAGGTGCAGCGCCCCGTCCGGGCTCGTGCCGATCCGGATGGCGTCGCCGCCGTCGGCATCGGACGGGAGCTCGACGATGATGCGATGCAGATCGACCACGCGCCGTGCCGAGGCCTGCCATTCGGCCAAGCGGATGTAGTTCTCCACGAGCCAGTTGAAGGCGAACTGCACCTGCACGAAGGCGGCCGCGATCTGCATGAGCTCGCCGAGGGACATCGTGCCGGCGAGGTACTTCGGCGCGCCGAGCAGCAGCGGCAGGACGGGCGCGAGCGTCGTGTTGCCATGGATGATCACCGTCATCTTGGCCTGCTGCGCCGCCACGCCCCGCCACCGCCGCAGCGTCGTCGCGAGGGACTCCTCGATCGCCGCTCGCTCGTCGGTCTCGCCGCCGATGAGCGCGATGCTTTCCGCGTTCTCGCGGGTGCGCACCAGTTCGAACCGTACCTGGCTCTCGGCCGCGTTCTTGTCCGCCGTCCGCAGGACCAGCGGGCGGCCGAGCACGACCATGAGGCCCGATGTGAGGAGCGCGTAGACGGCCGCGCACACGACGAAGTAGCCGGGCACGTGGAGGCCGAAGACCTCGATGCCGCCGCCGGCCGTCCACAGGACCCCGACGAAGACCGCCGCCATCAACACCGCGTTGGACAGGCCGATCGCGAAGTCGACCAGCGGGTCGATGGCGAAGCGAACGTCATCCGTCATCCGGAACTCGGGATTGTCGATATCCGGCGCGACGATGTTGAGCTGGTAGAAGCGCCGCCGGGACAGCCATTCCCCGACCAGCTTTGCGGTCAGCCAGCGTCGCCAGTGGGCCTGGATCAGCAATCGCGCATGCACCTGCGAGACCATGAGCCCGACCGCCGTGCCGGCCAGCAGCAGGAACACGAGGATCTGCCGTTGCACCTGTGCGCCGTCCCTGGCCTCAAGCGCGTCGAAGAACCACCGGTTCCACCGGTTGATTCCGTACTGCAGGGCGATGTTGGCGAGGATGAGCAGGACGATCGCGGCCGTGAAGAACCAGGCCGCGCGCGCTGTGTCGCCCGTCCAGAAGCCGGACGCCATCGCCCGGAAGGGTCGCCAGATCCCCTTCTGCACCGGCGGGGACGTGTCCTCGACGGCGAAGACCGTCTCAACAGGCCTGCCCTTGTCCACCATTCGCTTGCTCCGCTTTCGTCCGGGAAACGGGTGAGCGGCGCCCATCGTTCCGCAATGCAGCAAAGGACCCTTCCGAGGGGCCATCGGAACGACCCTTCGGAGTGGATGCGGTCGCCGCGCCGGACATTGGCCTGTCGCCCGGCCGGCCGGACTTTTCCGAACCGACGGCGAGATGGCGATCCGGGGAGGCGGCACGATTTCCGGGCTTCGGTCCGCTGACCGCCGCTTGGTTGTGGCGACCAGCAGTCGTTTCGACGTTCAGCCTCGTGCAGCCGCATGCCTCGCTCGGCGGCAGGACGCTCACGGGGAGGTGCGACTCGCTGTCCCCTTTTGGTCTTGCATCGTGGGCTTGTTCCGGCGCGTCTTTCTGGCATCGGACTTGACGTCCGTTGTGCGTCTTCGCCGGACAACGTGCGTCCGCTGCACGTCGTCTGCCCCCGTCTTGCCGAAACGGACGCCCCACTCGCGTGTTGTGGGACGAGTAATTATTGTACACAATTACAGAACGCGTTGAAAATTCACTTTTCAGGCTGAGCTGACATGTAATGGATGCGCTTAAGGTCAAGCCAAAGCGAGGCTATCAGCTTCGTGTACATCTCATCATTTTTGGCCTTATCTGTTTCCTGCCCGCATCGATCGCCGTGTGGGTCGTGGGCGTGAACCTCGCGCGGGCCGAGCAGCGGCGCGTGGAATCGCAGGCTTCGAGTATCGTTCAGGAGTTTTCGCAGGACGTTGACGCTGAACTATCCGCTTTGACGAAAGCATTGCAGGCACTGGCGGCGTCTCCATCGCTCGAGGTCGGCGACTTCGCCAAGTTTCGCGAGCAGGCCATGGCAGTGGCGCGAGACAATACGGCTGCAATTGCTTTGCGAGATCTCTCCGGAAAGCACATCATCAATACGATCGTGCCGTACGGCACGACGCCGATGCCGACGACGCAGGATCCTGTCCTTCTGAGGGCCGACCGGCGAGCGATAGATACGCGCCGGCCTGTGGCCACGGATCTCTATGTCGGCGCAGCCGGCCAGCGCCATTATGTCACCGTGGACATGCCCATCGTCATGCAGGACCGCGTGGCGTACCTTCTTTCGATGGCAGTAACTCCCGAAAGAATAATCGAAAAATTGCGATTGGGCTCGCTGGCGGAGGAGGGCTGGCTGGCTGCCGTGGTCGGCTCCGACTTGCGGGTCATCGCCCGGACAAGGGACTTCGAACGCTTCGTGGGCAGGGCCGCGACCGGTGATCTTGCGGCCGCCATCGGGCGCGCCAGAAGCGGGGTTCTTCGCTCTGTCACCTTGGACGGTGTCTCGGTCCACACGGTGTTTCAGGTCGGCCAGCACGGTTGGACGACCGTTGTCAGCGTGCCGGAGGATGTCCTCAACGCTCCCGTCAGCCAGCTCTACTGGTTTCTCGGCTTCATCGCAGCACTCGTCATCTTCGCAACGCTTGTCGGTGCGTGGGCGTACGGCCGCCTGATCGGTGGAGAGCTTTCGACCCTGGCAGAAAATGCCCGGCTGATGAGCGCCCACCGACCGCTCAGGCCGTTCAGCCTCAAGGTGTCGGAAGTTGCGGCCGCACAGCAGGCTTTCTCCGAAGCCAGTGAAAAATCCGACCGGCTCCTGCGTGAACTCGACCATCGGGTGAAGAATACTCTCTCGATCGTCCAGTCGATGGCCCTGCGGACGGTGAAGAGCAAATCGGAACAAGCCGCGCTCTCCGGCCGCATCGCAGCCCTGAGCCGCGCGCACGAGGCCCTGAGCGAAGCGAGGTGGGAAGGCGTTTCACTGGAAAGCCTTCTCAAATCCGTCTGTTCGGCCGAGCGAGTGCCCGTCACGATGGACGGACCGCCGGTTCTCTTGACCGCGAGGACGGCGACCAGCCTTGCTCAGGTCTGGCAGGAGCTCTGTTCCAACGCGAGGCAGCATGGTGCAATGACCTCGCCGTCGGGTACCGTTGCGGTCCAGTGGAGCGTCGCTGACGGTTTTCTGCACCTGTCCTGGCAGGAGGGCGGCACGAAGGTCTCAACGTCCCACGAGCCCGGGTTCGGGCTCAAGATCGTCGAGTTGTGCGTGGTGCGCCAACTCGACGGACGAGTTTCGGTCACGCCGGATGAGGCTGGCTGGCGCGTCGCCTTGGCCTTTCCCCTGCACAGCGCCCTCGGCGTCGCCGCGACGCCGGCACAGGCGGGCGTTCAAGACACCGTCGCGAACGCCCGTCCTGAGGAAAAGTGGTGACCCGCCAGTCACGGGCCTTCAGGCAGGCGCTCGGCGTTCACCGAAGCAACAGTCAGGGATGCTCGGGAAAAAGCCCCCCGGTGTTTTCCGTCGGCGTCAGTTCGGTTTCTCCCAGGGGAGGACCTCGATCCCTTGCCCGGGTGGCTCCGGATCCCGCAGGATCACGACCAGCCGCAATCCGTCCGTCACATACGGATCGCCCGTGAGATTGGTGCGCGGGTTGGGCAGCTTGGAGGGTCCCACTCCGCGCACATAGCCAAAGCGGGAGACGGCAGACGCCAGCATCAGGTCCTGCAGCAGATACTCGCGGTCGAAGTCGACCTGCGGGTCGATCTTGTGGGTTGTGCCGTACCACGACTTCGTCGTGTACTCGACGCCGATGTCTCGGCTGACCTGTCCGACCCAGACGTTCTTTCCCTCGAACATCAGCGGCGTAAGCCAGAGCCGCAGGTGGTTGCGCTCACTGATCGTGTTGCGCGCCTTCTGGATGGCGAGGTCCTGGTGGCGACCTAACAGGTAAAGGGGACTCACCGGTGCCGTGTCGTCCTCTCGTCCCAGCATGAAGTCGACGGCCATCTGGGCACCGCTTTCGATTCCGAGCCGCTGCGCGAAGCGCCAACCCCGCTGCACGAACGGAAACAAGGTGGCGAGGCCGTTCCCCACGATGACGAGGTTGACAGGATCACCCTGACTGGTCCCCGCTGCGTTGCCCGTGCAGCACGGAAGCGCCTCGAGCTGGGCACGCAGAGCGTCGAGGTCGACATTCTTCAGGTCCGAGGGCGAGAACCGGCCCATCACCTGCGCGATGCGGCCCGCGTCGGCCGAATTGGCGACAGGCAGGATGAACGGGAAAACCAGCGGCTCCCTTCCCTTGAGAATGCCGAACGACAGGAACTTGAGTCCATCTTCGCGATGCGTGAACACGAAGCCCGACACAGTCGCTCCGGTCGGGACGAAAAGCGGCATCCGGTTGGCTTCGAACACCGCGTCGCGAGCGGCGTCCTCGGCGGTCCTGAAGGCCTGCCGGAAGCGATAGGCGACCTCGGCGGGCGAGTAATAGGTCGGATCGGTCGTGATAGGCAGGTACCAGACGGAATCGGGCGAAGAGTTCGTTATTTCCACCCAGACCGGCTGTATCCCCTTGTCGAGCACGGGAACGCCGAAAATGGCCTGGACCTGCGCCGGTCCTGGCAGACCGACCCTGACGGTCAAGCCGTCACGGGTCTTTTCCGAGATCGGTCCGACGTCCGGCGCGGCGATTGCGGGCGTCCCGAAACCGAGCAGCAGCGCAACGATCGCCTTGGCCGCGGTCGTGCCAGCAGAACGCAACAGCCGATCCAGCATGATCCTCATGGAACGCAAACTCCGAGTCGCGCTGCATCAAGAGTATTGCAGTCAGTATCGGACAGGTTCGCCGGGCATTCCAGATGGCTGGTGAAGGGCACCAACTCCATGGTCGCATGAACACAATGCCATGATCGGACAGCGTCGCGCCGACGTTCGAGCTTAAGCCGCCCTTTCGCCGGAGCACGTTCAGCCCGAACGCAGGGGCCGAGGGGAAGGAGGCCCGGGGGCCTCTTGATCTGTATCGAAATTGGCGGAGACGGAGGGATTCGAACCCTCGATAGGGCTTTACAACCCTATAACGGTTTAGCAAACCGCCGCCTTCAGCCACTCGGCCACATCTCCGTAAGCTCTCGGATACGGGCTGCGGGCGGCCTTGTCAAAGGGGTTTGGAAGGGCGGCTTCGACAAAGAGCGAACGGCCGCGAGGTTGGCTGCTCGGGAGCCGACTGCGACAACGTCGGCATGGCTGTCGTGGCACGGCCGCATCGCGGTTATTGAACTGAAAGCGAGGATCGTGCAAAGGAATGATGAGCTTGGCATTCTGCGGTTTTGCCCGGCCCGTGTTCTACGTCAGTTGTCAGTCCAGTTCCGATGAAGCGTTTATCCTCCGAGAATCCGATTACCGGGGTTTTGCTTCGGCTGGCGATCCTGGCATGCGGGGTCGGCGGCATAACGGCAGCCCTGTTCGCCGCAGCCGGTGCGCTGGAGCATCGTGTGCCGCCTCCTGCGACCGATGGCGCGAAGGTTGGCCCAACCTTTGCCGCGCGCGAAGCAAGTCCAGCGCCGCGCGTCCGCGCTGCTGAGCCATCGCCGCCGGCCCCGGTTGCGGTGGTGACCCCCGGTGCAACTCTCCCGGTCGAGCGCGCTCCGGCGGCGACATCGTTCGTGCCCGTTCCTCGTCAGGATGCCAGCGCCGCTCCGACCCCTCCCGATACCGGGGTAGCAAAATCGGCTCCTCGGCAGGACCTCACTGCCGCACCGGCGATCGATACGGCGGGTCAGCAGCAGGCGCGAACACGACCGGTTTCGGCAACGCCTGTGACGGCGGCGCTGGAGCCTGCTCGTCGTCCTGTCGTCGGCGACGACGGCCGGCCCGATCCGTCTACGATGACGCCGGCCGGACTGCCCGCCGGTGCTTCTCCAGCCACCACTCCGTCGACGCGCGCTCCCCGCGGAGCGCTGGGCTGCACACAATACCGCAGCTACGACCCGCGCACCGGAACGTATCGCGGGTTTGACGGAAAGGTGCGCGAATGCAACGCAGTGGCCGGCAACTGACATCCGGAACGGTTTGAAGGCACACACCTATTGCACCGATGACGCCAAGTGCCTCATCATTGCCGGTGTGAATGTGTCGGTCCGGCCCGCCCAAGGGCACGCCGGATTATGAGGGGGAGGGGACGATGCGGCTCATCAGGAGATTCCTGCCGGTGGCGATGGGGGCCGCAGCGCTGGCTGCATTGGCGGGCTGCGCATCGGACGAACGGATGATGGGGCTACCGTCCGTGAGTTCATCGTCCGTGCCGCCGAAGATCACGCTTGAGCAACTCGTCGGCAAGTGGGGGATCGGCGCCTATCACAAGGACACGGAGCGTGCCCGCACCCTTCCCCAGGCTCGCGCGGCCTGCAGCAATCCCTACGTCATCACGAGGGGCCCCAACGGCGGCGTGATGATGCATGTGGCAGACAGCGCGGATCTGTTCGAGCTCAAGTTGAAGGTAGCGCCCGACGGGCGGACCTTTGTCGGCCCTGATGGTCCTCCCGGGGATCTTTGGGACCGCGAGATCCTGGCTTACGAGCAGGACGTCATCACAACGCGCTTCAGCGACCCGGAGGTCGTCCAGCGCTACGGCACGATGGTCTTCGTGCGCTGCAAATGATCCGCCCGCCCGGCGCGACGACGTTGTCGCACCGTGCCGTTCGGGTTCGTCTCACCCATCCCCTCTCGAGAGGCTGCGAATGGTCAAGAGTAAGGCACTAACGACGGCGCGAACGGCGCTTCTGGCCATGGGTCTGGCCGTTGCAATGACGGCGCCTGCGGCGGCACAGCCGCAAAGGCCGTCCGATCCTCATGCCGAATGGGATCTTGAGGAACAGCCGGGGTACCAGCCGTCTGCGTCCGAGGAGCGCCTGTCGCCCCAGTGGGAGCGACAGCCCGTCTTCTTCCGGACGAACGAGCAACCCGGGACGATCGTCGTGAACACGGCGGAACGTTACCTTTATGTCGTTCAGGGAAACAACCGGGCGATGCGATACGGCATCGGCGTCGGCCGCGACGGCTTCCAGTGGAAGGGCCTTGTCGCGGTCGTGCGCAAACAGGAGTGGCCGGACTGGCGTCCCCCGCCCGAAATGATCCAGCGCCAGCCCTATCTGCCGCGCTTCATGGCTGGCGGTCCGGGCAATCCCATGGGTGCGCGAGCCCTGTACCTCGGGGGAACGGTCTACAGGATCCATGGCACGAACCAGCCGTGGACGATCGGGTCCGCCGTATCGTCCGGATGCTTCCGGCTGGTCAACGCCGATGTGATCGACCTCTACGAACGGATCCCCGTGGGTACAAAGGTCGTCGTTCGGCAAGCTGCCGAACTTTGACGGGAACGAACAGACCCCGGGGCCGAGCCCCGGGGTTTGTTGCTTCCGGCCAGCCTCCGTCTTCCATGAAACGCACCGCCGAAGGTGATCCACATGCCGGCTTCCCCGCTCGCCGCCGTCTTTAGACGTACCGTCGCATTGTCCATCGGCCTCGCCGGTGCAGCACTCGCTCTTGCGGTTCCGGCCGCTGCGCAGACCCTGAAGACGGTCAAGGACCGTGGCTTGCTCCACTGCGGCATCAGTCAGGGGGTCCTTGGATTCTCGGTGATCGACGACAAGGGCGTCGCGTCCGGCTTCGACGTTGACTTCTGTCGCGCCGTGGCGGCCGCCGTGCTGGGCGACCCGACCAAGGTCAAGTTCACGCCCCTCTCGACGTCGGAGCGCTTCAACGCCCTGAAAAGCGGCCAGATCGACATTCTCTCGAGAAACTCGACGTGGACGATGAGCCGGGAGACCGAGTTGGGGCTCGCTTTCCCGGTGGTCACCTATTTCGACGGGCAGGGATTTCTGTTGCCCAAGTCCCGGAACGTGCTGTCGGCCCTGGAACTGACCGGTTCGAAGATCTGCGTGCAGGCCGGAACGACAACGGACGACAATCTCGGGGACTACTTCTCCGCCAATGGGATGAAGTTCGAAGCCGTGAAGGTTTCGAACGCCGCCGAGGCGCTGGCCGCATACAAGGCTGGCACGTGCAATGTGCTGTCGAGCGACATTTCGCAGCTTTACGGTGAGCGACTGAAGCTCGACGTCCCCACCGACCATCTGGTGCTTCCCGACGTGATCTCGAAGGAGCCGCTGGCGCCCGTCGTCCGCAACGACGATTTTCAGTGGTTCACCGTCGTGAAGTGGGTCGGTTTTGCGCTGATCAATGCAGAAGAGGCGGGCATCACCTCTCGCAACCTCCCGGACGCGTTGAAGTCCACGAAACCCGACGTGCGTCGGCTCGTGGGTCAGGACGGAAACTTCGGCCAGCAGATAGGCCTGTCGCGCGATTGGGCCGCGGCTGTCATCAAGGCCGTCGGCAACTACTCCGAAGTCTTCGAGCGCAACCTCGGGACGCAGTCGAAGCTGGGCATTCCGCGCGGCGTGAACCAGAATTGGCTGACGGGCGGAATTCTCTTCGCTCCGCCGATCCGTTGATCGGGAAGAAGTGGGCTGTCGCGCGGGACGCATTGCCGTCCTGCGCGTCTCTTGCGGTTATCTTGCGCCAGTCATGAACGTCGGCGGCCGCCGTGCAGCGAGGCCCGTCGCAATAACAAGCGGATAACGTCGCGCGACGGCTTCGGCACCCCGCCGAGGGCGCGCTTGAGCCGTTGCCGATCTCGTGCGTTCGACGGATGCAGGAGTTCGGTGTGGGAGCCGACGCGACTGCCGTGACCCGATGAGCGTTATCCGGGCAGGCGCCGGATCGAGCATGCCGAAGCGCGGGTCGGATTCCGCTCCCGGCGGATATGGCGCGGTGCGGTCGTCGTCCTGATCCAACAACACCACGGGGTCGTCAACGGCCGGGGCTTCGGACTGCGAGATCCTCGAAGCGTTTAATGCCCGGTCGAGCTCAACGCTCCACCCGCATCGGCAGCCGCCAGACGGCTGCCTGGCTGCCGCCGAATTAAACCACGGTCTAGCGCCCCATAACGAGTTGGGGAAGGAAGGTCGTGAGTGGCGGCCAAAGGGTGATGGCGGCCAGAACGGCGAATAGCGGGATCAGCCATGGCACAATGGCGCGCGAGATCGCCTCGAGGCTTATGCCAGCGATTTTCGATGTGACGAACAGGACGACGCCCACGGGCGGTGTGATGGTCCCGATCATCAGGTTCAGCACGAAAATGAGCCCGAACTGGATCGGATCGATCCCGAACTGAGCTGCCGCGGGCGTCAGGATCGGGATCAGGATCAGCATGGCCGCCAGCCCTTCCATGAAGCAACCGACGAACAACAGCATCAGATTCACGACAAGAAGGAAGAGCAGGGGGTGGCCGACGAGGTCGACGATCATCGGCCCGAAGGTCTGTGGAATTCGCGAGATCGACAGGCACCAACCGAGCGCGGCGGCGGTCATCACGAGGGCGAGCACCACGCCGACCGTTTCCACGGTCTCGACGGCAAGCCGCGGCAGGTCGTTCAGCGAGAAATCGCGGTAGACGAAAAGGCCAAGGATGAGCGCGTAGACTGTGGCGACGCCTGCCGCCTCCGTCGGCGTGAAGAGGCCGCCTACCATTCCCCCGAAGAGGATGACCGGGGTCATCAGGGCCCAGTGGGCCCGCTTGTAGGCGATCCAAAGGTCGCGCGTTCCAGGGAAGGGGTGTCGTGGCATGTCGCGCCGTCGTGCCAGTTCGGCGACCATGGCCATCAGTGCGCCGGCCATCAGGAGGCCCGGGATAACGCCGGCCAGGAAGAGCGCCCCGATCGACACGTCGGCCGATACTCCGTAGATGACCATCGGCAAGGAGGGGGGGATGATCGGGCCGATCGTCGCCGAAGCCGCCGTGATGGCTGCCGCCGTCTCGGCGTCGTAGCCTTCCTTCCTCATCGCCTTGATCTCGAGCGTGCCGACGCCGCCCGCATCTGCCACGGCCGAGCCGGACATTCCGGCGAAGATCACACTGGCCAGGATGTTGGCATGGCATAGCCCACCCCTCAGCCAGCCGACGCATGCCGTCGCGAACGCGAAAATCCGGTCGGTCACGCCGGCCGAGTTCATGATGTTGCCCATCAGGATGAACAGCGGAGCAGCGAGGAGTGGAAAGGAGTTCGCCGCATTGGCGATCTTCTGAGGGATGATTCCAGCTGGAATGCCGGCGAACCAGACGAAGGCGAAGCCGACCAGACCCATCGATGCAAAAAGTGGCACCCCCGCCATGAGTGCCACGAACCAAACGCCCAGGATGACACTCATGGTGGTGATCATAGAGGCTGGCTTCCGGGCTCGGGATCGCCGTTCGGGCGGCCGGAGACCGCGTGCATGCCATCCACGATGGCCTGGCCGATCAGGACCGCTGCGGCGAACGGAATCGGCAGGTAGAGAAGCCCGGAGGGCAATGCGAGGCTCACCCACTCGATGTCCCAGTTCCGCGGGATCAAGGGTGTGCCGAACCACAGGAGGCACACCGCAAAGACGATGACGCCGGCCTGAATGACGAGTTCCATGGCGAGCCGAGCGAACCGGGGAAGCCTGTCGATCAGCACGGTGATGCGGATGTGGCTGCGCCTGCGGGAAGCCAGCATCCAGCCGACGAAACCCGTCCACACCAGCAGATGCTGAGCCATTTCTTCCGACCAGGTGACCGGCCGGTTGAACAGCCGCGTGACGACCCCCACCACGACGCATCCAAGCAAGGCCAGGAGCAAAAGCACAGCTGCTAGCCTGATCAGACGATCGAGGGCCGAGGCAAGGGCGATCATGGCGTGCCTGACGTGCGCGAACGATGCCGGGCGGGTGTCTGCTGCGTGCCGGCGCCCCGGGGGTAAACCGGGGCGCCGGCACGCATGATCAGAGCGCCTTCAAGGCCTCGAAGGATCCCTTGCCCCAACGTTCCTCGAACTTCGCAGGCACGGTTGCCAGGACCGGCTTGCTCCAGGCTGCGATATCGGGCTGGATGACCGTCATTCCCGCCGCCTTCAGTGTCGCCACCAGCGATGCTTCCTGGCCGAGCAGTTCCTTGTCCTGCCAGGCGGCCGCCTCGTCCATCGCTGCGCGCATGGTGGTGCGGTCCGCCTCCGAGAGCCCCTTCCAGAAGCCCTCGTTCACGATGACCATGCGGGGCGTGATGATGTGCTCGGTGAGCACGAGGAACTTCTGCACCTCGAAGAGCTTGGCACTCTGGATGGTCGGGAGAGGATTCTCCTGTCCGTCGACGGCTCCCTGGCTCAGCGACAGGTAAAGCTCGGGAAAGGCGATCGGTGTCGGTCGTGCGCCCCACGCTTCGGCCATGGCGCGGAAGACATCGACCGGCGGGACCCGAAGCTTGAAGCCGGCCATGTCGGCCGGCGATTTCACGTCCTTGTTGCCCGTCGTGAGGTGCCTCTTGCCGTAATAGGTGACCGAGAGCATGCGCATGCTGCGCTTGGCGGCGAGTTCCTCGTTGATCTTCGTGAAGATCGGCGAACTGCTGGCCTTGGACAGGTGAGCGGCGTCGCGCCAGAGATAGGGCGCTTCGAAGAGCGTCAGCTGCGGCAGAAAGGCGCCGAGGGCACCGGCGCCGTCGGTCGTAAACTGCAGCGCCCCGGCCGAGACGGATTCCATCATGTCCTTGCCGCTGCCAAGCTGGCCGTTTGCGAAGATCTGGATGTCGATGCGGCCGGAGGTTTTCTCCTTCACCGCCTTGGCGATGCGCTCGATCATCTGGACCTGCGGGTGCGACGGGGCCAGAAGCTCGCCCCAGCGGACGGACAGCGTCTGGGCTCGCAGGATCGTGGGCATCGCGATGGCGGACGCAGCGGCTGCGCTGCCGAGCATGAACTGGCGACGATCGGGTGTCACGGGCATCGGTTCCTCCCTGTTATGTCGGCCTTGCGACCGTTGTGTTCAGGCTAAGTCGGCGAGCGGCCCTGTCAACCACTGACATGTCAGTCGAACAGGGTGGGGCGCGAGAAGAAAACAACCAAATGTTGTTATTCGTCAGATACTTGCAAAGCTGTTCCAGGCCGTGCAATGTCAATCGCGTTTTGCAAATCGAGTGCCATTTCAGCAGGTTTTTCGTGATCGGTGCTGTGTTCGATCTCATACCGCGGCAGCCGCAG
>CAZJCW010000017.1:0-32397 GCA_964544365.1 uncultured Alsobacter sp.
CTCGCCCGCGCCGTCCAGCACGCGGCCCTCGCTGCGGATGCGCGCGCCGTGCGCGTCCGGACCGGCGACGTCGGGCGAGAAGATCTCGCGGACGCCATAGTCCTTCGGCGTCAGGCAGTAGGCGAAGAACGGTCCGACCGTCTGCGACGGGGTGATGCCGTCAGTCATCGTGGGGCTCCTCGGTCGGGGTCTGGTCGCGCCCGCGCAGCACGATGTCGAAGATGTAGCCGAGCGCCCATTCGGGCTGCGTCGTGTCCATGTCGAAGCGAGAGATGAGGCGCTCGCGCGCCCTCGCGTCGCCGATGGAGTTGAAGATCGGGTCGAACGGAAACAGCGGGTCGCCCGGGAAATACATCTGCGTCACGAGCCGGGACAGGAACGACGGCCCGAACAGCGAGAAGTGGATGTGCGCCGGCCGCCAGGCATTGTGGTGGTTCCGCCACGGATAGGCGCCCGGCTTGATGCTGGTGAACTCGTAGCGCCCCTCCGCATCCGTCACGATCCGCCCGGCCCCGGTGAAGTTCGGGTCGAGGGGGGCGGGATGCTGGTCCTTCACGTGGACGTAGCGCCCCGCCGCATTGGCCTGCCAGACCTCGATGAGGGTGTTCGGCACCGGACGCCCGTCCTCGTCGAGGACGCGCCCGCGCACGACGATCCGTTCGCCGAGCGGCTCGCCGGCATGCTGCCGGGTGAGGTCGCTGTCGCCCGGCCGGACGCTCTCGTGCCCGTAGACGGGCCCGGTGATCTCCGACAGCGTATGCGGCAGCAGCACGAGCGGCTGCTTCGGGTGGCGCAGCGCCGTGCTCTTGTACCCCGGCGAGTCGTTCGAGGGATGCGCTGCGGCGCTCCCGGTGGGATAGATCAGGCCCATCGGCCGCTCCTCCGTCGTGGCGGCACCGGGATATGGCCCCGGTCCCTGTCGTTCGGCCGCCCTGCGGCCTCGTCGCCTCGCCATCGAGGCCCGGGGGTCTCAGATCCGCTCGATCGCCAGCGCGACGCCCTGGCCGACGCCGACGCACAGCGTCGCGAGGCCGAGCCGGCCGCCGGACCGGTCCAGGTGCCGGGCCAGCGTCAGCGCCAGCCTGGCGCCGGAAGCGCCGAGCGGGTGGCCGAGCGCGATGGCGCCGCCGTTCGGGTTCACGTGGTCCGCGTCGTCCGGCAGGCCGAGCCCGCGCGTCACCGCGAGGGCCTGGCTGGCGAACGCCTCGTTGAGCTCGATGGCGTCGAAGTCGGAGATCGCCACGCCGAGGCGCTCGGCGAGCTTGCGCGTCGCAGGCACCGGGCCGATTCCCATGACGCGTGGCTCGACCCCGGCGCTCGCCATGCCCCTGACCCGCGCAACGGGCGACAGGCCATGCCGGCGCACGGCCTCGGCCGAGGCGAGAAGCATGGCGACCGCCCCGTCGTTGACGCCCGAGGCATTGCCCGCCGTCACGGTTCCGTCCGGCCGCACGATGGGCTTCAGACGGGCCAGCTGGTCGGCCGTCGTGTCGCCGCGGGGATGCTCGTCGGCGGACACGACGATCGGGCCCGCCTTGCCGCCCGGGGTCTCGACGGCGACGATCTCCCCGTCGAAATAGCCCGCGGCGAGGGCGGCCGCCGTCCGCTTCTGGCTGCGCAGGGCGAAGGCGTCCTGGTCCTCCCGGCTCACCTGGAAGTCGCGCGCCACGTTCTCGCCCGTCTCCGGCATCGATTCGACGCCGTAGCGGCTCTTCATCGCCGGGTTGACGAAACGCCAGCCTATGGTGCTGTCGTAGATCTCGGTCGCCCGCGAAAAGGCCTCGCCCGCCTTGGGCATCACCAGGGGCGCCCGCGTCATGCTTTCGACGCCGCCGGCAATGGCGAAGTCGATCTCGCCGGCCCGGATCGCCCGGGCGGCGGTGCCCACCGCGTCGAGGCCGGAGGCGCACAGCCGGTTCAGGGTCGTGCCGGGCACCTCCTTCGGCAGCCCGGACAGCAGCGCCGCCATGCGCGCGACGTTCCGGCTGTCCTCGCCCGCCTGGTTGGCGCAGCCGAGGAACACCTCGTCGAGAGCGCCCCAGTCCGCCGTCGTCACCTGCGCCATCAGCGCCTTGATCGGCGTGGCCGCGAGGTCGTCGGCACGCACCCGCGCGAGGCCGCCGCCATAGCGGCCGATGGGCGTGCGCAAGCCCTCGCAGAGATAGACGTCCCGGCTCATGCCCGCCACTCCACTGCCGATCGAACCGTCACGTCAACCTCCCCGTCGAACGCATGTCCGCCGGCAATCCTCGCGGACCGGGGCGCGCCCCGCAACGTCGATCGTAGAGGGGATATTGTGCGCTAATCGCACAAAAATGCCAATAGCGCACAATATGCTCGGAGGTGCATCCATCGTCAAGTTTTCGGACCCGGGTCCGGCAGCGCCGGCAGGCCGCCCTTCGCAGTGAGAACCGCGAAGATCACGGCCGTCGACCACCCCAGGAGCAGGGCGCCGTTCATCGCCGTCATCGGCCCGATGATCTTCCACGCCTCGAGGGGAACGATGTCCCCGTATCCCAGCGTCGCGAAGTTCACGAACGCGAAATAGAACGCGTCGGTGCCCGGCGGCGCGACGCCCACCAGCCGGTATGCGATCGCCCAGACGCCCACCTCCGCCGCATGCGCCACGTTGAGCACGGTGACGACGCTGATCATCCGCAGCACCACATAGGGGTCGCCCTGGTCCTGGTACCGCGCGATGTGCCGGCGCAGGGCCCACGTGACTCCCGCCATCGCACTCGCATGGACCGCGATGGTGACGAGGCTGACCGCCCCGCCGAAAAGCAGTTGAACGACCAAGAATGCCCCCGCGCCCGATGCCGATGGGCTCGACGCCTAGCCGGTCGGGCGCCGGACGTACAGGGGTCGCGCTCCGCGATGGGGGATCGTCACCCCAGTTCGAACGTCGTGATCCCGAAGATTCGCGCCAGCGGAAGGTCGGGGGCCGGCCCGCGGTACATCCGGGCCGTCTCGAACACCGGCGAGAGATCGTGCCGTTCGGCGAGGGATGCCGCGGCGTCGTTGGGTTCCGGAAGGTCGAGGATCACCGTCTCTCCCTTCGCCGTCGAGGCAAGCGCCCGGAACAGGATGTCCGCGTCCGTTTCCGTATCCGCGAACAACGGTCCGATCTTGTGGCCCTCGCGGCAGGCTCGGATGACGCCGTATCCAACGATGTCACCTCCATCCACGAGTGCGAGCCCCGTGCGGCCGCCCTCCCGCACCCATCGTGCGACAAAGCCGTCGCGCGGGGCCGGGACCATCGCCCTGTCATAGGCGGTGATGGACGGCAGGAGACCCTGGCCGATGCGTGCCAGCCGCGGATCGGCCGGCGCGTCGGCGCGCGAGAGTCCCTCGTACCGCACGTTGCGATGCGCAAGCGCGAAACCGGACTTGCGGTAGTTGTCCTGCTGCCCGACCACCCCGTCGAGGCCCACCACCCGATTGCCGAGCCGGGCCATTCCCGCCTGCCAGGTCGCGAGGCCGATTCCCCGTCCGCGGAACGCCGGCGTGGCGATGTAGAAGCCGAGGAAGCCGAAGGCGTCGTCATACGCCACGACCGAGATGCAGGCGGCCGGTTCGCCGCCCAGCCGCGCCATGAGGAACCCGGCCGGGTCGGCGGCGAGGAACGCCTCGGCATCGGCCAGCCCGGGGTTCCACCCTTCCGCGGCCGCCCAGTCGAGCGCCAGGTCGATGTCGCGCCGATCCATGGGGCGAATGTCGAGACTGTCCATGGCAGGACGTCATGCCACGGTGGCGGGCGATGACGCAACGGCCTCCCGTCCCCGGCAAAAAGCGACGACCGCGCTGGCGGCGGTCCGTCGCTTGGCTATAGTCCCCATCCCGTCCCTTGCCGCAGGCTGCATGACCATGACGACGCAACGACCCCAGCGCATTGTCCTCGCCCCGGGCCTGGAGATCAGCCGCCTCGTCACCGGGCTCTGGCAGGTTGCCGACATGGAGCGCGACGGCCGCACGCTCGATCCGGATGTCGCGGCCGGCGAACTCGCCGCCTATGCCGCGGCCGGTTTCGACACCTTCGACATGGCCGACCACTACGGCAGCGCAGAGATCATCGCGGGTCGCTTCCTCGCCAATGCGCGGGCAGGCAGGGCGCCTGCCGGCACTGCCTTCACGAAGTGGTGCCCGAAGCCCGGAGACATGACGCCCGAGGCGGTCCGCGAGGGCGTCCAGCGCAGCCTCGACCGCATGGGCCTCGAGACCGTGGACCTCATGCAGTTCCACTGGTGGACCTTCGAGCATCCCGGCTACATCGACGCGATGAAGGGCCTGGCGATGCTCCGCGAGGAAGGACGCATCCGCAACATCGGCGTCACCAACTTCGACACCGCGCATCTGCGCGTGCTGGTGAAGCATGGCATCCCGGTGGTGTCGAACCAGGTCAGCTTTTCGGTCCTCGACCGCCGCGCGGCCGGCGAGATGAGTGCGTTCTGCCTCGAGAACGGCGTCCGTTTGCTCGCCTACGGCACGCTCGGCGGCGGTCTCGTCTCGCAGCGCTGGCTCGGCGTGCCGGAACCGTCGGCGGTCGATGACTGGAGCAAGATGAAGTACAAGCGCTTCGTCGACACCATCGGCGGCTGGGATGCCCTGCAGGGCATCCTGCGCGCGTTGGGCGACGTCGCCGCGAAGCACGGTGCGTCGATCCCCAATGTCGCGACGCGCTGGGTCCTGGACCATCCGGCAGTCGCGGCGGTCATCGTGGGTGCGCGGCTCGGCGAGCGCGAGCACCGCGCCGACAACCTGAAGATGTTCGACTTCGCGCTCGACGAGGCCGACCGGGCCCGGCTCGAGGAGGCGTTCGCCAGGTCCCGGCCGGTCCCCGGCGACTGCGGAGACGAATATCGTCGCGCGCCGTTCCTGACCGCGTCGGGCGATCTCAGCCACCATCTCGACACCGTGCCCAAGGTCTTCAAGGCCGTCCCGGTGCCCGGCCGTCCGGGCCGGCTGCGCGTCGACAGCGGCAGCATCTGGGAGCCGGTCTGCGGCTACAGCCGCGCGGTGCGCATCGGCGACCGCATCTTCGTCAGCGGAACCACGGCCACGCACGGGTCCGGCGAGATCGTCTGCAAGGGTGATCCGGGCGGGCAGGCCGTCTACATCCTGGACAAGATCGCCGCCAGCATCGCCGCCCTCGGGGGAAGCCTCGAGGACGTCGTGCGCACGCGCGTCTATGTCCGCGACGTGGCCCAGTGGGAGCCGGTCGCGCGGGCTCACGGCCGGTACTTCGGCGAGATCAGGCCGGCCAACACCATGGTGGAGATCGCCGACCTGAGCGGCGACTACGAGGTCGAGATCGAGGCCGAAGCCATCGTCGGCTGACACGGGGCGCCGCGTTGCGCCCCGTGCCGGCGGAGCCGGTCTAGTCGATCGGCTTCAGCCCTGCCTCGATCTGCGCCCGCCGGGCCTCGAGGAAGGGCGGCAGGGCGAGTCGCTGGCCGATGACCTCCAGAGGCTCGTCCACGGCGAAGCCGGGGCCGTCGGTCGCGATCTCGAACAGGATGCCGTTGGGCTCGCGGAAGTACAGGCTGCGGAAATAGTAGCGGTCGACCGGCCCGCTCGACGGCACGCCGATCTGGTTCAGGCGCTTGGTCCACGCCTCGTAGTCGGCGTCCGGGATGCGAAAGGCCACATGGTGGACGGCCCCTGCGCCCTGCTGGGCCGGCGGCATGTCGGTTCGCTCGATCACGTTGACCTCGGCGTGGGCGCCCCCTTCGCCCATCTCGTAGACCTGCACCTCGCGGTTGCCGTCGAGATGGCGCCGCGCCGGCCGCATGCCCAGCACCTGCTGCAGGACCATGTCCGTCCGCCTGGCGTCGCCGACGGTGAGCGTCACCGGCCCGAGCCCGCGGATCTGGTGCTCCGCCGGAATGCTGCTGTCCGCCACCGGATGCGCTTCGCCTCGTCCGCCGTCGTCGATAAGTGCCAGTCGCTGGCCCTCGGGATCCTCGAACTCGAGGATCGCCCGGCCGCCGCGCTCGCGGATTCCGCCGTGGGCGCGGCCGGAATCGGCGAGATGCTTCGCCCACCAGTCGAGGCTGTCGGCCCCGGCGACGCGCAGGGCCGTCCGGGTGATGGAGTTCGTACCGCGTCGCTCGCGGCCGACCGGCCATTCGAAGAAGGTGATGTCGCTGCCCGGCGAGGCGACGCCGTCGCCGTAGAAGAGGTGGTATGCGCTCGTGTCGTCCTGGTTGACGGTCCGCTTCACCAGCTTCAGGCCGAGCACCCGGGTATAGAAGTGATGGTTGGACCGGGCGTCAGCCGAGACGGCGGTGAGATGATGAAGGCCGGAGAGCTGCATGGCGGTGTCCTCGTGAATCGCGTCGCGTCAATATGGCGTCCGCGGCCCGGCCACCAAGGGGTTTCGTCCGTTGGCTCCGGATTGCAGTCCCGGTCCGCCGCTTCGCTATCCTCACCCGGAGACAAAGCAACGACCACCGGCCCCGGGGTGACTCCCAGGTGAAATCATTCTTATCGTGAGGTGCGGATTGCGGTAGCTGTGTTGGATATAGGTATAATATCCAATACCTCTTTGACAACGATCACGCTATCCAGAGACCAGACGCGCCGATCTGCGCGCAGCCGTCTCATCCCGCTTGGATGGACTCGTTCTATTCATCCAAAGGCAGAGGCGCGCCTTCCCGGGCGGCCCGCTGCCGCATGCTGGAGAGCCTCATGCGCCTCGATGATATAGCCCTTGCCCGTTCCCTCCCGATGTTCCGCGACATGTCAGCCGATGTCTTCGACCGGATGACGGCGGTGAGTTCCGTGCAGACCTTTCCGTCCGGCGTCGTGCTCCTTGAACAGGGACAGGTGCCCGACTTCCTCTTCGTCCTGTTTTCCGGCTCAGTCGAACTCAGCGCCACGCACTGCAACAGCGAAGGCGCCATCAGCATCGTCCCGCCGGGAGAGCCGTTCACCATTGCGGCGGTCCTCACGGAACTGCCGACGCTCTCGCAAGCCCGCACCATCGGCACGTGCCGCGCCCTCATGGTTCCGGCGGCCGTCTTTCGCGATGCCGTTGCGGCCGATCACGCCTTCTGCCGCCGCCTCCTGATCGAGCAGGCGAACATCGTTCGCGACCTCGTGCGCGAGATCAACAACCAGAAGCTGCGCAACTCGACGGAGCGCCTGGCCAACTGGGTGCTCAGCGCCAGCAGCAAGTCCTGCGACAACGGGTCGATCCAGCTCCCGTTCCGCAAGCGGACGCTGGCCGCCCTGCTCGGCATGACGCCCGAGAACCTGTCCCGGACGATCGCGTCCCTCGAACCGCACGGCGTCGTCTTCAAGGGGTCGTCGATCGCGATCAAGGACCACGAGGCGCTGCGGAAGGTGGCGCGTCCGAGCGCCCTGATCGACCTGCACTGACGGCGGGGCCACCGCCAAGACAAAGGGCCGGGCGCTGTGCGCCCGGCCCTTTTCGTGAAAGCCCGGAATGAGAGCGTCAGGGCTGGCGACGATCCTCGCGCCGGTCGGCGCGGCGATCTTCCCGCCTGTCGGCTCGCCGGTCTTCCCGGCGAATGTCGCCGCCGGCTCCGGCCGTGACGCCACCCGCCCGGTCGTCCACGCCGGGCACGCCGCCGCCGGCCTGCCGGTCGTCGCCGCCGCGTCCGCGTCCGCGCCCACGGCCCCGGCCATGGTTCTGGTGGTCGCCGTCTTCCATCGCCGATCCGCCCCTGCCGCGGCCGCGGCCGCGATCGTGGTTTGCACCGTCGTCCATTCCGCCGCCGCCGCGCACATGGCCCGGGCCGTCGTCGGCTCCGCGACCCCGGCCGCGGTCGTCGCCACGGCCCCGGTCATCGCCGCGTCCGCCGTCGTCGCCGCCGCGTCCGCGTCCGCCGCTGTCGCCGCCGCCCGAGCCACCGCTCGACCCGCCACCGGATCCGCCGCTGCTGCCGCCGCCGCCGCTGTCGCCGCCACGGGCGACGATGATGGAGTCAGGCTTGGCAACATGCGCGGCAATATCGTTCGTCGTCCCGAAGACCGGGAGGCTGCCCGCCGGCACGACGGCAGCGCCCGCCGATCCGGACGTAACGGCGCAGGCCAGGACAGCCGCGCAACAGGTCGAAAACCACATTGATCTTGACATCGTTTGCTCCTTCTCGATCCTCTTCGGCTCGAGCCGATGACCGTGGTATAGACCTCGTCGCTGGCCGCCTGCCTGACGTCGGGCGTCAGCGTCTTGTCAGGTTGGCTGCGGTAATCTGGTTGATCATGCGCACGCGTTCGACCGCCTTTGAGTCAATTCCTCTGGTTCTCGCCCTCCTCGCCGGGGCCGCGGGAGCCGTGGTCGCGTGCGCGCCGACGGCCGCCATCGCCAAGGACGGCGACGGTGGCGGCGGTGGCGGCGGCGGCGGCGGCTCCGACAGCGGCGGGTCCGGCGGCAGCGGCGGCGGAGGCAGCGACGACGGCGGCGGTGGCCGCGGCCGCGGCTCCGACGACGGGGACCGCGGTTCGGATGGTGGCCGTGGGCGCGGCTCGGACGATGGCGGCGGCGATTCGGGCCGTCGGATCAGCGGTCGCGACGGGCAGGGCTCCGGCGGCCAGCGCGGCCAGGGCAGCGGTTCGGGCCTCGGCGGGTTCTTCGGCAATCTCTTCGGTGGCCAGGGCGACGACTCGCGCAAGGCGGAGCGTTCCGACCGGGGCCGCGCCGAGCGCGAGGGCAAGGCGCGTGCGACCGGCCGCGGCGACCAGGACATCGCGCGCGACGCGGTGGCCAAGGGCCAGGCCGTTCCGTTCGACCGGGTCATCGGCACGGTCCGGCAGGCGATGCCGGGCGACATCCTCGACGTCAAGGTGGGCCGCGCCGCCTCCGGCATGACCTACAACGTCACCGTCCTGGCCCGCGACGGCTGGTATCGCGAGGTGGTTGTCGACGCACGGCGGAACCGCGTCCTCGAGGTGAGGTGACGGCGTGCGCGTCCTTCTTGTCGAAGACGAAGCCAGGATCGTCGCCGAAGTCTGCGAGTGTCTCCAGCGCGCCGGATACGTCGTCGAAACCGCCGCCGACGGCGAGGACGGCTGGTTCCGCGGCGAGACCGAGGAATTCGACGCCATCGTCCTCGACCTCGGCCTGCCCAAGCTGGACGGCCTGTCCGTCGCCCGCCGCCTCCGGCGCGCCGGCGTGGCGACGCCGATCCTCATGCTCACCGCCCGCGGGTCGTGGATGGAGCGCGTCGAGGGCATCGATGCCGGCGCCGACGATTACCTGCCGAAGCCGTTCCACGCCGAGGAACTCCTCGCCCGCGTCGGCGCCATCCTGCGGCGCAGCGCGCGCCATCCCTCCCATGTGCTGGAGGCCGGCCCCATCCGCGTCGACACGCGCCGCATGGCGGTCACGCTCGAGGGCGCGACGGTGGAATTGTCCCCCCTCGAATACCGGCTGCTGCGCTACCTCGTGCACAACAAGGGCCGCATGGTGTCCCAGGTCGAGCTCGAGGAGCACATCTACGCCAGCGAGCAGGAGCCCGACAGCAACGCCGTCGAGGCCCTGATCAAGCGGATCCGCCGCAAGATCGGCCCGGACGCCATCCAGACGCGCCGCGGTTACGGCTACATCGTCGAGGCGTGACGGTGGCCAACCGGACCCGCTCGCTCCGCGTCCGCGTCCTGCTGCTGGCGGCGCTGTCCATCGCCATGGCGCTGACGGTCGCGGGCTTCAGTCTCGCCATCATCTTCGAGCGCCACCTCGCCCAGCGGCTCGAGCAGGAGCTCGAGATCAAGCTCGTCGAACTCGCCCGCTCCTTCTCGGCCGACGATCGCGGCGTTCCCGCCGTGGCGGGCGTGTTGTCCGATCCGCGCTACGAGGCGCCCTATGGCGGCGCCTATTGGCAGGTGTCGGATGCCGCCGGTACGCCGCTCCTGCGCTCCCGCTCGCTGTGGGACGACGTCATCCCGGGCCCGCCCTCGGGCCGGGACGCGGAGGAGCAGGCCGTCGAGCGCGACGGGCCCGGCGGCTCCACGCTGTACGTGCTGGAACGCGACGTCCACCGCGAGGACGGCGGCGAGAAGCGCGGCTACCGTCTCCAGGTCGCCGTCGACCATGCCGAGCTGGAGGGCCTGCGCCGGTCCTTCGCCGTCGACATGGGCGTGGCGCTGTCCATCCTCGGCGCGCTGCTGCTGGTCGGCGCCTGGATGCAGGCGGGAATCGGCCTGCAGCCGCTGCGCGCGTTGCGGGAGCGCCTCAACTCCGTCCATGCCGGCAGCGCCCCGCGCCTCGTCGGCGAGTTCCCCGACGAGGTCGCGCCGCTCGCCACGGATCTCAACCGCCTCCTCGACCGGCAGCAGGACCTCGTCACCAAGGCGCGCGAGCGCGCCGGCGACCTCGCCCACGGGCTCAAGACGCCCCTCACCATCATGTCGGGGGAAGCCCGCCGTCTCGAGGAATCCGGCAACACCGCCGCGGCCGCGGTTCTGCGCGAGCAGATCGCCCTGATGCGCCGCCACGTCGAGCGCGAGCTGGCGCGCGCCCGCACCCATGGCACGCCGACGGCCGCCGGCCTCCACACCGACGTCGGCGGCACCGTCGAGCGCCTGCTGCGGCTGATGCGGCGGATGCCGCGCGGCGAGGATCTCGCCTGGCACAACGCAGTCCAGCCCGGCTCGCGCTGCGCGATGGATGCGGACGATTTCGGCGAGGTTCTCGGAAACCTGCTCGACAATGCCCGCAAATGGGCGATCTCCCGCATCGAGATCCGCGTGGAACGGGACGCCGACGGCCTCGCCATCGTAGTCGCCGACGACGGTCCCGGGCTGGCCGAGGGCGCCAGCGAGGTCCTGCTCAAGCGCGGCGAGCGCGCCCGCGAGGATGGCGAGGGCAGCGGGCTCGGCCTGTCGATCGTGTCGGACGTCCTCGCCGCCTATGGCAGCGCCCTGACGCTGCGCCCCGGCGCGACGGGCGGTTGCGAGGCGCGGTTCGTCGTGCCCGGCACCGTCGTCGCCGCGACGTCGTCCCCCGGCGAGGCCCAGGCTCGCCCCCGCCCGGCCCCCCGTCCGGCGAGGGCCGAGCCGACGCCGCGGTGAGCGGCCCCGCATCGGACCCACCCCGGCCCGGACAAGAAAAAGCCCCGCACGGGTCGAGCGTGCGGGGCGAAAAGGAGGGTCTCGGGTCGAAAAGTCAGGTGGGCGGGCTGGCCGCCCCGTCGAGAAACACCCTAGCCACCCCTCCAGCCGTGTGATGTGCGATATCGCACATTGCCGTCACCCCCGCCCGCGACGTCGTCGGCCCCCGACTCCATCCGTCGTCCCCGGCCGGAGCGGCGCAGCCGCGCAGGGGAAGGGATCCAGGGCAGCGCCGCGCGCGTCGCCTCCCGCAGGCCGCAACACCAGCCAACTGCCCGGCGGGGAAAAGCAGGTCCGGCGCCTCGGGAAGCTTGCACGTCGTCGGCCCCCGACTCCAACCGTCGTCCCCGGCCGGAGCGGCGCAGCCGCGCAGGGGAAGGGGATCCAGGGGCCGCGCCCCGCGCGCTGGAAACTGTGGTGACCGGGCGCAGCCCCGATCAGGTCTCCGGCTCGTCGAACAGCTGCCCGCCGTCATATCCCATCGCGATGCGCCCCAGCCGGATGCGGCTCGCGTCGTCGTCGCCCAGGACCGGCGCCGGGGCGTCGCCCACGCGCCCGGCCTCCAGCAGCGTCGCGATGAACGCGGGATCGAGGTGCGGCAGCGTCGCCCACAGGCCGCGCGCCAGCTGCCGCGCCAGGTCGTGCTCGGGATGGATCGGGCTGCTTCCGGCCCGGTCGTACTCGTACATGTGGCGCACGCTGTCCCACGCGACCGGTGCCGCCGCGAGCCGTCCGGCGACATCGGGCGCCTCGGCGGCGACGTAGAACCGGTTCAGGCCGTCGAACAGGGCCATGGCGTAGCCGCGCTCGAGCAGGAACGGTTCCCACGCGTCCCAGGCGGGCAGCGCCGTGCCGGGCGCGATCGCCTCGATGACCACGAGGCGCGGGCGGAACCGCTGCCAGTCGCCGCCCTCCAGCACGTCCGCCTCGGCCCCCTCGACGTCGATCTTGACGACGTCGATGCGCTCCGGCGCATGCGCTTCGCAGATCGCGGCCAGCGTCGTGACGGGGAGGGCGCGGCTGGAGTAGTCCGCGCCGAAGGCGACGGCCCCCTGCGCGTGGCTCTCGATCATCGTGGAGAAGCCATGCAGACGCTCCACCTCGTGGAACGTCGCTTCTCCCTCCGCCCGGCCGACGAGGCAGGACAGGATCGTGTCGCGCGGGCGCAGCCGGGGATAGAGCCGCGCGAGCCGCTCCTGCGGCTCCACCACCACGCCGCGCCAGCCTGCGAGGTAGGCCGCGATGGTGACGTTGTCGGCGACGGGATGCCCTCCGCCGATATCGATGTAGAAGCCCGTCGACTGGCCGCCGAAGGCCATGTCGATGTGCACGTCCTCGAGGTTCTGGGCGTAGGACAGCGTCAGCGCCACGGTCGCGATCCTCAGGCTTGCGGCACGGCGACTTCGCGTCGCTGCGCGGCGGAATCCAGGATGGCCTGGATCAGCCGGTGCACCCGCAGTGCCTCCCGGCCCGAGATCGCCGGCTCGCGGTTCTCGTCCAGCGCGGCGAGGAAGTCGGCGATCACCGCCTTGTGGGCCTCGTGCGAGAACGCCATCGGGTCCGCCCCGCCGCCACCGCCCGCATCCCCGTCCAGCCGTTCGTGGCGGCCGTCCTGCCACCATACCTCCAGCGCATTGAATCCCCAGCGCGCCGTGCCCTTGCTGCCGGCGATCTCGATCCCCTCCGGAAAACCGGGATAGGCCACCGTGGTGGCGTCGATCGTCCCGATCGCGCCATTGGCGAAGCCCACCGCGACCGCCGCGATGTCCTCGGTATCGATGTGCCGCAGCGGCGATGTGACGGCCATGGCCGACACGCGGGCGATGGGCCCTGCGAGGCTCTGGAACAGGTCCAGCGTGTGGATCGCCTGCGTCAGCAGCACGCCGCCGCCGTCGCGCGCCTTCATGCCGCGGCCGGGCGCAGCGTAATAGGCCGGCGTTCTCCACCAGCGCACCTGCGCGGAGGCGGAGATCACCTCGCCAAGGTCCCCGGCGGCGAGGATCTCGCGCAGGCGGCGTGCCGACTCGCGGAAGCGGAACTGCAGCATGACGCCGAGCTTCAGCCCGGCGCGCTCCATGGTCTCCACCGTCCGGCAGGCCCGGTCGACCGTGATCTCGATGGGCTTTTCGAGCAGCACGTGCTTGCCGGCCGCCGCGCAGCGCTCGACGAGGTCGAGATGCGTGTTCGGCGGCGTCAGCACGAGGACGGCCGAGATGCCGGGGTCCGCCAGCACCGCCTCGAGGCTGTCCACGACCGGCAGGTCCGGGTTGGCCACTGCGAAGGCGGCCCGCCGCTCGGCGCTCGGTGCGAAGCACGCGCCGATGGCGACGCGCCCGGCGAGGTCGCGCAGGCCGGCAAGGTGCGGCTTGTGCGCCATGCCGAGGCCGACGATGCCGACACGGCGGGGCGGAAGGGAAGAGGCGGGGGTCATCATGCGTGTTCCGGTTCGTCCGACAGGGCCGCCACTGTGGCCCAGCATCGGCCCGCGCGCCATCGCGACGTGCGGCAGCCCTCGCCGCCGGGGCCCGGAGCCGCTAGGCTGGTGCATCCTCCTCGATCGGATCGCATGCCATGACCGCCGCCGACAGCCTGAAGTCCCGCATCGCCCGCGAATACGGGACGCCGTCCCTCGTGATCGACCTCGACGTGGTGGAGCGCAACATCGCGCGCACGCAGGCGTTGTGCGAGGCCGCCGGCCTTGCGAACCGGCCGCACATCAAGACGCACAAGATCCCGGCTCTGGCCCGGATGCAGCGCGACGCAGGGGCGAAGGGCATCGTCTGCCAGAAGGTCGGCGAGGCGGAAGTCATGGCCGACGGCGGCCTCGACGACATCCTCATCAGCTACAACATCCTCGGCGAGGAGAAGGTGGCCCGGCTGGGCGCCCTGCTGCGACGCGTCTCGCTCACCGTGGCCGCCGACAACCCGACGACCGTCTCCGGCCTTCCCCCCGCCGGCCTCGCCGCCGGCCGCGATCTCGCGGTCGTCGTCGAATGCGACACCGGCCGCGAGCGCGCCGGGGTCGAGACCGCCGCCGAGGCCATTGCGCTCGCGAAGGACATTGCCTCCCGGCCGGGCCTGCGTTTCGCGGGCTTCATGTTCTATCCGCCGGAGGGCGAGAAGGTGCGCACGCAGCGCTTCCTCGACGAGGCGATCGCCGGTGTCCGCGCCGCGGGGCTCGACCCGGTCATCGTTTCGTCCGGCGGCACGCCGAACCTCAGGCATCTCGGGCTCGTCCAGGGTTTCACCGAGCACCGCGCCGGGACGTCGATCTACAACGACCGCATGATGGTGGCGGCCGGCGTGGCCAGCGAGGCCGACTGCGCGCTGACCGTCTACACGACGGTCGTCAGCCGCGCCGGTCCGGAGCGTGGCATCCTCGACGCCGGGTCGAAGACCTTGACGAGCGATACCGGCGGCCTCGACGGCTTCGGGCACATCATCGAGCATCCCGGCGCCCGGATCGCGAAGTTCGCCGAGGAGCACGGCTTCCTCGATCTGTCGGGTTGCAACGACCGGCCGAAGGTGGGTGACGTCGTGCGCGTCATCCCCAATCACGTCTGCCCGGTGGTCAACCTGCAGGATCGCGTCGTCGCCGTGCGCGGCGACGAGATCGTCGGCGAGATGGACGTCGCCGCCCGCGGAGCCGTCCGCTAGCCTCTGCCCGCCCGACGCGCTGGCGTCGCGCGTGGAACAAGGGACCCGTGCCTCGTGCCGTCAAGCCCGGCGCGCGGGAGGCGCGGGACGGGGATCCAGCGGCGGTTGCTGCAGGGAAGGGGCCGCGTTGCACTGACCTGCTGTCGAGATCGGTCCAGGCCCCGCGCCGCGCTCAGCGCTTGCGGCCGGTCCAGGCGACGTGATGCAGGTCGTGGCGCGAGGTGTCCGGCATGCGGAAGCCGAAGCCGCCCGCCAGCAGCAGGTTCTGGTCGAGTCGCGGATTGAGGAAGCCGTCCCGTGGCCAGCGCACGGAGGATGAAATGCCCTGCTTCCGGCGCACGATGGGCCGTCCGGATGGGTGCTGCTTCATGGGCGAATTCTCCTATGGCTGGAGAAATAAGCCCGCGGGCCCCGGCTCACAATCCGGGCAATACCTGACGGCACATTCCCCACCTGTTGCACGCATGCCGCCGCTCCCGTATGTGCTGGCTCCCGCCGCGGCATGGGCTGCGGCGCGCGCCGGGAGCGGTCATGAGCGAGCGACTTTCGCTGTCCAAGGACAAGATCCGCGTCCTCCTGCTGGAGGGCGTCAACGACAGCGCAGTGGAGCACTTCCACAACGCCGGCTACGTCAACCTCACGCGCCTCCCCAAGGCGCTCGACGGTGACGAGCTGGCCGCCGCCCTGCAGGGCGTCCACATCCTGGGCATCCGCTCGCGCACCGACCTTCGGGCGGGCATCTTCGCCGCCGCCGATCGTCTGATCGCCGTCGGATGCTTCAGCGTGGGCACCAACCAGGTCGATCTCGACGCCGCGCGGGCGCGCGGCATTCCGGTGTTCAATGCGCCGTTCTCCAACACGCGCTCGGTGGCGGAACTCGTCATCGGCGAGATCGTCATGCTCCTGCGCCGCATCTTCCCGCGGTCCGTCGCGGCCCATGCCGGCGGGTGGGACAAGTCGGCCAAGGACAGCCTGGAGGTCCGCGGCAAGACGCTCGGGATCGTCGGCTACGGCAACATCGGCAGCCAGCTGTCGACGCTGGCCGAGGCGATGGGAATGCGCGTGGTGTATTTCGACCTCACCGACAAGCTGCGCCACGGGAACACCGAGCCGGTCGAAAGCCTCGATGCGCTGCTCGCCATGAGCGACGTCGTCAGCCTGCACGTGCCCGAGACCGCCGCGACCGCCGGCATGATCGGTGAGGCGCAGCTGCGCGCCATGAAGAAGGGCGCCTACCTGATCAACAACAGCCGGGGCACCGTCGTCGATCTCGACGCGCTGGCGTCCGCGCTGCGGTCGGGCCATCTGCGCGGCGCGGCCGTCGACGTCTTCCCGGAGGAGCCCTCGGCGAATGGCCAGCCCTTCGTCACGCCGCTGCAGGGGCTCGACAACGTCATCCTCACGCCGCATGTCGGCGGCTCGACCGAAGAGGCGCAGGAGCGCATCGGCGCCGAGGTCGCCCGCAAGCTCGTCGAGTATTCGGACGTGGGGTCCACGCTGGGGGCGGTGAACTTTCCGCAGGTCCAGTTGCCGGCGCGCCCCACCGGCACGCGCTTCCTGCAGGTCCAGCGCAACGCGCCCGGCATGCTCGGCCAGCTCAACGACCTGTTCGCCGCGCACGGCGTCAACATCGCCGCGCAGTACTACCAGACCGACGGCGACACCGGTTATGTCGTCGTCGAGGCGGACGGCGTGGCCGACCCGCAGGCCATGGTCGAGGCGATCCGCGCGCTGCCGGGCACCGTTCGGGCCCGACTCCTCAGGGGTTGAGCTTCTGCAAATTTACACGCGGGGCGTGCGACGATCATCGCAAGACCAGCGCGGCTTCCCGGGACTGGCGTCTGGCCCCGGGACTGCCCTGGTCTTGACGGCGACCGCCTTGTCGGGGCCCGGTCGCGGTCGCGTGTCTTACGGCTTCTTCGCGGCCTTCACCGGATCCTTCACCTGGTCGATCTTCGCGAACTCGACATTGTAGAGCTCGCCGTTCACCTTCTCGACCTTGCGAATATAGATGTCCTGAATGATGTCGCGCGTCTCCGGATCGATCGTGACCGGCCCCCGCACGCTCGTCCAGCTCATGCCCTTCATGGCGTCGACGAGCGACGTGCCGTCCGTGTTGCCCTTCGTTTTCTCGAGCGCCTTGTAGACGAGATTGATCCCGTCATACGCGCCGACAGCCATGAAGTTCGGCCGCATCCCGTTGTTCGCCTTGCGAAAAGCCTCGACGAACGCCTTGTTCTCGGGCGACGGGTGCGCCGCGGAATAATGGTGCGTGTTGATCACGCCCAGGGCCGTGTCGCCCATCTCGTTGAGCTGGTCGTCATCCGTGACGTCACCGGTGGCCAGCAGGCGAATGCCGGCCTTGTCCAGCCCGCGCTCCGCGAACTGCTTCATGAAGGTCGAGCCGAAGCCGGACGGCACGAACACGAACACCGCATCCGGCGACGCGTCCCGGACCCGCTGCAGGAAGGGCGAGAAGTCCGGGTTGCGCAACGGCACGCGCAGGCTCTCGACGATCGTCCCGCCATCCTTGGCGAACCGCTCGGCGAAGGCCTTTTCCGCATCGATTCCCGGCCCGTAGTCGGTCACCAGCGTGACCACCTTCTTGACGCCGTTCTTGGATGCCCACTCGGCCATCGGGACGGTGGCCTGCGGCAGCGTGAAGCTGGTGCGCACGATGTAGGGGGATTGCTCGGTGATGATCGCCGTCGCCGCCGCGGTGACGATCTGCGGCACCTTCGCCTGTGTCGCCAGGGGCGCCACGGCCAGTGCAAGCGGCGTCAGGCCGAAGCCCATCAGCACGTTGACCTTGTCGTTGACGATCAGTTCCTGTGCGATGCGCTTGGTCGTGTCGGCAACACCGGTGTCGTCCTTCAGGATCAGTTCGATCTTCTTGCCGGCGACAGTCGTGCCGTTCTGCTGCATGAACAGCCGCACGGCCGCCTCGGCCTGCTTGCCGGTGGTGCTCGACGCGCCCGTCATGGGCAGGATGAGCCCGATCTTGACCGTGTCCTGTGCCATCGCGGGCGTGAGAGCGACGCTCGCCGCAAGGCACAGTCCGGCGAAAAGGCTGCGTTTCAGCATGGGTGTCCTCCCGAATATGCGCTTTGCGCACCGTCTTGTGGCTGTCTGACAGTAACGGCTGTCGCATCGAAAACGTCAAGGAGACGGCCCGCCCGCGGCGACGCGGCTTGCGTCCGCCGGGGGGCGGACGGTACCTTTCCCCACCCATGACCCTCCGCTTCACGACACTCGACACCGTCTCCCACGGCCCCAAGCCGCCGAACGAGGACGCGCACGGCGCGACCGATACGGCCGCCTGGGTGATCGACGGCGCCACCGGCGTCACGCTGGGCCCCGACATCCTGGCGCCGAGCGGCGCCGCCTGGCTGGCCGCCACGCTGTCGGACGTGCTTTCGGTCGAAGCCGACCCCGCATTGACGCTGCCGGACCTTTTGTCGCGGGCGGAGCGCAGCGTCTCGGAGCGTTTTGCCGCCGCGGTGGATCCCGGCCTCGCCATCGACGGTCCTGACCTGCCCACCGGCTGTCTCGGCCTGGCGATGATCGACCGGCACAGGCTGCATCTCGCCGTGATCGGCGACATCTCGCTGATGCATCGCGGTGCGGATGGCGGGCTCACCGTGCTTTCGGACCATGCGGTCGAGGCGTTCGGCGAACGGACGCTCGAGTCGCTTCGCCGGGCGCTGCGCGAGCGTCCGGAGGAGGATCCCTGGCCGATGCTGCGGCTTCAGATCCGGGAGAACCGGCGCATGGCCAACCAGCCCGGGGGCTACAACGTCGTTCATCCGACCCTGGCGTGGGCCCACCGCATGATCGTCAGCGAAACGGACGTTGCAGCGGGCGACGTCGTGCTGCTGGCGAGCGACGGTTTCTTCCGGCTGGTCGACCATTTCGGCATGCACGATCCGGACGATCTGATCGACACCGCTCTCGCGGTTGGACTGTCCACGCTCGTCGAGCGGCTCCGCGCCGCCGAGATCGACGATCGCCGGGGCGAGCGTGCGCCACGCGTCAAGATCCACGACGATGCCACCGCCGTGCTGCTCCGCGTCGATCGGGTCGATAATACCACTTGAATGCCGGACGTTGACCGGTCTGGTCGTTATGCCTTAGCACTTTCACTGAAGAGCGGGCGCAGGTGCCCGCCAGACGCCCTGGGGAGGACGCGCTGATGAAGGGTTTCAAGACCACCGCAATCAAGACGTTGGCCGCGCTGGCCACGGCAACCGCACTGTCCTGGCCTCTCGCGGCCGCGGCAGGCGAGCTGCGCTTCTGGACCTGGCGCAACGAGGACAAGGCGGCCTACGCCGAGTTCTTCAAGGATTTCAACAAGCAGCATCCGGACGTCAAGATCACCTTCGAGGCGTTCGAGCCGCAGAACTACCCGACCGTCCTGTCGACCGCGATGGCCGGCGACAAGGGGCCCGACGTCATGATGGTGCGCGCCTACGGCGCGTTCGAGGCGGTCGCCCGCCCCGGCTACCTGCTCGAGCTCAACGAAGGCAACGTGCCGGGCCTGACCAAGCTCCCCGAGCCGGCGCTGAAGGGCCAGACGCTGCGCGCCGACGGCAAGATCTACGCGGTTCCGTTCGCCACGCAGACCATGCTCATCATCTACAACACCGAGATCTTCGCGAAGGTCGGCGTCAAGCCGCCGGAGACGTGGGACGAACTCCTGGAGGTCTCCAAGAAGCTCAAGGCGGCCGGGATCATTCCCTTCGCGAACGGCACCGCCACCGCATGGCAGAACGAGACGCTCGTGAGCGCCCTCCTGTCCAGCCAGCTCGGCAAGCAGTTCGAGGCCGACATCGTGTCCGGCAAGGCTGACTTCACCGACAAGCGCTTCGTCGAGGCGCTCGGCCGGCTGCAGGATCTCGCCAAGGCCGACTACCTGTCGCCGAGCTTCTCGGGCATCGACTATCCCTCCTCGCAGCAGCTCTTCTCGTCGGGCGCCGCTGCGATGTTCGCGGGCGGCTCCTTCGAACTCGCGCCGTTCCTCAAGTCGAACCCGGCGCTGAAGATGGACGTGTTCGCATCTCCGGTGCTGAAGAAGGGCGACGAGCGCCTCGTCGGCATCTTCCTCGACGGCGGCTACGCCGTGAACGCCAAGTCCGCCAACAAGGAAGACGGACTGAAGCTGATGCGCTACTTCGCCAGCAAGGAGTTCGGCGAGAAGTTCGCGAACTCGCTCGGCAATCTGTCGCCGATCCCGGGCGTCGCCTTCACCGACCCGATGCTCAAGAAGGTCGCCGACCTGAACAAGTCGTCGATGTCCTACATGATGGCGGTTCATTTCCGCTACCAGGAGCCGTCGGGCTCGGTGCTGCTCCAGTCCGGCGTGCAGAAGATGCTGGCGGGCAAGGCAACGCCGGCGGAGATCGGTGCCGAGATCACCAAGGGCATCGCCACCTACTACGCCCCCTTCAAGAAGTGACGTCTGCGCCATGCCCTCTCCCGCGGGAGAGGGCATGGCGTGACCCCGTGGCATCCCCCGGGTTGCCGTCGGACGTGCCCCTCCTCAGGGGCCTGAATGGATCGCCCTTCGCCCGCGGCGCGCGGGTCCGGGGGATCGTCGCGGCGGCGGGAGCCATGCTCCGGTTCGCATCCTGAGACGGCCGCGGAGCCGGCCCGTCCCGGAGGACGCTCAACGCCAGGCAAGGCAAGACCCCCATGTCCGCCGATCTCGAATGGCCCACGGGACGCAAGATCTGGGTGACGGCCCTCATCGTGCCGCCGCTCGCCTTCATGGCGGCGTTCGTGGTGATGCCGATCCTGTCGGCGTTCGTGTATGCGTTCTACGAGTGGCAGGGGCTCAAGCGGGAGGGGTTCGTCGGCCTCAAGAACTTCGCCGACGTCCTTGTCCGTGAACCCTGGGCACCCGTCACATGGCGGGCCTTCGGCCACAACGTGATGGTCTTCATCACGCTGATGGTGATCCAGAACGGCTTCGGCTTCCTGCTGGCCTATGCGCTGTCCCGCCAGTTGCCGGGGCACCGCTTCCATCGCGTCGCGGTGTTCCTGCCGGTGATCCTCTCGACGGTCATCGTCGCGCTGCTGTGGAAGCAGTTCCTCCACCCCGTCTTCGGCCTCTTCAACAAGGTGCTGAGCCAGTTCGGCTTCGGCATCGTCACGACGCCGTGGCTCGGCCTGAGCGAGACGGCGCTGTGGGCCATCATCCTGGTCAATGCGTGGCACTGGGTCGGATTTCCGACCCTCGTCTTCCTGGCCGGAATCCAGCGGATTCCGCCCGACATCATCGAGGCGAGCCGCATCGACGGCGTCAGCGAGTGGCAGCTCGTGCGCACCATCGTCTGGCCGCTCGTCGCCCCCAGCGCCACCGTGTGCTTCGTCCTGCTCTTCATCGGCGCGTTCAACTGGTTCGAGCTGCCGTACCTGATGGTGGGGCTCGAGGGGTCGCCCTATGGCTCCACCGACGTGCTGGGCCTGTATTTCTACCGCACGGCGTTCGGCAACCAGAGCTCCGGCAATCAGGACTTCGGCCACGGTTCAGCCCTGGCCGTGCTCATGTTCCTGTTCGTCGCCGTCGTCTCCACCTTCTGGACCATCCGCCTGCGCCGGCGCGAGATAGAACTGTCATGACCGGGCCGTCCGACCGCTCGCAGGGCCGCTCCGCCAGCTCGCCCATCGTCGACGTGCTTCTGCAGATCCTGCTTGTCGGCAACAGCTTCATCATGCTGTTCCCGATCCTGATGATGGCCCTGTGGGGATTCAAGAACACCAACGAGATCTTCGGCAAGCCTTTCGCGATCCCGGACTTCGGCAACGTCAGGAACTTCGTCACGATCCTGTCGGAGACGAATTTCTTCGGCTACCTGCTGAACTCGATCCTCATCACCGGCGGCTCCATCGTCGCCATCCTCACGCTCGGCACGATGGCGGCCTACGGGGTCGCGCGGTACCGGTTTCCAGGCAACGTCGCGGTCTACCTCTTCTTCCTCGCCGGGCTGATGGTCCCGCTGAAGCTCGCCATCATCCCGCTCTTCATCCAGATGCGCGATCTCGGGCTGCTCGACACGCGCCTCGGACTGGTGGTGATCTATACGGCGATGGGCCTGCCCTCGACGGTGTTCATCCTGACGGGCTTCCTGCGCACCCTGCCGAAGGAACTGGAGGACGCGGCCCGCATCGACGGCGCCTCGGACGCCCGCATCATGTGGTCGATCATGCTCCCGCTGACGCGGCCGGCCATGGTCATTGCGGCGATCCACAATGCGGTGCCGGTGTGGAACGACTTCTTCTTCCCGCTGGTCTTCATCCAGACGGATGCGCGGAAAACCCTGCCGCAGGGCCTGACGGCGTTCATGGGCGAGTACACCACCAACTGGGGTGTGCTATTCGCCGGCCTCACGCTGTCTGCGCTGCCGATCACCATCGTCTACATCCTGCTGTCCCGGCAGTTCATCCAGGGCATGACGTCGGGAGCCGTGAAGTGACCGCGATCCCGAGGGGCGCGCTCGTCGTCTCCTGTCAGGCCCGTGCCGACAACCCCCTCCACGGCCCGGTCTACATGGCGGCCATGGCGAAGGCGGCGGCGCAGGGCGGGGCAAGAGCGATCCGCGCCAACGGCCCCGACGACATCGTCGCGATCAAGGCGGCTGTCGACCTGCCCGTGGTCGGCATCCTCAAGCGCTTCGTCGAGGGCGTGCCGGTCTACATCACGCCGTCCTTCGCCGACGCGCAGGCGGTGGTCGCGGCCGGGGCCGACATCGTGGCTCTCGACGCGACGGGCCGCGAGCGGGGCGGGGAACGGCTGGCGGATCTGGTGTCTGCGATCCGCAACCGTCTCGACCGTCCTGTCTTTGCCGACGTGTCGACGCTGGATGAAGGGCTCGCCGCCGAGGCGATGGGTGCTTCCTATGTCGCCACCACGCTGTCCGGCTACACCGGCTCCGCTCCTGCCTCCCGTGGCACGGGCCCCGATTTCGACCTGCTGGAGGCACTCGTCTCCGCCTGCCGGATACCGGTCGTTGCCGAAGGGCGCTTCGATACCCCGGATCTGGCGGCGCGCGCGCTGGACGCCGGGGCGCATGCCGTGGTGGTGGGGACCATGATCACCAATCCCCGCGAGATCACCCGGCGATTCGTGGCCGGTCTCCCGGCGGCATGCTGACCCTCGGCCTCGACGCCGGCGGCAGCGCCACGCGCTGGGTGCTGCTCGATGCCTTGCACGACGTCGTCGTCGCGCGTGGCGAGGCGGGCCCGGCCTCCGGCCATATCTTCGACCCGGCCGTCCGCCGGCGGACGTTCGAGGCCATCGAGACGATCGTCGCGCAGGTCCGCCCTCATGGCATGCCGGAGCGCGTGGCCGGAGGCATCACGGGCCTTGGCGCCCGGACGCCCGAGGCATTGGAACTCGCGACACGACTGTCGGAAGGCCTGGGAACGCCGTTGGCCTTCATCGCACTCGGCGACGATCTCTGGATCCAGGCCCGCGGCCTGTTTCCGGCGGGGGACGGAGGCATCCTCTATGCCGGCACGGGGTCCGTCGCCTATGGCATCGACGCGTCCGGACGCGCGGTCAAGATCGGAGGCTATGGCGTCGTCATCGACGACGCGGGCGGTGCCTACTGGATCGCGGCACAGGGGCTTCGCGCGGTCGTCCGGCGTCGCGAGGAGGGCAGGGGCGATGGCCTTCTGGCCGAGGCGCTGGCCGCGGAGATCGGCGCCAGCGACTGGCCGACGATCCGGGTGGCGGTTTATGGCCGGGACAGGGGCGGCGTCGCGGCACTCGCTGTCTTCGTCGCTCGGGCTGCTGCGGCGGGGGACGTCGAGGCGCGCGGCATTATCGAGCAGGCAGGCCAGGAACTGGCGCGGCTGGGGACGATTCTCGCCACCCGGCTGCCCTGCAGACGCCTCGCCGCGGTGGGCGGCGCCTTTCGTCTCGACCCGCTGCTGCTGTCGGCCACCGCCGCACGCTTACCGAGTGACATGACATTAGATAACGCTGAGATAGACATTCCTCTATCTGCAGCACGCGTTGCCTGTCGTTTCAGCAACCCTCCCGTGTAATTCGAGGCGTTTCAGTCTCAACCTCATGGTAACGGGCCTTCGCTAGACATGCGCAGGTAACGGTCACCTGTGAGTTATTCATGGTCATATCCCCCCGAGCTTTCCTCACTGTCCTCGCCCCCCTTGCCGGCGCCGTTGCGTTCGGCCTCGGCGCCGGCTTTGCAGACGTCGTCGGGCAGGACTGGCGATTGCTGGCGCTCGGGACGGTGGCCGTGTTCGTTGTCGCCGCGGCGGCCAGCGTGCTTCCTGGCCGTCGACTGGGGCAGGATCTTGCCGCGACCCAGGCCGCGATTGCATCGCTGTCCGCCGGCGCCCCGGTCGCGGCAGAGGCTCTGCCGCGCGGACGCGAGTTCGGCGCGATCGCGCGTGCTCTGGAAGAAGTGGGCTCCCTGAGTGCCAATCGCGTGCGCATTGCCTCTGCGCTGGACGGCTCGCCCAGCATGATGATGATCAGTGACCCGGACGAGCACATCGTGTTCATGAGCGCCCGGCTCGTCGCCCTGCTGCGTCGGCTGGAGCCGGTGTTCCGCCAGGCCAACCCGGCCTTCAGTGTCGAGTGGATGTACGGCCGGCACATCGACTGCTACCGCACAAATCCCAACCTGAAGCGCGAACTCATCAGCGACGACGGAGAGACGCGCAAGGTGCGCTACGAGATCGGCGGGTGCACGATTCTCGTGGATCTCAGCTACATCTACGATCAGAACCGCCAGCGCATCGGCCATACGCTCGAATGGCGCGACGTGACGGCGGAGCTGCAGGCGCAGGTCGAGGTCTCCCGCGCGGTCGAGGCCGCGCGCCGCGGCGACTTCTCGTCACGCCTTGCCCTGGAACACAAGACGGGCTTCGTCCGCGACATCGCCGGAGGGCTCAACGACGTCTTCGCGACGGTGGATACGGCGCTGCGGGATCTCTCGGACAGCGTCGGCGCGCTGGCGCAAGGCGATCTCACCCGGGGCATCGACAAGCCCTACGAGGGCCTGTTCGGCGAAGTCCGGGACAATGTGAACGGGACGCTCGAGCGTCTGTCCGACACCGTGGCGACCATCAAGGCCACCACGCAAGACGTGTCGCATGCCGCGCGCGAGATCAACGAGGGCGCGGCCAACCTGTCGCGCCGCACCGAGGACCAGGCGTCCTCCCTCGAACAGACTGCGGCGACGACGGAGGAGCTTGCGGCTTCCGTGAAGTCGTCGGCCGGAGCCTCGCGACAGGCCGTGGCAACCAGCCAGGAGGCGCGCAGCGTCGCCGAATCCGGCGGCGCGATCGTCAACCAGGCCGTCGAGGCCATGAGCCGCATCGAGCAGGCGAGCCAGAAGATCACCGACATCACCTCGGTCATCGACGACATCGCCTTCCAGACGAACCTTCTCGCGCTCAACGCGGCGGTTGAAGCCGCCCGGGCGGGAGAGGCCGGCAAGGGCTTCGCGGTCGTCGCGTCGGAGGTCCGCACGCTCGCGCAGCGCTCCAGCCTCGCCGCCAAGGACATCACCGACCTGATCCAGTCGTCGACCGCCCAGGTCAGCGAAGGGGTACGCCTCGTGCGCTCCACGGGCGACGCGCTCGGGCGGATCCTCGACGCCTCCGCCCGTGTCTCGACGACGGTTTCGGAGATCGCCGCCGCCAGCAGCGAGCAGGCCAACGGCATCGACGAGATGAGCCAGGCCGTGGCGCACATGGACGAGATGACCCAGCAGAACGCAGCACTGGCGGAGGAAAGCGCAGCCTCCGCCGCGTCCCTGCTGCAGCAGATCGAGCGGCTGGATCAACTCGTCGCGGGCTTCCGGACGCACGCGACGAACAGGGCCCCCGTCGTCGCGCCGGCAACCGGGGACGTGGCGAGCCTTCGACGCCTTGCAAGCGATGCCTTCGGCGCCGAGCAACCTCGCCGCAAGGCCGCTGCGGGTCGCCGGTAGAGCCGCGGCAGCGCCCGCGCCGAGGGTCAAAGCCGATCTGACCCGGTCGGGCCGTTCGCTGTGATGCCGTCGTTTGCGTGACCGCTCGGGATCCGGTCAGCCGGCCTTGCGGACCGGCTCATAGCCCGCCTCGCGGATGGCGGCCTCGGCCACGGCGGCATCTCCCGCCACGGTCACGATCTTGCCCGGAAGGTCGACGGTCACGGCGGCGCCCGGCATCCGGGCGCCAAGAGCCGAGCGGATCGTGCTCACGCAGTGGTTGCAACTCATGTCGTCGACGCGGAAGGTCGCGACATCCGGGTGGCCGGTTGAGCGGGTGGTCATCGGTCGTCTCCGTCGCTGTCGGGACGGCCTGCGCCGTCTCGTGCCTCACGGGGGATAACGCCGGGACCGGGCGTTTGGGTCAAGTCGGGTTGCGACCCGCCCGCCGATGCGCCAGCAGCACGGCCTCGACGCGATTGCGCACCTGCAGCTTCTGCAGGATGTTCGTCATGTGGTGCTTGACCGTCTTCTCGCTGAGGCCGAGGCGGTAGGCGATTTCCTTGTTCGTCAGCCCCTGTGCGACCAGCGCGAGAATACCTTCCTCGCGACCGCTCAGGTCCGCCTCGTCTTCCGCCGTCTTCGTCGGCCGGACATTCGTGGTCGGGCGCGGCGTCCGCGTCTTCGACAGCAGCCGGGCGGCGAGCGACGGCGTGACGTAGTTGTCGCCGTTGTGGATGGCGATGATGGCCCGGACCAGTTCAGGGCCGCTGGTCCCCTTCAGGATGTACCCGGCGACCCCGAGTTCGAGGGCCGCGTCGATGTCGTTGTCGGCCTCCGAGGCCGTCAGCATCACGCGGCGGACATTCGGGCAGGCCTCGCCGATGGCCTTCGCCGCCACGATACCGCCGCCGGGCATGCTGACGTCGAGCAGGATCACCGAGGGCTGGTCGCGTCGCGCGATCGTCAGCGCGTCGTCCGAACTGACGCCCTGGGCCACGACCGCAAAGCGTCCGCTGTGCTGCAGGGTGTGGACGACGCCCTCGAGAAAGAGGGGATGGTCATCGATGACGGCGACCCGGATGACGTCAGGCATGGGGAATGTCCGAGGGCTTGAGCGTGAATTCACACCGGATGGCAGTATGCCGCCCGGGATCGGAACGGATGCTGAAGACTCCGCCGAGCGATTCGACCCGGTCGCGCAGCCCTGCCAGCCCGAGGCCGCGCTGCGTGGACGGCACGAAGTCCTGCACGATGCCCGGCCCGTCGTCCTCCACCTCGAGGAACAGCACGCCGGCCTCCACTCCGGCGCGGACCCGCTGGCCTGCGCCCTTCGCGTGGCGGAACGCGTTGGTCAGCCCCTCCTGCGTGAACCGGTAGAGGCATGTCTTGAGCAGCGCCGGAAGGTCCATGGGCAGCGCGCCGAGCGTGCAGTCGACCCGCGTCCCGGTGTGTTGCTCGTGGTTCTCGACGGCCATCTCGATGGCGTCGCGAGCCTCGACCCGTTCGAGCGCGGGCGGTGCGATCCCGCTCGACAGGACGCGGATCTCGGACAAGGAGCTGTTCAGAACGGCCCGGATCTTCTCCAGTTCGGCAATGACCGCCACCGCGTCCTTGCGCGACGGGCTCGGCGTCAGGTTGTCGAGCCGCAGGAGCGCGAGTCCGATCAGCTGGGCCGGGCCGTCGTGGAGATCCGCCCCGATGCGTCGCAGGACGCGCTCATTGGTCTCGACGGCCCCGCGCCGCGCCTCGACGAGCGTCTGTCGCAGCTCCTCGTTGTGCACGAGCAGGCGGGAAAGCTGGGCCACGCGGTTCTGGAGAGCCTTCTCCTGCCGCGCGATGGTTGCCCCGTCCCCTGAGACGAGGGCGACGATGGCGCTGAGCACGAACAGCGCGATGACGCTGACGATGAGCCAGCTCTCGATGCGGCTGCGCCGCAGTTCCTGTTCCAGCGCCGTGGCGATGGCATAGAACTCCACGACGGCCACGACGTCGCCGGACGTCTCGCGCAGGATTGGGCTGTAGATCTCGACGAGGGGCAGTCCGAGCCCGCGCTCGTGCGCGTTCTCCTCCTCGTCCAGCGGCTCGTAGTCGGCGCTCAGGCGTCCGCTGATGGCCTCCCGCAGGTCGTGGGAGATCGGGTAGCGCTTCCCCACCTGCGTCCGGTCCTGCGCATACAGCACGCGGCCGTCCTTGGCCCACACCTTGATGCTGGCGATCTGCCTCCGGAAGGCCGCGTCCGCGACCAGCCGGTCGAGCGCCTCGACGGCGCGCGGGTTCAGGTCTCCCTGCCCTTCGTAGTCGCGCACCACGGGTGAGACGAAGTTCTCCATGTAGAGTGCGGCCGACGTCGCCATGCTCGTCAGCACGCCAGACTGGATTCGTCCGCTCATCCAGGTGCCGAGACCCGCCATGGTGATGGCGATGCCAAGCAGCGCGTAGACAACCTTCTGCCGCGCGAGGCCTAGCTCCCGCCAACGGTTCACCAGCACCGCAAGGCCGTTGCGACCTGCAGCATGAGGCGAGGAGAGAGGCGTGCCCGTGGCGTCCAATTGATGCGCTGACCGTTGTCGTCGACCACCGAGTGCTAGCGGACGGAGAGTTCACTCTTGCTGTACGCGCAGGGCCTCGCGCGTGAAGTCCAGAAAAAGCCGCACGATATGGTTGACCACCGGTGACGTGCGCCGGTCAATTGATGAATATCGCGTAAACGCTTCGGCGTTAATACCTCGCCGTGCCGGCAGGAGAAGAAGGGCCGCGACCAAGTCGCGCATTCAGCGGCAGTCCGGGCAGTGTCGGCATCCCCGTGAGCGCCAGGTCCGCCCGCACGAGCGCCGGCTGGGCCGTTCGGCTCGACCAGGATGGCGCCCATGCCGGTCCGCCGCGGCCGTCCGGCTGGCCGAAATAGGCAAAGCGCGCGTCGTTGACCCCTTCGATCAGGACGGTTGTCCACGCCCGTGCGCCCTCGCTCTGGTCCACGGGCGAGATCGGCCGGATCGTCACGACGAGAGCGCCTCCCGCATCGCTGCGCTGGTGGCCGATGGTCACCCGCACACGCCCCGGCGGCATCGCCGATCCGTCCGAGACCCCGTCGAAGGAAAAGGCCGACGGGTCCCCGGCGAAGGTCGCCCCCGCAGGTCCGGGCGGCAGGGCGGCAGCCAGGAGGTCGGTGAAGGCCGTCGCCCCGGCCTGCACCTCGGCGGCCCGTTCGGCCCGCTGGCCGAGGCCGGATGCGGCAGAGACCCAGCGAATCGCCTGCAGCACCGCGCCGACCAGCAGCGCCACGAGCGTCAGCGCCACGAGCGTCTCGAGGATCGTGAAGCCGGACGTCGAGGCGGCCCTCGCCGCGGGACCGCGGATCGTCATGGCGTGGGAAACAGCCGGTAGGTCGAGAGTTCGAGCCGCCGGCCCGCTGTGTCCGCAACCTCGGCCACCAGCCGGCATCCCAGCAACGCGGGCGCCGGCTGGTCGCAGGCGGCGGTGACGGTGACGCGATGGTCGCCTGCGTCGAGCCGTCCCGCTGGCCCCGAGCGCGTGGGCGGGGAGGCTTCGACGGCCTCGAGCGCCGATCGGCCCAGGACGGTGGCCAGCGCGCGGAACCGCGCCTCGCCATCGGCACGCAGAGCGCCTTGCACGGCGACGAAGACAGCCGTCGTCACGACGGCGAAGACGGTCAGGGCCACCAGCGTCTCGACGAGGACGAACCCCCTCTCGTGCGTCGGCCGGGCCTGCGCCGTCACCGGGCCGCCCCCTCGACGCTGATCGCCCCTGTCGCCCAGTTGATCCGGACCGCGCCTTCCGCACCCCGCGCGGAGAGCCGGATGACGCCGCCGCTGGCCGTGCCTCCGGGGAAGAAGCGGATCACCCCGGCCCGTCTCAGCCCGGTGGCGGCGAGGTCGGCCGAGAGCGTCACGTCGCTCGGCAGACGGCGGGGCGTCGCGCCGACGATGCCATAGGTCCTCGTCTCCCCGTCCACGAGGACGCGGCTCTCGCGCTGCGAGGCGATGGCCTCCGCGCGGGCCCTTTGCAGCAGCGCCGCGATCTGCCGCGCCTCCGCGCCGACCCTCGCCTGGGCGGGCGGCGCCCGGAGGTAGCCGGCGGCGAGAGTGCCGAGGACGGCGACGAGAACGAGCGCGACGAGCGTCTCGACGAGCGTGAACCCGGCCGCTCGCATCACCGCAGAACCAGTTCGTTCATGTCGAGCAGCGCCCCGACGACGGAGAAGATGAACGCCCCGACCACCCCGGCGATGGCCACGGTGAGAAGCGGCGTCAGCAGGGTGAGCATCCTCTCCGTCCGTGTCCGCTCCTGCGCTTCCGTCAGCCGTGCGGCACGCGAGAGCATGTCGGCGAGGCGCCCGGTTTCCTCCCCCACCCCGATCATCTGGACGGCGGCCGCAGGCAGGAAACCGTCCGCAGCCGTTGCGGCGGCCAGCGTCGCTCCTTCCCGGACGCGCCCTGCCGTCGTCTCCGCCTGCGCCTGCAGCCATCCGTTGCGCATCACGCCGCTCGCCGTTCCCAGCGCCGGCACGAGCGGGACGCGCGCGGCGACCAGGGTTGCAAGCGTCTGGAGGAAGCGCCCGCCGTCGCGCAGTCGCGACAACTCGCCAAGGATCGGCATCCGCAGCAGCAGGCCGTGCAGGCGGCGCCGCAGGCCCGGCCGCCGGCCCGCCAGCAGGCCGGCCGCGATCCCGGCCAGCGCGAGGGCCGCCAACCCGGCCGCGATGGCGCCGGCATGGTCGCCGATGGCCGCGAGCGCGGCCACGACGGGCGGCATCGGTCGCCCGCCTTCCTCGAAAATGGGCGCGATGCTGGGCACCAGCACGCCGACGATGACGCCGAGCGCGATCAGCGCGACGACGAGGACGAACAGCGGATACGCGAGGGCCGAGCGCGTGCGCGAGCGGATCTCCTCGCGCCTCTCCAGCAGCCCCGCCAGGTCGAGCAGCACCGGCCCCAGCCGTCCGCTCGCTTCCCCGGCCCGGATCACCGCGACGACGTCCGGCGGAAACACCGGTCGTGTCGCCGCCGCGTCCGCCAGCGAGCGGCCGGCGATCACGTCCGTGAGAAGTCCTTCCGCCACCTTGCGACGAGCGGGTTCGGATCCTTCGCCCGACAGCACGCGCAGGGCCCGGTCGACGGGCAGGCCGGCATCGACGAGCACGGCGAGGTCGCGCACGAGGCCCGCCAGCGCCGCCCCGGTCAGCCGGCCTTGGCCAGCAAGGCCGGCAAGGGCGGCGCGCGGCGCGGCGTTGAGCGCATAGGGCACCAGCCCCTGGCTCCACAGCGCATCCCGCGCCGCCGCCTCGCCGTCGGCCTCGATCTCGCCCTCGACCGGATTTCCGGCGGCGTCCGACGCCTTGTAGCGGAATTTGGCCATCCCGCGGCGACCTAGCGTTGCTGTGTCGCGCGCAACACGTCCTCGACGGTGGTGAGGCCGGCCCACGCCTTGGCCATGCCGTCCTCCACCATCGAGCGCGTGCCGCCCTCCCGCGCCAGCCGGCGCAGGTCATGGTCGGGTGCGCCGGCGTAGAGCGCGCGGCGCAGCCTCTCGTCGAAGGGCATCAGCTCGGCGATCGTCAGGCGGCCCTGGAACCCGCTGTTCTGGCACTCCCGGCACCCGCGCCCGCGCATCAGCCGCGGCGGGCCGGCTTCGCGCAGCGAGGGCGTCTCGTCGACGAGGCGTGCCTCCCACTGCGGTGCGTCCGGGTGGGGGGCGGCGCAATGCGGGCAGATGCGGCGCACGAGCCGCTGCGCCATCACGGCCTTCAGGGTCGATCCGATCAGGAAGCGCTCGACGCCCAGTTCGGTCAGCCGGGTGACCGTCGAGGCCGCGTCGTTGGTGTGGAGCGTCGAGAACACGAGGTGCCCGGTCAGCGACGCCTGGAAGGCCATCGTCGCCGTCTCCGGGTCACGGATCTCGCCCACCATGATGATGTCGGGGTCCTGTCGCAGGATGGAGCGCAGGCAGGTGGGGAAGTCGAGCCCGATCGGCGCGTTCACCTGCACCTGGTTGATGCCGGCGAGCTGGTATTCGACGGGGTCCTCCACCGTGAAGACCTTCACGTCCGGGGCGTTCAGCTCCCTGAGTGCCGTGTAGAGCGTCGTCGTCTTGCCCGAGCCGGTGGGCCCGGTCACGAAGACAACGCCGTCGGGCATCCGCATCAGGTCGCGCAGCAGCGCGATGTGGTCCTCGGCAAACCCGAGCCGGACGAAGTCCAGGTCGATGCGGCTGCGGTCGAGGATGCGGATCACGGCGCTCTCGCCGCCCACGGTCGGGATCGTCGAGAGCCGGAAGTCGATGTCGTTGCCGCGGATGGCGAGCTTGATCCTGCCGTCCTGCGGCAGGCGGCGCTCCGCGATGTCGAGGCCGCCCATGATCTTGATGCGTGAGAGCACGGCGGCGTGCATCTCCATCGGCACCGACTGCACGACCCTTAGCGCGCCGTCGACGCGGCAGCGCACGACGACGCCCGAGGGGGTCGGTTCCACATGGATGTCCGAGGCCCTCAGGTCGACCGCCGACGCGATGATCTGGTTGACCAGACGGATGACCGGAGCCTCGCTGGCGATGTCGCGCAGGCGCTGCAGGTCCTGCTCGCTGGCCCGTTCCGGGCTTGCCGCCGCTGCCGGGCCGGCCTGCGCGACGTCGAGGCGCGCCCACGCCTCCTCGAAGGCCGCGGGCGTCGTGAGCACGGCCTCCACCGGTCGGCCGAGCG
>CAZJCW010000018.1:0-8012 GCA_964544365.1 uncultured Alsobacter sp.
CGCAGGCCGCCCCGGCGCAGCCGCCGGCACCTGCGCCACGGCCGGCGGAACGTCCCCGCACGGAGCCGGCCCGCGAGGCGCCGGGTGGCGTGCGCGGCGGCTGGCTCTCCGAGCTGCTCGCCCGTGCCTCGCGCGACGACGAGGAGCCATCCATGCGTCGCGATCCGGCGCCCTCCCCTGCGCCGGCCCCCGCGCCACGCACGCCCCAGCAGCGCGAACCGGATCCGACCTCTCGGGCGATCGACTCGCTCGGAACGCTGTCGGCTGACATCGCCGGCATGATCGACCACGAGGCCGTGGTCGAACTGTGGGATCGCTACACGGCCGGCGAGCGCAACGTGTTCTCGCGGCGTCTCTACACCCTTCAGGGCCAGGAGCGTTTCGACGAGTTCAAGCGCCGTTACCGTCGCGATCCCGACTTCCGGGATACGGTCGACGCCTATGTCGAGAAGTTCGAGGAATTGCTCAGCGAAATCGCGCCCGGCGATCGCGGCTCGGCCCTCGCGAAGTCGGTGCTGACCTCGGACGAAGGCAAGGTCTACACGATCCTTGCCCATGCCAGCGGCAAGTTCGACTGAGGCGCCCTCACGAGACGGCACGGAAAAGGCGCGGCCCAGAGCCGCGCCTTTTCATTTCGGACCTGGGCAGGACTGACAGCTGACAGCTGACGGCTGAATGATGCCGGGAAGGAACCTCAGCCCCGACCGGCCCAGCGCACGAGCTCGGACAGCACCCGCGTCATCGACTTGTCGAGCGCGGCGGCAGCGGCAGGGCCCTCGACGGCGGTCAGCGGCGTGGCCGCGCGGAACACGCGGGCGCGCTCGATCCGGCCATTGGCGGAGACAAGCTTTGCGGACAGCTCGACCACGGCCTGCGCGCCGCCCTCGGTCTTCACGCCGAAGAACCGGATGTCCGAGGTCAGCGCGACGTCGGCACTGAGCCCGTTGCCGGCCCGGCCGACGGAGCGGCCGACGTTCTCGAAACTCTGGACCATCCGCGCCTGCAGAAGCCGCGGAAGGCGGTCGACCCACTGGACCCCGGGAAGGAACGTCACCGTTCCATCGGCGCCACGCACCACGATCCGGTCCGATTCGAGCGTCTGCAGCGCGACCGGCTCCGCGACGACCAGCAGCCTGCCACCGGGCGAGGCCTGCCTCGCGCCCTCCGGCAGGGACAGGTCGAAGGTGGTCGGAGCCGCTTCGAACGATCCGCAACCGGCGAGCCCGGTCGCCAGGAGCGCCGCCACGAGGACGAAGCCGCCCGCCCGCCGGGGAGGCTGGCGCACTGGCAGCAACGCTGTCGCGGGATCGGCCGTGGCGGTCATGGGGTGGATGGCGCTGGCGGGTTGGATCTGGGGGACGGGAACGGGCGGACTCCGAAGTCGGCGAGATGAGGGAGGACTCACCGCCTCCCACCGTATTCAGGGATGGACGGCTTGCTGCCGAAAAGCAACTGCTGGGGATTGCGCTCGAAGCTGCGCAGGGCCCTGTTCAGTTCGCCGAGGGTCCGGCGCCCATCGGAGGTGAGTTGCTCGAGGTCGCGCAGGCCCGGGCCGGTGACGCGGTTGATGCCGCTCGTGATCTCGGCGGTTCGCTTGTCGAGATTGTCGGCCAGCTTGCGGATCGACTGCGCCATGTCGCTGATCTGCGTGATCGCGCCCTTGGTCTCGGGCGATCCGAGGACGCTTTCCGCGCTCGCCAGCACGCCGTCGAGCTTGTCGGCCGAACGGTTCAGCTTCTCCGTCAGCTCGGAGGCGTTGCGCACGATCTCGTCGACCTTCCCGCTGTTGGCGCCGAGCGCCGTCGAGAAACGGTCGATATTGTCGATCGTGCGGGCGACTTTCGTGCCGTCGACGCCCTTCAGGGCGCCGTCCAGGGATTTCAGCGCCGTACCGGCATCGGCCAGCACGCCATCGATCCTGTCGCCGGCCTTGTTCAGCTTCGCCGAGAGTTCGCCCGCATTGCGCAGCACGTCGTCGACCTGCTGGGCATTGCCCGCGAGCACCTTGGCGAAGACGTCGATGTTCTGCACCGCACGATTGACGGCCTCGGGGCTGATCGCCTTGAACAGCGCGGATGCCTCCTCCAGCGCCGTCTCCAGCACGCCGGATGCCTGGTTGAGCCGGCTCGTCAGCGCGGCGGCGTCCGAAATGATGCCCGCGATCCGGTCCTTCTCCCCGGCAAAGGTGGCGGTGAGCTCCTGGATGTTGCTCACGATCTTCGAGATGTCCTGCGGATTCACGCCGGTGACGATCCTGTCGATATCGCCCGTCAGCCGCTGCAGGTCGACGGACAGGGCCGCGATCTTGTCCGCCGCGTTGCCGGTCGATGACAGGAACTGCGCCACGCCGGCCGAGTTCTGCGCCAGCGCGTCGGAGAACGTCTCCACGTTGCGCACCGTGCGGCTGATCGAGCCGGCATTGTCGGCGAACAGGGCGTCGGCCCGGCCCAGCACGTCGTCGAACCGCTTTGCCAGCCTCTGCGCGCTCTCCAGCAGGTCCTGGAAGTCGGACCGGTCGGCATAGATGACCGGCGGCTGCTTGCCGTCCGGTGAAACGAGCGGCTTGGCGCCCGGGCTGCCGCCGGAGAGCTGGATCGACGCGACACCCGTGAGCCCCTGGAACTCCAGGCGCGCCCGCGTATCGACGTTCATCGGCGTCGTCGCGTCCACGTCGATCCGGGCCACGACCTTGCTCGGATCGTCGGCCTGCAACTGGAGCGTCGTCACTTCTCCGACCCGCAGGCCGTTGTAGAGCACCTGCGCGCCGCGCGAGAGGCCGGAGACGGAGCCGTTGAAGACGACCCGGTAGGTCACGAGCTTCGCCGTCGCGTCCTTGCCGGAGAACCAGAACACGAAGCCGAAGGCTGCTGCGATCACGACGAGCGTGAAAAGGCCGATCAGCGCGTAGTTGGCGCGGGTTTCCATCGCTCAGGCTCCGGTCGTCGCGGGCGCGGCGCCCACCAGCTTCTGGGCGCGCTTGCCGTGGAAATAGGACTGCAACCAGGGATCCTCCGCGGCAAGCATCGTCTCGATCGGACCGGCAGCGATCACTTGCCCGTTTCCGAGCGCCGCGATCCTGTCGCACACTGAATACAGGCTGCCGAGGTCATGCGTCACCATGAACACCGTCAGGCCCAGCGTTTTCTGCAGCGTCGCGATCAATTCGTCGAAATCCTGTGCGCCGATGGGGTCGAGGCCGGACGTCGGCTCGTCGAGGAAGACCACCTCGGGGTCGAGCGCCAGGGCCCTGGCGAGCGCGACCCGCTTGATCATGCCGCCCGACAGCTCCGACGGCCGCTTCTCGGCGACATCGGGCTTGAGGCCCACCATTTCAAGCTTGAGGATGGCCAGCTCGTCCATGAGGCGATCCGACAGCTTCAGGTACTCCCGCATCGGCACCTGCACGTTCTGCTTGACGCTGAGCGAGGAGAACAGCGCGCCCTGCTGGAACAGCACGCCCCACCGGCGCTCCAGCGCCTTGCGCCGCGCCGGTTCGAGCGCGTCGAGGTTTTCACCGAACACCTCGATGGTGCCGGACTGCTTGGGGACGAGCCCCAGGATCGTCCGGGTCAGCACCGATTTCCCCGCGCCCGACGCGCCGACGAAGCCGAGGATCTCGCCACGGTAGACGTCGAGCGAGAGGCCGTTCATGACGCGCCTTTCGCCGAAGGCCACGACGAGGTCGCGCACGCGGATGATCGTCTCGCGCGGCGACTCATCTCGCTGCGGCGTCCGGTCCTGTCCGTTGCCCTGCCCCTGCACCGTGCCGCCCTCAGTATTTGATCGCGGCGAAGAACATGGCGAACAGCCCGTCCACGACGATCACGATGAAGATGGACTTCACCACCGACGACGTCACCTGCCGGCCCAGCGACTCGGCCGAACCCTTGACGGCGAGGCCCTCGATCGTGGCGATGAGCCCGATCACCAGCGCCATGAACGGGGCCTTGATCAGGCCCACGAGGAAGGTGTTGAGGCCGATGGCGTTCTGCAGCCGGTCGAGGAACACGTCCTGGCTGATGCCGCCATAGATCCACGCCACGAGGCCGCCGCCGAACAGCGCGGCGATGTTGGCGAGGAAGGTCAGCAGCGGCAGTGCGATCATCAGCGCGAGGATGCGCGGCAGGACGAGCACTTCCATGGGGTCGAGCCCCATCACCCGCAGCGCGTCGATCTCCTCGCGCATCTTCATCGAGCCGATCTCGGCGGTGAAGGCGGAGCCCGACCGGCCGGCGATCATGATCGAGGTCAGCAGAACGCCCAGTTCGCGCAGCGTCAGGATGCCGATCAGATCCACGACAAAGGGCGTCGCGCCGAACTTCTGGAGCTGGAAGATGCCCTGCTGCGCCACGATGCAGCCGACCAGGAACGAGATCAGCGCGATGATCGGAACGCTGCGCAGGCCCACCTGCTCGAGGTGGTAGACCATCGACGTGAACCGGAACCGCGCCGGATGGACGAAGGTGCGCCCCAGCGCCGCCACCAGCGCACCGAGGAACGACACGCCCCCGACGACGTCGCGTCCGGCGCCGATCACCCCCTCGCCGACGTCGGCGAGAATCCCGACGACCGGGGACCCCGGGACCGCCCCGGGCGACGACAGGTCATGGAACGCGACTTCGCGCAGCAGGATCTTCTGCGCCTCGGTGAGGCCGACATAGCGGACCGAGCCGCCGGCCAGTTCGACGCCGTGGCGGGCCCGGTCGACCACCCATGCGCCAAGCGTGTCCAGCCGCTCGACGCCCGTGAGGTCCAGCAGGACGCGCGCGGCACCGGACGTTTCGCCCATGACCCGGTCGCCGGCCAGTTCCACCTGCTCCGCCTGATGGGCGGTCCAGGCGCCGGAGAGGAGGATTCGCGCCTCCCCGCCCTGCCGTTCGATGGCGAACTCCGGTGTGCGTTCCATGCGGTGGGTCGGCGCTCCAGCCCTTGAGACACGCGGGGAGGACTCCTATCGTGCGCGTCCGGACGAGTCGAGCAATCCCCCCGTGAGGGCGAATGCGCGCGTCCGGGACTCCGGCGCAAGGCGGGATGCATGACAGCACGTCTCGACATCGCGGTGGAACGCTGGCCCCTCGCCGGCGTCTTCACCATCGCCCGCGGCTCGCGGACCGAGGCCGTCGTCGTCACCGTGTCCATCACGCGGGACGGCGTGACGGGCCACGGGGAATGCGTGCCCTATGCCCGCTACGGCGAGAGCATCGACAGCGTCGTCGCGGCCATCGAGGCAGCGCGGCCCCTGCTCGAGGCGGGAGCGGACCGGGCGGCCGTCACCGTTGCAATGCCGGCCGGAGCGGCGCGCAACGCCGTCGATTGCGCGTTGTGGGACCTGGAGGCGAAGCAGTCCGGCGTCCCGGCCCATGTCCTCGCGGGCATCGACCGGCTCGCGCCCGCGACGACCTGCTACACGATCAGCCTCGGAACGCCGGCCGTGATGGCCGAGAAGTCCGCGGAGGCTGCACACCGGCCGATCCTGAAGATCAAGCTGGGTGGCGGCGAAGACGATCCCGAGAGGCTGGCGGCCGTTCGCGACGCCGCACCCGACAGCCTCCTCCTCGTCGACGCCAACGAAGGCTGGACCCCGCAGACCCTCGGTCGCAACTTCGACGCCTGCGCCCGCGCTGGCGTTGTGCTTGTCGAGCAGCCGCTGCCGGCTTCGCAGGACGACGCGCTGGAAGGCACGCACTGGCCCGTGCCCGTCTGCGCCGACGAAAGCGCCCACGGCATCGACACGCTCGGCGCGGTCGCGCGGCGCTACCAGGCCATCAACGTCAAGCTCGACAAGACGGGCGGCCTGACAACGGCGCTGGCTCTCGTCGCCGCGGCACGCGGCGAGGGGCTGGCGGTCATGGTCGGCTGCATGGTGGGAACCTCGCTGGCCATGGCCCCGGCCATGCTCCTGACGCCCGGGGCCCGCTTCGTCGATCTCGACGCGCCACTGCTGCTCGCCCGCGATCGCCCGAACGGGCTGCGCTACGACGGCAGCATTGTCTTCCCCCCCGAGCGAGCCTTGTGGGGTTGAAGCCCGAGCGGCTTGCGGAAGCCGCCCGGGGATGATGCTCTTGGACAGGCTCGGGCCGCATCGGCGATTCGGGGTCTGTTGTCTTTTGCGTGCTATCGAATGGCAGGAACGTGACGAACGCGGGCGCGGCCATGGGCGAGGACACACGGACGCCGGTCCTCACCCCGGCCGACTACGACACGATCGAGGCGGCGGTCATGGAGACCGCGCGCGGTCGCTGGTTCCTCGCCGAGTACGCCCGGCGCAACCGCCACTCCGACACCACGACGCTGCTGCGTGCGCTCGATCGCATCGAGCAGGCGATGACCCGCGACAAGCCGGGCCACGACACGACGCGCCTGCGCCGCGAATTGCTCGACATGGCCGACCTGATTGCGCGTGCCCGGCGGGACGTCGCAGCCTCGATTGCAGAGGCGGCGGGAGGCGTGCAGGTGTCTGCGGACCGGTCGTTCGACGACATGCTGGCAGCTGCCGAGAGGGCTGACACGGACGTCTTCAACGCCGCCGAGCGGGTCCAGGAGGTTGCCTGGTCCCTGCGGGACGGACGTACGGACACCGAGACGCTCGACGAACTCAACCGGCAGGCCCTCGAGATCTATCGCGCCTCCAACCACCACGCCCTGACAACGAACCGCGCTCGCTCGCTTGTATCGGTCCTGCGCCTTCTCGAAAGCCGCATTACGGCCATCGTCGGATCCTGGTCGGACACCGTGGCCATGGTCGAGACCTCGGTCTCGACAACGGCGGACCAGCGCCGCGAAACGGTTCTCGACACGGCGCCGCCACGGATTCGCGACGACATCGCGTTCGTGGACAAGAAGGACATGAAGCCTCGCCAGCAGCCGCCGGTCGTCGAGGCCGCGCCCACGCCGGCGCTGCCGGCACCTCCACCGCGCCAGGCGCCAGCGCCGGCGGAACAGCAGGATCCGAGAGCCGCGGCCTTCGCCGATTTCGACTCCCTGCCGACGGACGAGAAACTCGCCCTGTTCGGTTGAACGGGCCATCAAGACAGTACAGGAGCACGCCATGGATCTGGGAATCGCCGGCCGCAAGGCCATCGTCTGCGCGTCGAGCAAGGGCCTCGGCAAAGGCTGCGCGCGCTCGCTTGCCCTGGCCGGATGCGAGGTCGTCATCAACGGGCGCAACCCCGAGGTCCTCGCCGCCACCGCGCGGGAGCTCGCGGCGACGGGAGCAAAGATCATCCCCGTGGTCGCCGACGTCAGCACCAGGGCCGGACAGGACGCCATCCTCGCCGCGTGTCCGGATCCCGACATCCTGGTCAACAACAATGGCGGCCCCCCGCCCAAGGGCTTCCGCGAGATCGGTCGCGAGGCCATGATCGACGGCGTGATCCAGAACATGATCACGCCGATCGAGCTGGTTCAGCGGGTGATCGACGGCATGGTCCAGCGCGGCTTCGGCCGCATCATCAACATCACGTCGGCCTCGGTGCGCACGCCGCTGCCCGGCCTCGACCTGTCCTCCGGCGCGCGGGCCGGCCTGACGGCTTTCCTTGCCGGCGTCGCGCGCGAGGTGGCCCACGCCAATGTGACCATCAACGCCATCCTGCCCGGCGCGTTCGACACCGACCGTCTCGCCAGCGGCACCAAGCGGATTGCCGAACAGCGCGGTGTCGATCCGGCCACGGTCACGAAGGAGCGCGTCGCCGGTATCCCTGCACGGAGACTGGGCCAGTCCGACGAATTCGGCGAGCTTTGCGCATTCCTCGCGAGCCAGCAGGCGGGCTACATCACCGGCCAGAGCATCCTGATCGACGGCGGAGCGTTCCGCACGGCGTTCTGAGGCGCGTCCCCGGCCGGCTTCGCTCACGGCCGGAGAAGCGGCTCCGGCACCACGGGTGCCCTGCGTCTGACGCAGGGCGGCCGAACCGTGAATCTGTTTGGTCCGGACAACGATCCGTGATCCAGAATCGCGTGATCGCCCGCCAAGCCCCGCTGATGAACACCCTCCTCGGAATCTCGCTCAAGCT
>CAZJCW010000018.1:8112-32243 GCA_964544365.1 uncultured Alsobacter sp.
GGAGCCGCCCTGGTGATCGCCGCGGGCATGCTGGTCATCTTCCAGGAGCGCAGGGCCGAGCAGGCGCGTCGGCGCGACATGCCACCGCCGGTGGCCTGATACCGCTCGCACCCGCAACAGCCGCGCGCTATAACGGGATCGTTCTTTTTATCGGAACGATCTGGTTCGGCTTGGGAGACGTTTCGGATGGGTGTCGAGGGACGCGATCGCGCCAAGACGATCGACATGGGCGCGCACGCGCTGTCGGGCCAGCTGGGCAAGACCGTCCAGCGGTTGCGCAAGGCGTACAATCTTTCCCTGTCCGAGCTCGCCGAGCAGAGCGGCGTGGCCAAGTCGATCATCTCGCAGATCGAGCGCAACGAGACCAACCCGACGCTGGCGACGATCTGGCGGCTGTCCCAGGCGCTGGACGTCTCCATCGAGCGCGTTCTGTCGGCAGGCGACGAGGAACCCTTCATCGAGAAGACGACCCGCGGCGACACGCCCGTCCTGTTCTCCGACGACGGGAAAGTCCGCCTCGCCATCTTCGGCTGGATCAAGACCGTCGACTGGCTGCAGTGGTACGATGTCCACGCCGAGCCGGGCGGCGTGCTCGAGTCCGATGCCCACCAGCGCGGCTCGATCGAATGCCTGTCCGTCATGGCGGGCGAATTCGAGGTGGAGGTGGCCGGCATCGTCCAGCGTGCGCGCGCCGGCGAAACCCTGCGCTACCGCTGCGACCGCGCCCACGTCGTCCGCAACGTGGGCACCGAGCCGGCCCACGCCACCATGGTCTGCATCCTCAAGGCCGCCGTCATGGACTGAAGCTCGGCGCCCTCGGCGGAACGAGGGTCGTCGAACCGCGCCGCTGACGCAGGAGTGGCTACGAGCCCTTCTTGGGCTTCGGCGGGCTGGCGCGGGCCGGAAGGCTCTTCAGGTACTCGGCCATGGCGGCCCGGTCGGCGTCGGTCAGCTGGGACGTGTTGCGGATGACGGCATTCATGGAGCCTCCGACCGAATCGTATTCGGGCGTGAAGCCGGTCTTGAGCAACTCGGCGATCTCGGCCTTCGACCACGCCTTGAGGCCGCTGGCATCGGGCGTGATGTTGGGAATGAACCCGCCCTGCCCTTCCGGATCGGGACCGCCGGCAAAGCGGCGGTCCGACGGGATGTTCCCGGCAAAGGTGCGGGGCGAGTGACATTCGGCGCAGTGGCCCGGCCCTTCGACAAGGTAGGCGCCCCGGTTGAACTCGGCGCTCTTGCTGGCATCGGGCCGGAAGGTCTGCCCGTCGAGGAAGGCGAGCTTCCACAGTCCGAGGCTGCGCCGGATCGTGAAGGGGAACGGCAGTGCATGGTCACGCACCCGGCCCTCGACCTGCGGCAGCGTCTTGATGTGCTCGAACAGGTCGGCGAGATCGTCCGGCGTCATCCGCTGGTAGGACGTATAGGGGAATGACGGGTAGTAGTGCCGCCCGTCCGGCGATACGCCCTCCCGCATCGCCCGGATGAAATCCGCCTGCGTCCACGAGCCGATGCCATCGCGCGGATGCGGCGAGATGTTCGGCACGTAGAACGTTCCGAAGGGCGAGTGCAGTCCGAGACCGCCGCCCAGCCGCGTCTTGTCCTCCTGTCCGGTGCTGGCATGGCAGGAGGCGCAGCCGCCGGCATAGAACAGCGTCTTGCCGTTCTCCGACGAACGCGCGGCACGGGGCGCCAGGTTGCCGTCGCTTCGCAGCATCGCCCAGGTGGCGGGAGCGGTCAGAAGCCAGAAGCCTGCGAGGCCCAGCACGGCAAGGACGGCGGCGGCGGCGGCGAGCTTCTTCAAGGCGGATCTCCGGGCGGGAACGCCGGTGAGGATAGGCGGACGAGGTCAAGCCGTCACCACGCGGACGGATGGCCGTCGCGAATCTGTGAGGGGAGCCCCGCCTCCGGGAGGCCCGAAGCGGCGGCCCGAACGAAAAGACCCGGGCTCTCGCCCGGGTCCTGATCGGCACGACGCGAAGGAAGCTCAGCTCTTCTTGACGCGGTACGTCTCGTGGCAGGAGCCGCAGTTCTTCAGCACGTTCGGGAAGTTCGCCTTGAAGGACGCCTCGTCCTTGATCGCGGCGGCAGCGGCCTTGGCTTCGTTGCCGAACTTCTCGAGAGCGGCCTTGAAGCCGTTGGCGTCTTCCCAGACCTTCGGCGCGGCGGTCGTCTCGCCGCCGGTCTTCGAGTTGTCGGGGAACAGCGCGCCGAACTTGGCAGCGGCGTTCTGGTAGGTGGCGAGCGAGGCCTGGACCTTGGCGAGGTCGAAAGCGGCCTCTCCCTTCAGCATCGCGCCGGGATCGCGGGTCGCCCCGCCGACGGACTTCATCATATCCTTGCGCTGGGCGATGACGTCGGATTGGGCGAGAACGGTAGTTGCCGCAGAGGCGGCAATGGCCGCTGCGATCATGAGACGAAGCATAGGGGACCCCCGGTTTTGGCCGATGCGGCGCCACACCCTGTGGCGGCTGCTAAGTAGCAATACCAACGTCGCAGTGCGACAATTCCCAGACTAAAGTCGTAAGACCACGCAAAGCATGATTTGCATTTCTGCAAATCACGCTTGCGTGATGCCAACGCGCTCAGGCCGCGGCCTTCTTCGTGGCCGCCCGGATGGCGGCGAAGACGCGATCGGGCGTCGCCGGCATGTCCATGTCGCGGATGCCGTAGGCCCGGTCGAGCGCATCGACGACCGCGTTCATCACGGCCGGGCACGAGCCGATGGAGCCCGCCTCGCCGGCGCCCTTGATGCCGAGCGGGTTCGTCGTCGAGGGCACGTTCTTCGTCTCGAAGTGGAAGAACGGGACGTCGTCCGCGCGGGGCATGCAGTAGTCCATGAAGCTCGCCGTCACGAGCTGGCCGTCCGAATCGTAGACGGTCTTCTCGAGAAGCGCCTGGCCGACGCCCTGGACCACGCCGCCATGCACCTGGCCGGCGAGGAGGATCGGGTTCACCGCGAGGCCGAAATCGTCGCAGATCGTGTAGCGCACGATCCGGGTGACGCCGGTGTCGACGTCGATCTCCACCTCGGCGATGTGGGTGCCGTTGGGGTAGGTCGCGTTCGGCGGCGTGAAGTCCCCGAGGCCCGTCGTTGCTTCCGGCGTGGCGCCGGGCAGCTTCGCGAGATCGGCGAACGTGATCCGCTTGTCCGTGCCTGCGACCCGCACGGCCCCGTCGGCGATCTCGAGGTCCGCGACGGATGCCTCGAGCTTCTGGGAGGCCAGTTCCTTGAGCTTCTCCGCGAGATTCTCGGAGGCCAGGTAGACCGAGACGCCGCCCACCGGGATCGAGCGGGAGCCGCCGGTGCCGTGACCGGTCTTCACCTGGGCGGTGTCGCCCTGGATCACGCGGATCTTTTCCAGCGGCAGGTCGAGATGGGTGGCCGCGAACTGCGCATACGCCGTCGCGTGCCCCTGCCCGTTCGACTGCGTTCCCGAGAACACGGTCACGCCGCCGTCGGCGTCGAGGCGCACCTCGACATCCTCGCCGTCGCCCCATGCCGTACACTCGATGTAGGTCGCCAGCCCGATCCCGCGGATCTTGCCGTCCTTGCGGGCCGTCCGCAGGCGCTCCTTGAAGCCGCCCCAGTCGGCCGATTCCATCGCCTGCGTCATGTGCTGGTTGAAGTCGCCGGTGTCGTAGGTCCGGCCACCGATCGGCGTGGTGTAGGGCATCGCCTTGGGCGGGATGAAGTTCTTGCGGCGGATCGAGTCGGGCTTCATGCCCGTCTCGCGCGCCGCGCGGTCGACGAGGCGCTCCAGCAGGTAGGCCGCCTCCGGGCGCCCGGCGCCGCGATAGGCATCGACCGGAACGGTGTTCGTGTAGATGCCGCGCACGCGGACATAGATCTCCGGCGTCCGGTAGACGCCGGTCATCATCGTCGCGCCGAGATAGGGAATGTAGGGCCCGAACTGCGACAGATAGGCACCCAGATTGCCCAGGATGTCGAAGCGCATGGCGAGGAACTTGCCCGCCTTGTCCATCGCCACCTCGGCCACGGCCAGGTTGTCGCGACCCTGCGCGTCGCTGATGAAGTGGTCGGCCCGGTCGGCGATCCACTTCACCGGCCGCTTCGTCCGCTTGGCGGCCTCGGCGCAGAGCGGGTACTCCCGGTAGGCGAAGGACTTGGTGCCGAATCCGCCGCCGACGTCGTTGGTCACGACCTGCAGCTTGGCCGGCTTCACCTTCAGCACGGCGTTGGCCAGCGTGTCCCGAAGCCCATGGACGCCCTGGCTCGAGATGGTGAGCTTCCAGCCCTTGGTCGGCGCGTCGTACTCGGCGACGCAGCCGCGCGTCTCCATGTAGTTGGTGATCAGGCGGTTGTTCTCGATGTCGATCTTCACGACCTTGTCGGCCGCCTTGAAGATGGCATCGACCTTCGCCTTGTCGCCCATCGACGTGTCATAGGCGATGTTGTTCTTCTGCTCGGCCCAGACGGCCGGCGCGTTCTTCTTCATCGCCGACTTCATGTCGACGGCGGCCGGCCGCGGCGAATAGTCGATGCCGATGGCCTCGGCCGCATCGCGCGCGCGCTGGGGCGTGTCGGCGACGACAAACGCCACGGCGTCGCCGACATGCTTGGCGACACCCTTGGCGAGCACCGGGATGTGAGCCACGTGGCCCTGCGTCCCGTCGCCGTTCGGCAGCGGTGCGAGGCAGGGCACATCGCCGAGGTGCGCGACGTCAGCGGCGGTCAGGATCAGCTTCACGCCCTTCATCGCCCGGGCCGTGTCCAGGTCGGTGAAGGTGAAGGACGCATGCGCGTGCGGGCTGCGCAGAACGACCGCATGGAGGCAGCGCTCGGGCGTCTGGTCATCCGTATAGCGGCCGCCGCCGGTCAGGAGACGCTGGTCCTCGACGCGGCGCAGGGGCTGGCCGATGCCGAATTTCTTGACAGTCATGGAGACCTCGATGGTCGGACGGGAATGGAAAAAAGGCAGCTGCACCGCTGCGGCGCAGCCGACGGGAGTTGCTCAGGAGCCGGTTTCGACGGGCGCGCCGTGGTTCACCCAGTCGAGGAACCCTCCCGCGTAATGGGCATCGACGTGAACGCCTGACTCGTTGGCGATCTGCGCGGCCGTCAGGGAGCGCTTGCCCGACCGGCAGGACAGGACGATCCGGCGGCCCTGCGGATCCGGGATCGCACGCGGATCGAAGGTCGAAAGCGGAACGAGAACGGCGCCGGGTATATGCCCGGCGTCCCACTCGTTGGGTTCGCGCACGTCGACGAGAAGGATCGTGCCTCTTGCAAGCCCGTCCCGGATGTCATCGATCCCGAGGTCCTCGATGCTGGGCATCGCCCCTGCCGCCACCATGCCTCCGGCCTCCCGCGCCGCATCACTGCTTCGTTGAGCCGGAACTCTAGCGGATTCACCGGCATTGGCCAGAGGCAGCGACGGGGCGGTCCGGGGCGGCCCGTCGGCCGCGAGGAGGGATCAGGCGAGCGAGGCGATGAAAGCCCGCCAACCGCCGAACGACGAGACATCCTGCGCCCCGGTCACGGCTTCCGGTTCCACGAGGAACCCCTTGGGCCGGGAGCCGTCCGCGAGGAGCAGCGTGCCGATGCCCAGCGGGGCTGGAATGGCTGCGACGAAGCGTCCGAACGCTGCGGGCGTCAAGGCCCAGACTTCCGTGGCGATGGCGGCACCGCCGCCGGTCTTCACCCGCAGGAGGCCCGGCTTTCGCGGTGGCCCGCCCGGCAACGCATAGAGGGCATAGGACGGCTCGGTCGATGCCGTGCGCAGGAAGCGCGCCTCGAGGGTGCGCAACTCATGGTTCAAGGGCATGCCAGACAGGTGCGCCCCGACGACGCAGAGCTCGATTTCACCATCCGATGCCATGTCGGCAGCCGGCGGTGTCGGCGGGTGCGGCCACGGCGTCTTGCCAAGCGGCGTGCCGGCGGCGGCGTGCAGCGCCCGGCCGAGGGAGGCCAGCGCCGAATCCCGCCCGCGGGGGGCAATGAGTGTCGTTCCGGCCGGGAACCCGTCCAGCCGGAACGGGCCGGGCACGGCGAGCGCGCACAGGTCGAGCAGGTTCACGAAATTCGTGTAGGTGCCGAGCTTGGCGTTCGGAACGATCGGATCGGCCTCCAGCTCGGCCACCGTCATCGGCCGGGGGATGGAGGGCACCAGCATGGCGTCGATCCCCTTCCAGACCGGCGCCGTGATGCGCGCCAGCTCCGCCAGCCGGTACCGGGCATCGAATGCGTCGGCCGCCGAGAAGCGCCGCGCTCCCTCGATGATCGCCCGCGTCACCGGATAAACGGCGTCGGGACTGCTTTCGATGAAGCCCCGGATCGCCGCGTAGCGCTCTGCCACGTACGCGCCCTCGTAGAGCAGCTTCGCGGTGTCGAGGAATGGCCGAAGGTCGACGGGGACAAGGGTTGCGCCGAGGCTGCGCGCGACGTCCGTCGCTGCCGACCAGGCCAGGGCTGCCGCCGCGTCGCCGTCGAAAAACAGGTCTTCGTCGCGTGGAATGCCGAGCACCGGCCTGGGCGGCGGGGCGGAGGCAGCGGGCGGGGGTCCCGGCCGCGAGAACGGATCGAGCGGGTCGACACCGGCCATGACGCGGCATGCGGCCGCCGCGTCGTCCACTGTGAGGGCGAACACCGAAACGCAATCCAGCGTCTTGCACGCCGGCACGACCCCCCGGGTCGGCACGAGGCCGAGCGAAGGCTTCAAGCCGACGAGGTTGTTGAGGACAGCCGGAACCCGGCCCGAGCCGGCCGTGTCGGTGCCGAGCGCGAAGGATGCCATGCCGCGCGCGACGGCAACGGCCGATCCCGACGACGATCCGCCGGGGACGACGGCAGGATCGAACGCGTTCTGCGGCGGCGGATAGGGTGACCGCACGCCGACGAGGCCGGTCGCAAACTGGTCGAGATTCGTCTTGCCGATCAGAATGGCGCCCGCGCCCAGCAGCCGCGCGACGACCGGTGCGGACTCGGTCGGCGTGTAGGCGAACTCCGGGCAAGCGGCGGTGGTAGGCAGTCCGGCGACATCGATATTGTCCTTCACCGCGAAAGGAACGCCCCACAATGGCGTGTCGGCGGAAGCAGGCGGCAGGGCCCTCGCGGCTGCCAGCGCTTCCTCCTCGGGCACCAGGGTGATGAAGATCCCGGGGTCGCCGGCGCCGGCGATGCGGCGATAAACCTCACGGACCGTCTCCACCGGATCGAGTCCTGCCGCGTAGGCTGCCTTGAGGCTTGCGATGTCGAGCGAGGCAGCAGCAGGCATGGGCGTTTCTCCGAGAGCGGCGGCATCAGAAGGCCACCTGCCGCAACCGGATGCAACGGATGGACCACCTTGCTCAATCGCAATGCAGCATGTCCTCTTGTCGGCATGATCCGCGTTGCGCCGTCGTTCCGGAGAACCAGATGTCCGATCCCGCCGCCATCCCCGTCATTGACCTCCGTGCCTTGGTGGAAGGCGAAGGAGCGGCGCTTTCAGCGACGGCACACGCGATCGGCGAGGCGGCCAGGGGGATCGGCTTCTTCGCGGTCACCGGGCATGGCGTTCCTGCCTCGCTGCAGCGCGACGTGTTCGCCGCCGCGCGCGACCTTTTTTCTCTTCCGCTGGCGGAGAAAGAGGCTTTGGCCATCGAGAAGGCAGGCAACAATCGCGGCTGGGTGCGCCTCGGCGGCGAGGCGCTCGATCCGACAAAGCCCGCGGACCTGAAGGAAGCCTTCAATGTCGGCCTGGAATTGGCGGCGGACGACCCCGACATCCGCGAACGCCGGCCTTTCCGCGGCCCGAACGTCTGGCCGGAGATTCCGGGCTGGCGCAGCGTCGTGCTGTCCTATTTCGACTCCGTTTGGCGTCTCGGGAGGCTCCTTCACGAACCCATCGCGACGGATCTCGGGCTGCCGCGCCACTGGTTCGCCGACAAGCTGGACCGGCCGCTCGCCACGCTGCGCCTGCTGCGATACCCGCCCGCACCCGCCGACGCTCCAGCGGGGGCCATTGGCGCGGGTGTTCATACCGACTACGGCAACCTGACGCTCCTCCTGACCGACGACAGCGGGGGCCTCGAGGTTCAGGCGCGCGACGGCCGCTGGCTCAGGGCCCCGCACCTGCCCGGCGCGTTCATCGTCAACATCGGCGACTGCCTGATGCGCTGGACCAACGACGTCTACGTGTCGACGCCCCATCGCGTGGTCCACGCCGCACCGCGCGAACGCATTTCGATCGCGTTCTTTCTCGATCCGAATCCCGAAGCCATCGTCGAAGCCATCCCGTCGTGCATCCGCAACGGTGCGTCCCCCCGCTATCCAGCCATCACCGGGGCCGACTACCTGCGTGAGCGGCTTGACGCGACCTATGCCCATCGGCGCTGAACTGTATACCGAGCGCCAAGGCTGCCCAATAATTCAGCCAAGATAGCCGCAACAGTAGGCAGGCTGCCACGCGCCTTGTTCGATTGCACCCCGGCACGCTCGGGGTCGCCAGCGAAATGAAGCCGGCAGGACTTGGCACAGCCGTTGCCTTTCTCTTCCCGAAGCCTCGACGCGGCACCGGAGTTCGGCGCCGCAGGCAACCCAGGGGAGAGCGTCGCATGACCTTCCAGATCGACCGCCGTAGCCTGCTCAAGTCGGCCGCCGCTTTCGGCGCCGTGGGCGTCGCCGGCCTTCCGGCCCGCGCCTTAGCTGCCGCCCCGACGATCGGCATCATCTATGTCGGCCCGCGCGACGACTTCGGCTGGAACCAGGCGCACGCCGTCGCCGCCAAGGCGCTCAAGGGCGTGGCCGGCGTCAAGGTCGTCGAGGAGGAAAACGTCCCCGAGACGGTGGCCGTGCAGAAGACGATGGAGTCGATGATCAACCTCGACGGCGCGAACCTCGTCTTCGCCACGTCGTTCGGCTACTTCGACCCCCACATGATCGAGATGGCGAAGAAGTATCCCAAGGTCGAGTTCCGCCATGCGGCCGGCCTCTGGACGAAGGAAAAGCACCCGGGCAACGCCGGCTCCTATTTCGCCTACCTGAACCAGGGCCACTACGTCAGCGGCATCGCCGCCGGCACCGTCTCCAAGACCGGCAAGATCGGCTTCGTGGCCGCCAAGCCGATCCCCACGGTGCTCCTCAACATCAACTCCTTCCTGATGGGCGCGCGCAAGTCGAACCCCAACGCCACCGTGCAGGTCATCTTCACCGGCGACTGGTCGCTGCCCGTCCGCGAGGCCGAGGCGACGAACGCGCTCGCCGACGCCGGCTGCGACGTCATCACCTGCCACGTCGACAGCCCGAAGGTCGTGATCGAGACCGCCGAGCGCCGCGGCCTGATGAGCTGCGGTCACAACGCATCCCAGGCGCCGCTCGCGCCCAAGGGCTTCATCACCGGCGCCGAGTACAAGTGGGAGACGATCTACAAGGACTTCGCCAGCCTGATCGGCAAGGGCGAAAAGCTGCCGAACTATGTCCGCGGCGGCATCGACAAGGACTATGTCCAGAACACGCCCTTCGGCGCCGCGGCCAGCGACGCCGCGAAGAAGGCGGCAGCTGCCGCTACCGCCGATCTCAAGGCGAACAAGCCCTACTTCGTCGGTCCGCTGAAGGACAACAAGGGCAACGTCGTGCTCGCCGCCGGCGCGACGATCGACAACTACGACGTGAAGCTCGAGCAGACGAACTACCTCGTCGAGGGCGTCATCGGCTCGATCACCTGAGAGCGAAAGCCTGCGACGCGGCGTCCGGTGCGAGAGCCGGACGCCGCCACGACCGCCATGGCCGGGCCAGTCCCGGCCATCACATCCGGGGTCTGCGACCCCTGATTGCCTGACGTCCGGGTTTTTTCCGGCGGAGACATCGGGACGCGTGGCGCGCGACGATCTCAACTGCGACGCGAAGCAGGGTAGGACAGGCCAATGCGGCAGCGGAGACGGCCATGACCGACGCGGTACAGCCCTCGGCTTCGGCCGCGGCGGCGCGCTCGGGCGAGTGGCTCGACCGGTTGCGCATCGGCGCGGAATACCTCGTCATTCCGATCTTCGCCGTACTGGCCGCGGCGGCTCTCTTCTCGATCTTTCTGCTGTTTCTCGGCAAGAATCCGGTCGATTTCTTTTCCCTTCTGTGGCGTGGCGGCTTCGGCACGGCCTTCTCGTGGCAGAACACGCTGCTGCGCTCGGCCCCCTTGATCCTGACCGCCCTCTGCGTCGCCCTTCCGGCTCGCGCCGGGCTTGTGATCATCGGAGGCGAAGGCGCGCTGGTGCTCGGCGGCCTTGCGGCGGCGATGGTCGCCCTCCCCTTCGGCGGCGGCGGCCCGGCCATCGTCGTGATGCCGATGATGGCGCTGGCCGCGGCAATCGCAGGCGGGATCTGGATCGGTCTCGTCGGCGTCCTGCGCCATTCCCGCGGCGTCAACGAGACGATCTCGAGCCTTCTTCTGTCCTACATCGCCATCGCGCTGATGAACTTCATGGTCGAGGGCCCGCTGCGCGACCCGGCCTCCGCCAACAAGCCGTCCACCGCCGACATCGGGCCGGGTGCGATGGTGGGCAAGATCCCGGGGATGGACGTGCACTGGGGACTGGTCTGCGGGATCGTCCTCGCGGTCCTCCTGTACATCCTCGTCAATCGAACGACCTACGGCTTCGCGCTCCGCGTCACCGGCGGCAACGTCCGCGCCGCCCGCGCGCAAGGCCTGCCGGTCGGCTGGCTGATGGTCTCCTGCTGCGCCATAGCGGGCGCCTGCGCAGGCCTCGCCGGCTACTTCGAGGTTGCCGCCATCCACGGGAAGGCCAACGCTTCACTGATCGCGGGCTACGGGTTCACCGGCATCCTCGTCGCCTTCCTGGCGCGTCACAATCCACTGGCCGTGGTGCCGGTGGCCATTCTGTTCGGGGGCATCGCAGCCGCCGGTGGACTGATCCAGCGTCGAATGGGTCTGCCAGACGCGTCCGTTCTTCTGTTCCAGAGCCTGATCTTCGTCGTGCTTCTCATCAGCGAGACGCTCTACGGGCGCTTCGCCATCTTCCGGCCCAGGGCGGAGGCCGACCGCACATGAGCGAAGCCCTCGTCACGGTCCTGTTCGCCATGATCGGCGGCGCCATCCGGGTGTCGACACCGTTCCTCTTCGTGTCCCTCGGCGAATGCCTCACCGAAAAGTCCGGGCGGATCAACCTCGGCCTCGAAGGCACGCTGGTGCTCGGCGCCATGTCGGCCTACGCCATTTCGTACCTGTCGGGATCGCCTTGGCTCGGCGTTTTCGTCGCCGGCTGCTGCGGCGCGATGCTGGGCGCGGCGCACGGCTGGATCTGCAAGCTGCCGCGCGTCAACGACGTCGCCATCGGCATCGCCATGATGAGCTTCGGGCTCGGCCTCGCCTTCTTCTTCGGCAAGCCCTACATCCAGCCCACCGCGCCGCGGCTGCCCTCGATCCCGCTGGGAGACTGGACGGGCAACCCCTCGCTCGCCACCGCGCTCAAGGTGAACCCGCTCTTCTTCGTCGGCATCGCCCTCGCGGTCTTTCTCTGGTGGGGTTTCCGCAACACGCGGATCGGCCTCATCGTCCGCACCACCGGCGACAGCGCGCCCGCCGCGCGCGCGATGGGTGTGAACGTGGATCGCGTGCGCCTGCTCGCGACCACTGCGGGTGGATTTCTTGCAGGTGTCGGCGGGTCTTTCCTGTCGCTGTACTACCCGGGGTCCTGGAGCGAAGGACTGTCGTCGGGCCAGGGCCTGATGGCGGTCGCGCTGGTCATTTTCGCCCGCTGGGACCCGCTTCGGTGCCTGTATGCATCACTGATGTTCGGGGCGGCCGGTGCCATCGGTCCCGCGTTGCAGTCTGTCGGCATCACGCAGGGCTATTACTTCTTCAACGCCGCACCCTACGTCGTCACGCTCTTCATCATGATCGCCTCCTCGTCGACCAAGGGCGCATTCGGCAGCGCCCCAGGCGAGCTGGCGGTTACGCGCTAGTCCAGGGAGATGATCCGATGAACGGTCTCGGCGGCCTGAACAAATCGGAAAACGGCGTGGTCATTGGCCTCGTGCAGTTGCAACTGCCGGTCGTCGTCACGCCGCAGGATCTGGCCGCGCAGACGCGGCGCATCGTCGAGATGGTCGGCAAGGCGCGCCGGAACCTGTCGACGATGGACCTCGTCGTGTTTCCCGAATACGCCTTGCACGGGCTGTCGATGGACACCAATCCAGCCATCATGTGCAGCCTCGACGGACCAGAAGTCGCAGCCTTCAAGGCGGCCTGCCGCGAGAACAGCATCTGGGGGTGTTTCTCCATCATGGAGTTCAACCCGGACGGCAATCCCTTCAACTCCGGCCTCGTGATCGACGACAACGGCGAACTGAAGCTCTACTACCGAAAAATGCACCCCTGGGTGCCGGTCGAGCCCTGGGAGCCCGGCGACATCGGGATCCCGGTCATCGAGGGACCGAGGGGCTGCAAGCTCGCCTTGATCATCTGCCACGATGGCATGTTCCCGGAAATGGCGCGCGAATGCGCCTACAAGGGAGCGGAGATCATGCTCCGAACGGCCGGCTACACCGCGCCAATCCGCGACGCGTGGCGCTTCACCAACCAGGCAAACTCGTTTTGCAACCTGATGGTCACCGCCAATGTCTGCATGTGCGGGACGGACGGCTCCTTCGACAGCATGGGCGAGGGAATGATCGTGAACTTCGACGGGACGATCCTGGCGCATGGAACGTCAGGCCGGGCCGACGAGATCATCACCGCCGAGGTTCGTCCGGATCTCGTGCGTGAGGCGCGGGCAGGTTGGGGCGTAGAAAACAACATCTACCAGCTCGGTCATCGCGGATTCACCGCCGTGAAGGGCGGTGCAGGTGACTGTCCCTATACCTTCATGACCGACCTCGCGGCCGGGCGTTACCGCCTCCCGTGGGAGGACGCGGTGAAGGTGGTCGACGGCACCTCCTGCGGTTTCCCGGCACCGACCCGCCGCTATGGCGAAAAGCTGCCGCGAGCGGCCGAGTGAGGGGCGGCTCGACCATGGCAACGATTCCCGGCGATCCCTATCCCTGGCCCTGGAACGGCGACCTCAGGCCGCAGAACACGGCCCTGATCGTTATCGACATGCAGACCGATTTCTGCGGCAAGGGGGGCTATGTCGATACCATGGGCTACGACCTCTCCCTCACCCGCGCGCCGGTCGAACCGATCCGGCGCGTGATGGCAGCGATGCGGGCGAAGGGATTTCACGTCATCCATACCCGGGAAGGGCACCGGCCCGACCTCGCCGACCTTCCGGCCAACAAGCGGTGGCGCTCGCAGCGCATCGGCGCGGGCATCGGCGACGCGGGGCCGTGCGGACGCATCCTCGTGCGCGGCGAACCCGGCTGGGAGATCATCCCGGAGCTTGCTCCGCTGCCCGGCGAGACGATCATCGACAAGCCCGGCAAGGGTTCATTCTGCGCCACGGATCTGGATCTGATCCTTCGGCAGAAAGGGATCGCCAATCTCGTGCTGACCGGCATCACCACGGACGTGTGCGTTCATACGACGATGCGCGAGGCGAACGACCGAGGCTACGAGTGCCTCCTGCTGGAAGATTGCTGCGGCGCCACAGACCACGGCAACCACCTCGCCGCGATCAAGATGGTGAAGATGCAGGGCGGCGTCTTCGGCACGGTATCGAACTCCAGTGCCTTCGTGGAGGCTCTCCCGTGAGCGCAGCGCCCCAGATGCCGGCCGCCCGCCGCGCAATCAGCCTCGAGACGGCGGGAATCGGCAAGGTCTTCGGATCGTTGGTCGCGCTCGACGACGTATCGATCAAGGTGCCGGCCGGCTCCTTTCACGCCCTGCTGGGGGAGAACGGTGCCGGCAAGTCCACCCTCGTCAAGTGCATCATGGGGTTCTACCAGCCCGACCGTGGCCAAGTGCTCGTGGACGATCACGAGATCGCCGTGAAGAATCCGCGCGAGGCGCGCGCCGCCGGCATCGGCATGGTCTACCAGCACTTCACGCTGGTGCCATCGCTGACCGGAGCTGAAAACCTCGTCATCTCCCGGCTCGACGTTCCTTCCGTGATCGATTGGTCGGCGGAACACAAGCGGCTGGACGCTTTTCTCGAAACGATGCCGTTCCGGGTGCCTCTCGACGTTCCGGTGTCGCAGCTGGCTGCCGGGGAAAAGCAGAAACTCGAGATCCTCAAGCAGCTCTATCTCGACCAGCGGTTCCTCATCCTCGACGAGCCGACGTCCGTCCTGACGCCTGGCGAGGCAGACGAGATGCTCGGCCTCGTGCGCGGCATGACCCAGCGCGGCGAAATCACCGTTCTGATGATCACGCACAAGTTCCGTGAAGTGACCGCCTTCGCGGACCACGTCACCGTGCTCCGACGAGGCCGCCTGGCCGGCCACGGCCGTGTGGCCGACCTGACGCCCGACGCCATGGCACGGATGATGATAGGCGACACGGCCATCCGCGCACGCGCCGAGCGGAAGGCCCAGCCGAAGCAACCCGTCGTCCTCGAGATGGCCGCATTGTTCGCGGACGACGACGAGGGCCTGCCAGCCATCGAAGCCGTGAATCTCAAGGTGCATGCCGGCGAGATCGTCGGAATTGCCGGTGTGTCAGGCAACGGGCAGTCGGAACTCGTGGAAGTCCTCTCGGGCCAGCGCGACCTGCGCGACGGTCGTATCCTGATCCACAATCAGGGATTTGAGCCGACCCGTGAGGCGATGGCGCGGCTCAAGGTGTTCGGCTTGCCCGAAGAACCGCTGAAGAACGCCACGGTCCCGACCATGTCGGTGGCCGAGAACATCGCCTTTCGCTCATTCGACAAACCACCCATGGCCAGCCTGGGCTGGTGGCTCAAGCCTGGGCCGATCCGCGAGAAAGCGCGGGAATTGATTGCTCGCTACCGCGTCAAGACGCCCTCGACCGAGACGCCGATCGCCAACCTCTCCGGCGGCAATGTCCAGCGCGCGGTGCTGGCGCGCGAACTCTCGGGCGACGTCGACGTGCTTGTCGTTGCCAACCCGTGCTTCGGCCTCGATTTCGCATCGGTGGCCGAGATTCGCGCCCAGATCATGGAACAGAGGAACCGCGGCGCAGCGGTGCTTCTGGTGTCGGAGGATCTCGACGAGATCCTCGAACTCTCGGATCGCGTCGCCGTGATGTCGGGGGGCACGATCACCTATGTGGCAACGGCGGCGGAGACGGACCGCACGACCATCGGCTCCCACATGGCCGGGCATTGAGGTGAACGGAATGATCAAGGTTCCCGCCCGCCCCTATCCGTACACCTTGGACCCTGAGCGGACTGCCCTCGTCGTCATCGACATGCAACGCGACTTCATCGAACCGGGCGGGTTCGGCGAGGCGCTCGGCAACGATGTGTCCCGTCTGGCTGCGATCGTACCGACGGTGGCGGCCCTGCTGGACCTGTTTCGCAGGAAGGGCTGGCCGGTCATTCACACCCGCGAGGCACACAAGGCCGACCTCTCCGACCTGCCGCCCGCCAAGCGCGCCCGCGGAAACGCTCCGGTGCGCATCGGGGACGATGGACCGATGGGGCGATTGCTCGTGCGCGGCGAGCCCGGCAACGCGATCCTTCCCGCCGTTGCACCCGTTGCCGGGGAAATCGAGATCGACAAGCCGGGCAAGGGTGCCTTCTACGCCACGGACCTGCAGGCGATCCTGCAGGCGCGCGGCATAACGCACCTCGTCTTCGCCGGCGTCACGACGGAAGTCTGCGTGCAGACGACCATGCGGGAAGCCAATGACCGCGGTTACGAGGGGCTGTTGATCGAGGACGCCACGGAGAGCTATTTCCCGCATTTCAAGGCCGGCGCCATCGAGATGATCACCGCGCAGGGCGGTATCGTCGGGTGGGCCACGCCGTTGTCCGCCTTGAAGGAGGCAGTCGGTGGCTGAGAAGACCTCCGGTGCCGGGAACGCCATGCCCGATGAAGCGCCGTTCCACGCCGAAGCCGTGCTGGACGCCATGGCGCCGCTGGTCGGCATCCCCGTCGATCCCGCGTTCCGTCCCGGCGTCGTCGCAAACCTGACGCTGATCGCGAAGATGGCCGCGCTCGTCGACGGTGCGGCCATAGACGAGCGCGAGGAACCCGCGGCGGTCTACCGGCCATGAGCTTCGATCCCATTCGTTCAAACGCCGCGGCGATCGCGGGTGCGGTCCGCTCCGGCACGATCACAGCCCGCGCCGTCACCGAGGCGCATCTGGCGCGGATCGACGCCAGGGACGCGGATCTCGGCGCCTACACGACCGTTACACGGCAGCGCGCCCTGGCAGAGGCCGACACGGTCGACGCCACGATTGCCGCGGGACGAGACCCCGGTGCCCTCGCCGGCGTCCCGTTTGCCGTGAAGAACCTGTTCGACATCGAAGGTGTCGTCACGCTCGCCGGGTCGAAGATCAATCGATCGAATGCGCCGGCAGGCGCCGACTCGACACTCATCGCGCGTATGAACGCGGCGGGCGCGGTCTTGCTCGGCGCGCTGAACATGGGAGAGTATGCCTACGATTTCACGGGCGAGAATGCCCATGACGGCCGGTCCGCGAACCCGCACGATCCAGCGCACATGTCGGGCGGCTCATCCGGCGGCTCAGGCACGGCGGCAGCCTCGGGGATGGCGGCGATCACGCTGGGGTCGGATACAAACGGCTCGATCCGGGTTCCGTCATCCCTGTGCGGCCTGTTCGGGCTGAAGCCGACATTCGGCCGGCTGTCGCGCGCAGGCACGTTTCCTTTCGTGACCAGCCTCGACCATCTCGGGCCGATGGCCCGATCCACTTCCGATCTCGCCCTGTCCTACGACGCCATGCAGGGCGGAGACGCTGCCGATCCATGCTGCACGGCCGACGGCCTGGAACCGACGGCGCCCGCCCTGGAGCGCGGCGTAGCCGGACTGAGGATCGCGACGCTCGGCGGCTACTTCCGCGAACGCGCGATGCCAGAAGCCCTTGCGGCCGTGGACACCGTGGGGGCTGCACTCGGCGCGACCCGCATGGTGGAATGGCCCGACGTCGCCCGCGCGCGCGCCGCCGCGTTCCTCATCACGGCCACGGAGGCGGCATCTTTCCATCTGCCCCGTTTGCGCGAGCGCCCGGGCGATTTCGACCCTGACGTTCGTGATCGCCTCATCGCAGGCGCGCTGGCCCCCGCCTCGCTGGTCGGCAAGGCATACAAGCTCCGCCGCTGGTTCCGCGACGCGGCGCTGAGGACGTTCGACGGCGTCGACATCCTGCTCGCGCCGGCGACACCCTGCCGGGCCCCGCGAGGCGGGCAGAAGACGATGGTGCTGGACGGCATTGAAATGCCAGTTCGGGCCAATCTCGGGCTCTTCACCCAACCCGTCTCCTTCATCGGACTGCCCGTCGTCGCGGTCCCGGTCTGGACGTCGGGCGAGCGGCTTCCAATCGGCGTCCAGGTGATCGCTCCGCCCTGGCGCGAGGATCTCGCCCTGCGCGTCGCCCACTGGCTGGAACAGGCAGGCGTGTGCTCATCCAAAGTGGCGTAACGGCACGGAGCGCGAAACCGGTTCGCGACGGCATGACCCGGCCCCTATCGCGCAGTAAGTCGCCCGCGCAGATCCTTCAGGAAGGGAATGCCCTCCAACTGGTCTGCCTGGACGAAATCCCAGGAGACGCCAGTCGGCCGGGGGTAGTGCGTACCAGTCTCGATCAGTTCGGCCGGGGTGGCGATCCAGTCAAGCGGACTGTCGTGGCCGAGCATCACGATGTCCTCGTCCGGCACCACCTGGAGCGAGTGAACGGTCGTCACCACCGGCGTCGAGGCGTCGACCGTACCCGTTTCGCGGAAGATCCCGAGCTCGAGGTCGGCAAAGCCGCCGCCTTTCCCGGTTCGTCCCCCCGCACGGGTCACCCCGACGCATCCCACGACGACGATGTCGATCGGCTCCATGTCCTCGAAGGCAACCGGCTCCCCGTGCGTGACGAACCCCTGCGACGTCGCGGCCAGCTCAAAAGTGATCCCCTTGGCGAGAAGCACGGCGGGGTCCAGCTTCACGAACGGGAAGCCAAGGGTCAGTTCCGGTACCGGCGCATAGACGATCTTTCCGTCATACAGGGCGCGCAGCCGCACGGGGATCTGCGGCGGGTCCGGGTTGCATTTCACGATGGAGGCCGTTTTCCACGCCGGCATGCGGGACAGGTTCAGCGCGGCCGCATCGGCGCCGACGAAATTGGGGATCCGGCTCCACACGGGGCCGACATTCACGCCCTCCTCCTCGAGAGCACGCCAGACACGATCGCGCAGCGTATCCTTCTCGGCGTTCCGGCCAGCCCAACGGGCGGCGGAACCGGATCCTGACGACGTCACCATGCCCTGCCCTCTCGAAATCAAGCTGACCGCAGGGCAAGCAATGCCCATGCCGTTCCGACACGGACTGAACAGGAAAGGAAGGATCGATGGAGATCAACATCCCCGACGTGCTCGCCGAGGTCGAAGCCGTCTTCGCACGCTATGAGGCGGCGCTGGTCGGCAACGACGTCGCGGTGCTGGACGAGTTGTTCTGGAAGAGCCCGCTCACCGTGCGCTATGGCGGGGGCGAAAACCTGTACGGCTACGATGCCATCGCCGCGTTCAGGTCGGCGCGCTCGCCCGCGGGCCTCGCGCGGACATTGGAGCGCACGGTGATCACGACCTATGGGCGGGATGTCGCCACCGCCAGCACGCTGTTCCGCCGGACATCCGCACCCGGCAAGATCGGGCGCCAAAGCCAGACCTGGATCCGAACGGATCGAGGCTGGCGGGTGGTCGCCGCGCACGTTTCGGTCATCGCCGAGGCTGAGTGAGGCCCCGGCTGAGCGGATTCCGCGCAAGACGCCGCATCAATCTCCGAGAGGCAGGGTGTTGGCCTCGCTCTCCAGCATCCCCTGCCACTGCACCTCGGACCCAAAGTCGTCACCCGGATCCATGGCGAGAAGCTGTGCGAGCCGGTTGCGCGCGCGGTTCACCCGGCTTTTCATCGTGCCGACCGCGCAGCCGCAGATGCTCGAGGCCTCCTCGTAGGACATGCCGGACGCGCCGACCAGGATCAGCGCCTCTCGCTGGTCGGCGGAAAGCTGCTGCAGCGCCTCGCTGAAGTCGAGGAAATCCATGTGCGCGCCCTGCGTGGGCGTGGAACTGAGCCGCGCAGCGATCCGACCGTCGGGGTCGGCGACCTCGCGTCGGCGCTTGCGGTATTCGGAATAGAAGAGGTTGCGCAGGATGGTGAACAACCACGCCGCCATGTTCGTCCCCTCGGTGAACGAGGCGAGGTTGGTCCATGCCTTGACCAGCGTCTCCTGAACGAGATCGTCGGCCCGGTCCATGTTTCCGGACAGGGACATGGCGAAGGCACGCAGACTGGGGATCGCGGCGAGAAGCTCGGCCTTGATCGTAGGGCTCGGCGAGCCCGGGGTTGTCATGATTGCTCCCCCCCGGCACGATCGAGACGATCCATCAACTCGCGAAAGCGATCGGGCACCGGCTGCGTGAGCACATCGTCGTACAGAGCCCGGAGCTGACGTCCGATATGGTCCTGGACTTGGGGCTGCAGGCCTGCCGACGGTGCGTCCGTGGGCGGAGCGGGAGCGTCCTCGGTCCGTGGCTCCGCCTGCTTCGCGGTCCTGCGCTGTATCATGTTGGCCCTCCGCGAGGCAGCGAGGTGCGGCATCGTCACAGGTATCAACGCAGCAGAAGGTCATGCGGTTCCGGTCAGGCCGGAACCTTTTTGCCAGTCGGTGCGTTACGATCGCGACATGGCGAAGCTGTCGGTTCGCCACAGATCGGGGGTCCAAATGTCCATATCTCAGGCGATAGCGCCGCATCTCCCCTATCTGCGCCGGTTCTCCCGCGCTTTGACGGGCAACCAGAGGATCGGCGACATCTATGTGCAGGCTATGCTCGAGGCGGTCATCGACGAGCCGCAGCGGATCGACGTCAGCGGCGATGTCCGCGTGCAGCTGTATCGGCTGCTGCTCGAAGTCTGGCGCTCCGTGCCCATCGATTCGCAGATCGACGCGACCGCGTCGCAACCGGAACGGGGGGCTTTGCTGAACTTGCAGGGGGTCACGCCCCGGTCGCGGATCGCTTTCCTGCTTCGTTCGCTGGAAGGTCTCACCAACGCCGACGTCGCGGATGTCCTGGAATGCAGCGTCGAGGAGGCGACGCACCTCGTCGAGGTCGCCGGAGAAGAAATCGCCGACCAGATCAAGACGGACGTCCTGATCATCGAGGACGAGCCCCTGATCGCGCTGGATCTCCAGTCGCTCGTCGAGGAACTGGGCCATGCCGTCGTTGGCGTCGCGCGGACCCATTCAGAGGCGGTCGGGTCGATCGCCCGGCTGACCCCCGGACTGATCCTTGCGGACATCCAGTTGGCGGACGGCAGTTCGGGCCTCGAGGCGGTGAACGAGATCCTGGGAACGATGGAAGTGCCGGTGATCTTCATCACGGCCTATCCGGAGCGCTTCCTGACGGGCAGCAGGCCCGAGCCGGCCTTCCTCATCACAAAACCCTTCCTCACCGACACGGTGAAGGCGGTGATCAGCCAGGCGCTCTTTTTCAACCGCAAGGCGCACAGGACCGAAGGAACCCGTCGCCGCGCGTGACCGGCGATTGTCCTCACCACGAAAAAGGGAGCCCGCGTGAGGCTCCCTTTTTTCCGTGTGCCGGCCGGCTGCGTCGGTAGCGAAACGCCGCGCGCCGATCCGGGAGCCCTGGGGCTGGAGCCTGCTCTACAGACGTCCTGTCAGGAGCATCACGAGGACGATGAGCGCCACGATGCCCAGGATGCCGGAAGGCCCGTATCCCCAGTTGCGGCTGTGGGGCCAACTCGGCACGACGCCGATCAACAGCAGAACGAGGAGAATGAGAAGCACTGTGCCGAGCGTCATGGATGCCTCCTGGCTGGACGGAAGTGCGACGGACGACCGCCGTCGGTCCCGGTCGGACGAGACCGGGTGATTGGGTCGGGCGAGACCGGGTGATTGAACTGATTGATTTCGCACAACCAACGCGGCGGCAGCGGCAATGGTTCCGGCCCCGGTTGGAACCGTGACCAGTGACGGAACGATCGACAGCGACCATCGTCCGCCGCGTGTCCGGAGTGGGGACGGTCAGGACGGGCGGGGCCACGGAGCGCCCGACCTTGCCTCGGCGCCTTCATGGGGACGCCAGGGGCGTGGCACGGTGACCGTCAGGACGTCGACGCCGAGGACCACGTCCGGCCCGTAGACATGCCACGCGGGACCGCAGGCCACTCCTGACGGGCAGACGAGCACGGAACGTGCAGGCTCCGCCATACGTTGGCTGCCATCACGCCGTCGCCGAAAGGATCGCCCATGCCCGCGCAGCCCGCTTCTCCCACCGGCAAGACAGCGCCTTCGCCGGCCGTCCATCGCGCCTGGCTGCTCTCCAGGGGTCCCGCAGCCGTCCTCGCGGCGGCAGGCCTTGGCCTTCTTCTTGCGGCCGAAAACGCAAGCCCTCAGACAGCCCCTCCACCGGGAGGAGCGAACGGGCAGCTACAGCCCACGATCGCTGCGCCCGGCGTGCTCAACTACCTTTCGCAGCGGACCGGCACCCAGCGGCTGGCGACGAGCTACATCGGCAAGAACGTCTTCGGCGCGGACGGCGAGCGCATCGGCGACGTGAACGACGTCGTGGTCGATACGCAGCCGGCCGGCGTGGCCGCCATCGTGATCGGCGTGGGAGGATTCCTCGGCCTTGGCGAGAAGGATGTCGCAGTCCCGCTGGGAGCCGTGCGGCTGGAACGGATCGACGGCGTGCAGCGGCTCGTCATGAGCGTAACGCGGGAAGACCTGCGCAAGGCGCCGACCTTCGTCCGCGGCGATCCGTTGCAGTGAAGGTAAGGCGCTTGCCGACACGGCGCGGGTCGGCATCCGCAGGAACATTCCCGGCATCACCGCGTTCATCGCCGCGCCTGCCCCTCCGGGACCGGGCCAATCAACAGGAGCGCATCATGGCCGTGAATACGATGCAGGAACTGTTCATCCATACGCTGGGTGACATCTACTACGCAGAAAATCAGATCCTGAAAGCTCTTCCGAAGATGGTGGCGCAGGCAAAGTCCGAGGACTTGAAGGACGCCTTCCAGCACCACCTCGAGGAGACGCGCGAACAGGTGATGCGGCTCGAGGAGGTGTTCCGCCTCTGCGACGCTCCGGCGCGCGGCGAACGGTGCGATGCCATCGAGGGCATCATCAAGGAGGCCAATGGGCTCGCCGAGGAGATCACCGATCCCGAGGTGCGCGATGCCGGCATTCTGGCGGCCGCCCAGGCAGTCGAGCACTACGAGATATCCCGGTACGGCACGCTGATCGCCTGGGCGGAGCAGCTGGAGATGGACGACGTCATCGACCTCCTCGAGCAGAACCTCGAGGAAGAGAAGAACGCCGACCGGCTCCTGACTGAAATCGCCGAGGGCGATGTCAACGACGACGCCGCATCCTGAGAGACCTGCCACTTGGCCGGGGCGTGCCACTGACCGCGACGAGCATCGCCGGCCTTCCGGGGCCGGCGGTGCTCGAACCGGGGTCGCCTGCGAGACGGGTCGTTACCTTCGATCACCGTCCGCAAGGAGCTTGCACAAGAACACGGTCCCCGCGACGGGGGTGTCGTAGTACGGATCGGTCTCGACGAACCCCAGCCGCCGGTAAAGCCGCAGCGCAGCGTGCATGGTCGGCAGCGTATCCAGCCTCAACTCTCGATAGCCGATCGCTCGCGCAACATCCGTGATGGCGTCGACGAGGGCCGCGCCGAGGCCGAGCCCGCGTCCGGCCGGCGCGACATAGAGCCGCTTCATCTCGCAGCAACCCGTCAGTTTCAGCGGACGCAGGGCAACCACGCCAATCGGCAACCCCAAAGCATTCGTAGCCAGGAGCAGTTCGCCGGCCGGTGGCGCGTAAAGCCCAGGCAAGCCGGCCAGTTCCAACGCGAACCCCTGGTAGGCGAGGTCTGTGTCGAGCGACGCAGCATAGGCCAGAAAGAGGTCCTTGGCCCGAGCAAGATCGGCGTCGCCGCGGGCAGGGGCCACCGTGAAGCGGAATGAGGGTGCCATGAGTTTGTGATGAACCGCCACTCGGACCCCGTCAATCGCCAGACAAGAGAAAGGGCCGGCGCGCAAAGCCGGCCCCCTTCCTAGGATGGCGAGTGGATGCGTCAGTAGTAGTCACACACACGGCGGCCCCACGCGTCGTAGTAGCAATCTCGGCGGGGTGTCGTGGCCGCGCCCACGATGGCGCCGCCCGCGGCGCCGACGGCGGCTCCCGCAAGGGCACCGCCCGCACGTCCCGTCGCGAGGCCGCCGACGACAGCTCCCGTCGCGCCGCCGATTGCGGCACCGCCGAGGGCCCTGTTCTCGGTTTCAGTCTGCCCGCAAGCGCCGAGGGACAGCACCACGGGGACGATCAAGAAAATGTTTCTCATGGGTCGTTCTCCTGTCGGGCCGACGTCCCGAAGAGGGGCCTACGACCCCGGAGTCATCGAGGGCATGGCTTCGCGCCGGCATGTCGGGCCAACGTGCGACAACCCGGCAAGGTTTCCGCCCACTGGCGACAACCCGCGCGACGGCAACGAATTTCGCCTGCGCCTTTCGACGATGGAACCTTCGGCCACGATCACGCGTTGGAGGTCCGGGTGCGTTCAAGGGAGAGCCTGAACATGGCGGACAACCAGCAGCGGTCTAACCGGGGTTTTGCCTCGATGGACCAGAGCAAGCAGCGCGATATCGCCCGCAAGGGCGGCGAGAGTGTCCCGAACGAAAAGAGAAGCTTCTCCCGCGATCCGAAGCTGGCCGCCGAGGCCGGACGGAAGGGTGGCCGCAGCGTCGCCCCAGAGGCGCGCAGCTTCTCGCGGGATCCAAAGCTGGCGGCGGAGGCTGGCCGGAAGGGTGGCGAAGCATCGCACAATCGCCGGACCGACCCGAAGCACTAATGTCGGCAGAGACTTTAACGCGGTGCGCCGCCGGGGAAATCCGGCGGCGTTCTCGTTTCTAGAGTTTCGTCGGCCAAGTATAGAACTGTGACGACAACAATAGACATGACGATCTCAGCACCGAGTGCAATGCGGGCATCGCGCCGGTTCCACCATGGCGGGTGCAGCGCGCCGTGCGCTCCGTGGTCGCGACTGCGTCAACCCGGACATTGAACTGCGTCCTTGGGCT
>CAZJCW010000019.1:0-31341 GCA_964544365.1 uncultured Alsobacter sp.
ATCGTGGCGGAGAACAGCAGCGTGCGACGCTCCGCCGGCGCCGAGTCGAGGATGAAGTCGAGATCCTCACGAAAGCCGAGGTCGAGCATCTCGTCGGCTTCGTCGAGGACAACCGCGCGCAGATGCGAGGGGTCGAGGCGGCCGCGCTCGAGATGGTCGCGCAGGCGACCCGGCGTGCCCACCACCATGTGGCAGCCCTCGCCAAGCTCCCGTGCCTCCCGACGAACGTCCATCCCCCCGACGCAGGAGATGATCCGCGCGCCGGCCGGCTCGTAGAGCCAGGCGAGTTCCCGCTGTACCTGCAAGGCGAGTTCGCGCGTCGGCGCGATCACGAGGGCCAGCGGTTCTTCGGCGCGCGCGAACTGCTCGGACTCGCCGAGCAAGGTCGACACGAGAGCGAGCCCGAACGCGATGGTCTTGCCGGAGCCGGTCTGGGCGGAGACGAGCAGATCGCGATCCAGCGCCTCCGCGGCGAGCACCGCAGACTGGACGGGTGTCGGATCCGAGTACCCGCGTTCGGCAAGAGCGCGTTCGACACTGGGATGGGTCACGGGAAAGGGCATGTATGGCCGATTGACGGAGCGGAACAGAAGTCCCTTCGGCCATTCGTCCAACGGTCCGGAAGGAAGGCGCAGCCGAGGCGCGTGCTTTGCAAGGCCAGCGCTAACCGCCATGCGGCTCACAGTCAACACCGGCACTGCGGCGTTGAAGCGGGCTCCCGTGATGCCGGTCCGTACGCGGGTTGAAGAATCCAGCGAGGGTGAGACAGTGACGGCGACAGGCGGCTTGGCAAAAGCCTGCAGGGAGGAAGGCCATGAACGACGATCACACCGCGTCGCTCCGTGAACACAGCTCGGATATCGCGCCGTGGGGGCGGCGGATCCACGGCCCGACGCTGCCGGGCCAGGGTGTGCGCTGCCCGCGGGAGACGCCATTGTCCGCGGCCGAGGTGGACGAGGTCGCCGCGCTGATCGCGACGGGCCGCCTGGAACGCCGGACCGTGGCGCTGCCGGAGCGCCTCCGCACACGTGACTGGGGCAGCATCGAAGCCGTGATGGCGCGATTGAACGAACGGCTGGGCTGGCCGTCCGGCGGCTGGAAGATCGGCGCGGCCAGTATCGAGGTCCAGCGCGCGGAAGGGATGCCCGGACCGGCGCCGGGACGTTTGCGGCGGGACGCGATCTTTGCAAGTCCGGCGGCCCTGCCGGCCGACCTTTTCATCAACTATCGCTGCTCGGAATGCGAGTTCGCCTTCCGGATGGCTGCGGACCTCGCGCCGCGCGAACGCCCCTACTCGGAGGATGAGGTGGCGGATGCGGTCGAGGCCCTACTTCCGGCTCTGGAGATCGGCGACACCGTTTTCGAGGATTGGTACGCGGCCAGCGGCTACCAGGGTTCATCGATGGACAATGGAGGAGCCGCCGCGCTCGTTCACGGCCATCCGGTGCGGGACTGGCGCCGCCTCGACCTGCCCAATTCCCGCATCGATCTCCACCTCAACGGTCGCTACGTGAAGTCCGGTCACGGGCGTGCCGCCATGGGCCATCCCCTGACTTCCTTGACCTGGATGGCGAACTGGCTGCGCGAGCGGGGCCAGACGCTGCAGGCAGGCGAAATCGTCAGCACAGGGACCTGCACCGGCCACTTCTTCGCAGCGCCCGGTGACAGGCTTACGGTGGACTACGGCGACATCGGAAGGATCGAGGTGGTCTACGCCTGAGGTCGGTTCGAAGCTGCTTCCGTGTCGTGGCCAAGGACTCGCGGGACGTCCGGCGCGTTCGCTTCGAAGGCTTCGCTCCACAGTTCGCCGTGGGCCTCTACCACAGTAAAGGCGGATCGTCGGACCGAACACCGCGAGGACCGAACTGGGAACGTGCGATGAGATCCGGCGCAGGCTGGCGCTCTTCCCATTCGCGACAAGGCCAAGGTTTCCGGATCGGATCCGGAGAACCGTGACAGTGCGATGCGAAGGGTGGGCGCCGCGTGGGTTAGAAGGCCACGGTCGTCCCTCGCGGTGGCTCAGTGAGCCATCAGGACAGGCAATGTCATCGACATCAGGATCTCGCGCGTCGCTCCTCCCAAAATGCGCTCGCGCAGGCGGGAGTGACCGTAGGCGCCCATGACCAGAACGTCGCTTCCTTCGTCAGCGGCCAGGGACAGAAGCGTATTTCCGATGTCGATGGTCGTTGTCACCACCTTCAATTCGACAGGAATGTCGTGACGCGCGAGGTGGCGTGCAATGTTGAAGCCGGGATGATCGACGTCCGTGGGCTGCCGCCTCGCGACCGTTACGACTTGCACGAGTTTGGCCCGCGTAAGGATCGGCATCGCGCCTGCAATGGCCCGCGCCGCAACTTCGCTGCGATCCCAGGCCACCATCACGCGCTCGAACGTGGCAGGCGCACGATGGACGGACGGCACGATCATCACGGGACGTGCCGAGGCAAAGAGCGCTGCCTCGAGCAAGGGGTCTTCATCAGCCCCCCCATCGGAAGCCTGGGCCATCACGGTCATGTCGAAATGACGGGCCAGCGTAGCGAACTGCCGCGCCGTACCTTCGACGCTACCCGAGATCGGAACCAGTTCGGCGGACACGCATCCCCCCTGTGCGGCCTCGAGAAATGCTGTCTTTCGTTCTGCCTGCTCGCGCTGCACCTCGGCCAATTGGCTTTCGACGACGAACTTCGGAAGATTTGCCGTGGGGTACCCGCCCAGAACGGGAGGAACAATGGCAGCCGCAGTCAGGTGGGCCTTGAAGGCACCTGCGAGAGATACGGCGTAGGGCACCGCGACGTCGCTAGCCCCACCCATGAGAACGAGGACATCCTTGAGGCCCATCTCACACTTTCCCTGCTTCGCGGTTCGGTTGGTTCGGAGCGGCCTTCATCTCACCAATGCGCTGGCCGGGCGTTGCGGTGGGTCAAGCCCGGAGCGAATGAAAGTCCAATTCGACGGGCCTGACGCCAGGACGGCTCGTTCGAGGGTGGACTTGGGCGGCTCATGGCGCCGGCGGATCGGACGAAGCACGCGGATGCGGATTAGACCGTGGTTCGATCAACCGGCGGTTGGGTCGTCCTGGAAGTCCGCCGTGCGTTTTTCGAAGAAGGCGCGGATTCCCTCGCGGAAGTCGGCCGATCCTGCGCGGCGGACGAAGGAGGTCTTCTCCAGGTCGAGATGGGCGTCGAACGTTGTGGCGGCGGCCTCCATAATGAGGTTCTTGGCCGCGCGTGTGGCGCCGGCACTCCCCCTCGCGAGCTTCTCCGCCAGAGAGAGCGCCGTGGGCATCAGGTCCGCGTCCGGTACGACACGGGCGACAAGCCCGAGTCGAAGGGCATCCTCGGCCTTCCAGACGTCGTTCAGAAGGACGAAGGCCAGGGCCCGTTGTGGTCCGAGCGCCCTGGTGAGCGACCAGGTCAGGCCACCGTCGGGACTGGTCCCGAGCCGGGTGTAGGCAGAGAGAAAACTGGCTCCTTCCGCAGCGATGACGAGATCGCACCCGAAGGCCAGCGACACCCCGCCGCCGGCGACTGGTCCGTGCACGGCGGCGATGACAGGCTGCGGCAGTCCCCTGATCAGGCGCAGGATCGCATGAAAGCGGTCGATGAGGGCAACAGCTGTCTCGGGTGCGGCGGAGAGATCCGCCTGGAAGCGGGCGAGATCGCCGCCGGCCATGAAGGACCGGCCCGCGCCGCACAGCACGACGGCCCGCACTGACGGATCGCCGGCCACGCCTGACAAGGCATCCAGCAACCCGTCGGCGATCGACTCGTCGAGCGCGTTGAGTCCCTTCGGCCGGTTCATCGTGACCACGAGAACGCCGCCTTGCCGCCGTGTCAGAACAACCGCTTCCACGTCATCGGCCATCGACTGTCCCTCCTTGATGTTCGCCTCGGACATCCCGCCACGGCCAACCCTACGTCCATCCGACCCGCAAGCCGTCACAACGTTCGGCGGATCCAGGCGCAAAGCGTATCCATCGCCTCGGTCGGGCGGTCGAAGAGCCCGACCCAGTTCAGGAAGCCGTGGTTCATGTCGTCGTATCGGATGAAGTCCACCGGGACGCCTGCCTCCCGCAGGCGCTTCCCATAGGCTTCGCCCTCGTCGCGCAACAGGTCGTACTCGGCGGTAATGAGAAAGGTCCGGGGAAGTCCGGCAAGGGACGGCGTGCGCAGCGGAGACGCATCGGGCTTCGCGGCATCCTCCGGAGAGGCAAGGTAGAAGTCCCAGAACCATCGCATGCCGTCCGCAGTGAGGCCACACCCCGTCCCGCGCTGTTCGAATGAGGCATGTCCGCCGGAGTAGTGATCGGTCACGGGATAGAGAAGCATCTGCGCCTTGATGGCTGGTCCCCCGCGGTCGCGGGCCCTGATGGCACTGACGGCCGCCATGGTCCCTCCGGCGCTGTCACCGCAAACCGCAAGCCGCGTGGGGTCGCCACCGAACTCGGCTGCATGTGCCGCCGTCCAGCATACGGCGGCGTAGGAATCGTCGGGTCCAGCGGGGAACTTGTTCTCGGGAGCGAGCGCATAGTCGACAGACACGACGACTGTGCCGCCGCGGCGGCAGATCTGCCGGCACATCGCATCGTGGGTGTCGATGCTGCAGATGCAGAAGCCGCTCCCGTGGAAGAACACGGTCACCGGACGGCCCTGCTCGTGGTCGGGCCGATAGATGCGGATTCGCATGTCTCCGCGCGGGCCGGGAATCGTCCGGTCCTCGACCGTGGCGACCTCGTCCCTAGGCACGCCGATGTCGTAGCGCTTCAGGTCGGTGGCACGGATGGCCTCGAGCGGCACCGTGTGCATCGGAGGCAGGTTCGCGGCCTTGTCGAGCATGGCCTGCAGCGCGGGATGAATGGGCATCGCGTTTCCTCGGGGGCCGATGAAGCCTTGCTGTTGCGGAGTGGCCGGAACCCCGGCCCTCCATTCTCGCTGGACGGACAGCATACTCTTGAGTAGATTACTTGCCCAGCGAGAATACAAAGGGGCGAGACGATGGGCAACCCGGCACAGGCGAACGGAGACGGACGGGGCATGACCGCGAGTGTCGATGCCGTGATCGTCGGGGCAGGCTTCGCCGGTCTCTACATGCTGCACAAACTGCGGCAGCTCGGCTTCTCGGCCATCGTCTTCGAGGCCGGCGCAGGCGTGGGCGGCACCTGGTACTGGAACCGCTACCCGGGCGCGCGTTGCGATGTCGACAGCCTCGAATATTCCTTCTCATTCGATCCCGAGATCGAACAGGAGTGGAGCTGGTCGGAACGGTTCGCGACGCAGCCCGAGATCCTGCGCTACATGGAGCACGTCGCAGACCGCCTCGACCTCCGGCGTGACATCCGGTTCGGGACAAAGGTTACCTCGGCTCATTTCGACGAGGGACGTTCTGTCTGGACGGTCGGAACGGACCGCGGCGACTGCGTCGAGACGCGATTCTGCATCATGGCGACGGGTTGCCTCTCGGCCGCGCGCGCGCCTGAGCTCGATGGCATGGCGGACTTTCAGGGTCTCGTGCTGCACACGGGCACCTGGCCTCACGAGCCGGTCGACCTTACCGGCAAACGGGTCGGCGTGATCGGCACGGGATCTTCCGGCATTCAGGTGACGCCGGCGCTGGCCGCGGTCGCATCGCACGTCACCGTCTTCCAGCGAACGCCCAACTTCAGCGTACCTGCGCGCAATGCGCCGACCGACCGCGATCGCGAGAAGGCGGTGAAGGCGCAGTATCGCGAGCGACGGGAAGCGGCGCGGGAGACACCCGCCGGGATCCTCTACGACTACACCGACGTCAAGGCGCTGAGCGTCGGCGACGAAGAGCGCCGCAAGGCCTACGAAGCGCGATGGGCCAAGGGTGGCGTGAACTTCATCCGCACCTTCGGCGACATCATGCTCGACAAGAAGGCCAACGACACGGCTGCCGACTTCGTGCGTGAAAAGATCCGCGAGACCGTGAAAGATCCTGTCGTCGCACAAAAGCTCATTCCGCACGACCACCCGATTGGCACCAAGCGCATCTGCGTCGATACCGACTACTATGCGACGTTCAACAAGCCGCACGTCACGCTGGTCGACCTCCGGGCGGAGCCGATCGTCGGGATGACTCCGGGCGGACTTCGCACCGCGGCCGCCGAATACGCCCTCGACGCCCTCGTCTTCGCCACCGGTTTCGACGCCGTGACAGGCGCGCTCGGGCGAATCGACATTCGCGGTGTCGGGGGGCGGCGCCTGAAGGAGGACTGGGCGAGCGGGCCGCGCAGCTATCTCGGCCTCATGACCGCGGGTTACCCGAACCTGTTCACCATCACCGGTCCCGGTAGCCCGTCGATCCTGACCAACGTCATCGTTTCGATCGAGCAGCATGTGGAGTTCATCGCGGACCTGCTGGCCCACATGCGAGCGGTGGGCGCCCGAATCGTGGACGCCTGCGAGGACGCGCAGGACGACTGGGGTCGGCGGGTCGAACAGGCCGCCAACAACACCCTCATGCCCCAGGCGAACTCCTGGTACATGGGCGCAAACATTCCAGGCAAGCCAAGGGTGTTCCTGCCCTATGCCGGCGGGTTCATGAACTACCGCCGGATCTGTCGCGAGATCGCCGCGGGTGGCTATTCCGGCTTCAGCTTCGATGGACAGGCCACGCCGTCGGCGAGGGCACAGGCGTCAGTTCATCCATAGACCGCCGGTGATGTTGATCGCCTGCCCGGTCATGTAGGCGGCATCATCGGAGGCGAGAAAGGCGACCACGGAGGCCACGTCCTCCGGCGTCCCCGCTCGCTTCAGCGGGATGGACTGGACGCGCGTCGACACGTCCGGGAGCCCCTGTTCCCGATTGAGGGCTTCCGCCTGGTCCCGCATGGCCGTGTTGACGATGATGCCGGGACAGACCGCGTTCACACGGATGCCGAGCGGGGAGACCTCACCGGCAAGGCTCTGGGTGAGGCCGATCACACCGAACTTGCTGGTGGCATAGGCCGCGTGGTTCGGAACGCCCTTCTTGCCGGTCCACGAGGACATGTTGACGATGACGCCGGACCCCCGCGCGATCATGGCCGGCAGGACCGCCTGGCAACCATTGTAGACGCCGTCGAGGTTCACGCCGAGCACCGCGCGCCACATCGCGGTATCCGTCTCGAGGAACGGCGCCGTGCGCAGGATGCCGGCGTTGTTGACGAGAACGTCGATCCGGCCGAGTTCCGCGCAGAGCCGTGCCATGGCGGCTTCCACGTCCTCACGGAGCGCGACGTCCCCGGTTGCGACGGGAGCCGCGCGCCCGAGTTCGCGCACCTGCCTCGCCGTCTCCTGAGCTGCCGGTTCGCTCCGGTCGAGCAGGCCGACGTCGCAGCCCTCGGCCGCAAGCCGCAGCGCAATCGCACGGCCGATGCCGAGGCCGGCACCGGTGACGACCGCCTTGCGACCGGCGAGGCGTTCTGCTGCCGGGCGGATCATGGCGTCACCTCGGCGTGAAGGACGTAGCCCGGATCGGCATAGGTCGGCTTGGCCACATTGCAGCGGGCGTAGTCGCGCGCCAGCGCAGCGCGGTATCGCAGCGGATCGAGCTCGTTGCCGTAGCGGGGGCTATCCGGAAACTGTGTCGCATACCATGCGAAGTCGTCGGCGATGGCCTTCAGCATGTCGTTCCGGTTGGGCAAGGTCACCGCTCCGGAGGCGACCGCGGCGATGTATTCGGCCTGATCATCCATCATGCGGATGTTGCTGCCGCCCGTGACATCGAAGAAGCCGATGAAGAACAGGCCGGGAAGGTCCGGGTGGACAACCCGGTTGTAGAGGTTGAAGCGGTGACCCTCGAGCGGCCAGCGCTCCTTCGCCAGGAACGGGAGATCGGTGACGTAGCCCGTGCAGGCGATGATTGCGTCGAACTCCTCCGTGCTGCCGTCCTCGAAGGAGATGGTTCGACCATCGACGGTCTTGATCCCCGGCTTCGCGAAGATCCTTTTCCAGGCGATGTGGGAGATCAGTGTCGGGTGGCTGATGGGATGGGTGCGCGTGGTGGGTGTCCGGAAGCCCCACTGCTCCATCCGCCCGTGGAAGATGCGCGTGACCATGGTCCGGATCCACAACCGGACCTTGAGAGGCAGCCACGGCTTCTCCAGCTTCAGCAGGACGCGGGAGTTGGGAACGCCGAACATCAGCCGCGGCATGATCAGCACCGGCGAACGGGCCGACAAGACAGTCCGCTCCGTGAGCGTGCAGATGTCGGCCGCTATGTCGACACCGCTGTTGCCCGGGCCGATCACGAGCACGCGCTTGCCGGAATAGGGTTCGGGCACCCGGTAGTGGTGCGCGTGGACATAGTCACCGGTGAAGCCCTTCACTTGCTCGGGATCGCGCGGCACGCTCTGGTGTCCAGTCGCCACGACGACGCCGTCGAACAGTTCCGGCTCACGACCCTCGACCGCAACACGCCATTGCCCACCCGCCGGCTCGATCGAGGTGACCCGGCTGCGGAAGCGGATTCGCCGACGCAGGTCGAAGCGATCCGCATAGGCCTCGAAGTAGCGGTGCATCTCCCGGTGGTCCGGATACAGCGAGGTCCCCGGCGGGAACTGGAAGTCGATGAAGGAGCTGACGCGCGCCTCGGAGTTGATGTGAAGCGAACGGTAGGCAGGCGACAACCCGCTGTCGTTCTCGTAGACCCAAAGGCCGCCGATGTAGGAACCCACCTCGAAGATGGTCGGCTCGATCCCTCGGGCCAGGAGGTTCTTCGCCGCGCAGAGGCCGCCGGCCCCCGCCCCGATCACTGCAACATTCTTCGCCATGCCGTCCCCCGTGCGCCGTTCGGCGCCGTCAGTCGTTCCAAGCTGCCGTCAATGGATCCGGAAGCCGCGATAGCCTTCGGCCGCCACGTCGGCACAGATCTGCCGGTACCGGGCTAGCCCACCCGCGTAGGGCAGGAACACGCGCGGCTTTCCGGGAATGTTCGCGCCGAGGTACCAGGAGTTGGCCTTGACGAAGAGCGTCTGCGCCGCTGCTTCGTTGACCTGCTCGACCCAGGCGTCTTCCGCCCCCGTCTCGGCCTCGATGACGCTCAGTCCATCACGCCGCAAGCGGTCGATGCACGCGGCGATCCAATCGACGTGATGCTCGATCCCCACGATCATGTTGACGAGCACCGAAGGACTGCCTGGCCCCGTAACGACGAACATGTTGGGGAATCCCGCGGTCATCAGGCCGAGATAGTTGCGCGGTCCGTCAGCCCACTTGTCCTGGATGGAGCGGCCGCCCGCGCCACGAATGTCGATGCGCGTGATTGCGCCGGTGAGCGCGTCATAACCGGTCGCGAAGACGATGACATCGAAGTCATAGTCTCTGGCAGACGTCCGGATCCCGGCTTGCGTCACGGTCCGGATCGGTTCCTTGCGGACGTCGACGAGACGGACGTTGTCGCGGTTGTAGGTCTCGAAATAGTCGGACGCGACACAGATGCGCTTCGAACCCAGCGGATGGTCTGTCGGGCACAGCGCTTCCGCAACCTTCGGGTCATGCACGATTTCCCGGATGCGGTCGCGCACGAACGCGGCCGCGGTCTCGTTGGCGGCGAGGTCCGTGTAGATGTTGTTGAACGAATGAACGAAGTTGACCCCGCCCTTCTCCCACCGCCGCCGGTACTCGCGCTCGCGTTCCGCCTCGTCGACCTCCATCGCCGCACGTCCGCTGAACTCGTAGAGCGTGCCGAGTTGACGGGCGCGGGCCCGGTGCTCCGCGTAGTTCGCCTTCCACTCAGCCTGATACTCGGCCTCCATGGGGCGATTGCGGGCGGGGATGATGAAGTTGGGCGTCCGCTGGAAGACGACCAGTTCCGACGCTTCGCGCGCGATCACCGGTATGGCCTGGATGCCGGATGACCCGGTCCCGATCACCGCCACCTGCTTCCCGCGGAAATCCACCGGGTCTTCCGGCCACATCCCGGTGTGGTAGGCCTGACCGCGGAAGGTCTCAAGACCGGGGAAGTCCGGCGTGCGCGACGCCGACAATGAGCCGCTGGCCATCACGCAGAAACGCGCCCGGATCGTCTCGCCCTGGTCGGTCGTCACGGTCCAGAGACGCTTTGCTTCGTCCCAGACGGCCCGCTCGACGGCCGCGCGGAACGTGATGTCCCTCCGCAGGTCGAAGCGCTCGGCAACGTGCTGCATGTAGGCGAGGATCTCGGGCTGCGCTGCGAAGCGTTCCGACCACTCCCATTCCTGCTCCAGCTCTTCCGAGAACGAGTAGGAGTACTGCAGGCTTTCCACGTCGCAGCGCGCACCGGGATAGCGGTTCCAGTACCAGACGCCTCCGACGTCCGGGGCGGCCTCGATACAGCGCAGCGAGAGCCCGAGTTGGCGAAAGCGATGGATGGCGTAGAGCCCGGCAAAGCCTGCGCCCACGATGACGACGTCAATGTAATCCGGTGCTGAAGCTCGCTGCTTTTCAGGCATGGATTTCCACCTTCAGTCTCGCCTTCCGAAGGCCGCGCAGAGGAAGCCGCCTCGAATGGTCATTCACGCCCCGCGAGTGTCCCGAAGTTGGGCTTTCTCTTCGCGGCGAAGGCCCTGACGGCCTCCTGGTGGTCGGGGGATGCGTTCGTCATGCCCTCGAAAGCGAGGCAGGCGTCCATGATGCTGGCGGCGAGCTGCTTGAGCCCGATGTTCACGGCCATCTTCGTGGTGCGGATGGCAAGCTGCGAACCGGACAGCAGTTCCTCGGCGAGGCCATAGACACGGTCATCGAGTTCGTCGGCCGGCACTGCATGGTTGATCAGCCCGATCCGGGCCGCCTCCGTTGCGGACATCAGCCTGCCGGTCATCAGGTATTCCTTGGCCCTGGCATACCCGATGAGCTGCGGCCAGATCACGGCGCCGCCGTCACCGGCGGTGAAGGCGACGGAGACGTGAGGATCGCCGATCTTCGCCGTCTCGACCGCGATGACCATGTCGCAGAAGAGTGCCAGCGTGGCCCCGAGGCCGGTCGCATGGCCGTTGACCCGGGCGATCACCGGCTTCTCGCAGTCGAGCAGCGAGAAGATGATCCGCTTCGCCTCGCGGGCCGTGCGATCGAACCCCTCGTCGATCACGCTTTGCATCCAGTTGATGTCGCCGCCGGCGGAGAAGGCCCGCCCTTCGCCGGTGAGCACGATCACGTCGCTCCCGGGGTCGCTCGCCGCATCGTAGAAGATCTGCGTCAGCTCACGGTGCATCACGCCGTCCGTCGCGTTGAGCGCCTCCGGACGGTTCAGCACCAGCGTGAGGATGCGCCCGCGGCGTTCGCAGCGGATCGTGCGATAGGCATCGAAATCGACCATGTGCGTTCCTCCTGCCACGAGAGGCGGGTTGTCCGGGCCCGCTCAGGTGCCGGTGCCGCCGAAGTAGGCGGGCCGCGGGATGGTCCACTGGTCGCCCCAGACCTGGTTTCCCCCGTCCACGACCAGCGTTTCCCCGGTCATGAATGCTCCGGCGGCGGAAGCGAGGTAGATGACCGCGTTGGTCACGTCACTCGTTTCGCCGAACCGCTGCATCAGGTTGGAGCGCGGTAGCTCGCGCCGCGCCTCGTCGGAATAGGTCTCGAGCCCGCCCGTCGCGATGGCCCCGGGAGCGACGCAGTTGATCCTGATCCCGAGCGGCGCCCACTCGATCGCGAGCGTCTTCGACAGATAGACGACGCCGGCGCGGGCGGCGCAGGAATGGGCGATCCCCGGCAGGCCGCGCCAGACGACTGCGACGACGTTGACGATGGAGCCCTTCTGGCCGCGGTCCCGCCATTGCCGCGCCGCCGCCTGCATCATGTACCAGGTGCCGTTGAGGTTCGTGTCGACGACGGCATTCCAGCCCTTCACCGAGAAGTCGATGGCGGCCTGGGGGAACTGCCCGCCGGCATTGTTGACGAGCATGTCCACGCGACCGAACCGATCGAAGACCTTGTCGAAGAACGCCGACACGGCGTCCGGATCGCGGATGGACGTGGCCAGGGCGAAGATCTCGCCGCCCGCCTTCTCGACCAGCGCCGCCGTCTCGTCGAGGCGATCCTGCCGGCGGCCGCAGATGGCGACCCTGGCGCCCAGCGCGGCCATCTGCAGGGCGAGCGCCCGGCCGAGACCGCTGCCGCCTCCGGAAATGACGGCCACCTGCCCCTCGAGGAAGCCGTCCCGGAAGACGGCCTGCGCCTGCTGTGCTGACGTGTCCATCAATGCTTTCTCCTGCCGGGGCCGACGGCCGCCGGTTCAGCCGTGGCCTTCAACGGGGTCGTCGCCGAGGTAGGCGGCGATGACCGCCTCGTTGCGAGAGATCTCGGACGGCTTGCCCTCGGCGATCTTGCGACCGAAATCGAGAACGACGATGTGGTCCGAAATGCCCATGATCACCGGCATGTCGTGCTCGACCAGCAGGAACGACAGCCCGAGCGAGTCACGCATCTGGAGGATCAGGTCCATGAAGCGGGACTTCTCGGTCCTGCTCATTCCCGCCATCGGCTCGTCGAGCAGGATCAACTGCGCGTCCTGCATGAGGGCACGCGCGAACTCGACCTGCTTCTGCGTGCCGTAGGACAACTCGACCGGAGTCTTGCCGGCGACGTCGGAGAGACCGATCAGCTGCAGGATGTCCTGCGCCCTCTCCTCCGCTTCCGCCTCCTCGCGCCGCGCCGATGGCAGAAGCATCGCCCCGGCGAGCAGGCCGGATCGACCGCGCTGGTAGGCGCCGACCTTGAGGTTGTCGAGCACCGAGAGCCCATCGAAGAGCGCGATGTTCTGGAATGTCCGGCAGATGCCGTGGCGGGCGATCCGGTGCGGCGCCAGCCTGGTGAGCTCGCTGCCGTCGAAGACGATCCGGCCGGCCGTGGCGCGATACATGCCCGTGACACAGTTGATCAGCGTCGTCTTGCCGGCACCGTTCGGGCCGATGACGGACGTGATGCGACCGCGCTCGGCGGTGAAGCTGACGTCCTGCAATGCCACGAGTCCGCCGAACCGGATCGTGAGCGCGTCAACCTCGAGCAGGGCGGATGCCATGGCGCCGTCTCCCCTCAAGCGTCCGCCGTCAGGCCGAGATAGGCCTTCAGGACCTTCTCGTCGTTGGCGAGTTCCCGGGCCGAGCCCGACAGGGCGATCCGCCCGCGCTCCAGCACGTAGGCCTCGTCGCAATAGCGCAGCGCGACGTTGGCGTTCTGCTCGACGATCAGCATGGCGGTCCCCATGCTGGCGACGATGACCCGCAGTTGCTCGTAGATCGCCTTGGTGATCAGGGGCGCGAGGCCGAGGGACAGTTCATCGATGAGAATGAGCCGGGGTTGCGCGGCAAGTGCGCGGCCGACGGCGATCATCTGCTGCTCTCCGCCCGACATCAGGCCGGCCTGCTGGCTCTTCCTCTCCGCGAGGCGGGGAAACAGCTGGTAGATCGAGTCGAGCGTCCCTGCCCTCCTGCTGCGCGGCAGCACCGCCGCACCGACGAGAAGGTTCTCCTCGACCGTGAGCGACTTGAAGACGAGCCTGCCTTCCGGCACCTGGGCCAGTCCAAGCCGCACGATGCGGTCGGCGCCCATGCGGCTGATGTCCTGCCCGTCGAAGACGATCCGCCCTGCGCTGACCGAGCCCCCGTTCAGGCCCATCAGGCCGGCCACGGAGCGGATCAGGGTGGTCTTGCCCGCACCGTTCGGCCCGAGCAGGGCAACGATGCGCCCCTCGGGGACCGACACGGTCACGTCGTCCAGGGTCAGTCCCTTGCGATGATAGCCCGCCGACAGCCCGGCAATCTCGAGGAGGCTCATGCGCGTGCCCTCCACTTGCCGATCAGGGTGGCGACCCGTCCGCCAAGACCGACCAGACCACCCGGAGCGAAGATCAGAAGAACGATGACGAGCAGGCCGAAGACCAGCTGGACGAACTGCGCCCTGTTCTCGACCAGCATCGAGCCGACGATGCCCGACATCGGCCCCATCTCGGACGCGAAGCCGGCGATGATCGAGGGCAGGAGCAACCACACCGCGGCCCCGATCAGCGCGCCCGGCAGGGACCCCATGCCGCCGACGATGATCATGGCAATGAACTGGATGGCGAAGCCGATGCCGAAGCTCTCGGCCGTCGCGTTCGACATGTAGTAGGCGTAAAGCGCACCGGCCATGGCGGCGATGGCCGAACTCAGCCCGAAGGCCTTCATCCGCAGGATGCGCACGTCGATGCCGGCCGAGACCGCCGCACGCTCATGATCGCGCATGGCAAGCAATGCCCGGCCCTCTCGGGTTCGCAGGGAGCTGGAGAGACCCCAATAGACGACCGCGACGAAGCCGAGCAGGAAGAAGTACCAGCGCGTCGACGTATTCAGCTCGAAGCCGAAGAGGCTGGCGACACCGTACGGAATGCCCACCACGTCGAACACCTTGAACTGGTACTCGAGGAAGACGAAGATCACGACGTAGTGGACGGCCATCGTCGAGAGAACGAAGTAGAGCCCCCTCACCCGCAGCGACGGCAGTCCCGCCAGGACACCCATGATGGCACCGGCTACCGCGCAGCAGATGAGGACCAGCGGGAAGGGCAGGCCGAGCTGGGTGCCGGCGATGGCGGCCGTCATCGCTCCCGTCGCGTAGAAAGCTGCATGGCCGATCGAGATCAGGCCGGCACAACCGGTCAGGTAGTTCAGCGACAACGCACCGAGCATCGAGATCAACATCAGGTTGACCTGCGACATGCCCAGATTGAGGAGTTGCATGTTCGAAAGGCGCACGCCGAAGACGGCGCGTTCCGTGAGCAGCGTCGGCAGGTAGAACAGCGCAGCGATGCCGATCGCAGCGAACACGAAGCGGGGCCATTTCGGCCGGGCCGCCGCGGGAGCGGCGATGGGGGCGGCAGCGGATTGCATCGGCGGATCCTCGTTGCCGTCAGACGCGGTTGATGCCGGGCTGGCCGAGCAGGCCCCACGGCCTCACCATGAGGATCAGCAGCAACAGCGCGTAGATCACGATGTCGCTGGCCTTCGGCGAGATGTAGCTCGAGGCGAGTTGTTCGATGATGCCGACCAGGAGTCCGCCGATCACGGCGCCGGGTATGCTCTGCATGCCGCCGATCACGACCGCCGGCATGGCGAGCAGGCCGATGCTCTCGAGCTCGGTGGAGACGATCTGCAACTGGCCCAGGAAGACCCCGCCAATGGCCGCCAGCGTGCAGCCGATCGCCCAGGCCAGTCGGTTCATGACGTTGACCCGGACCCCCGATATGACGGCCGCCTGGTGGCTGTCCGCGGTCGCACGCATCAGCAGGCCGATGGCGCTGAACCGGAAGAAGAGCCCGAACGCGATCATGCAGGTCCAGCTCACGAGGGCCGCCGTCAGGTGAAGCTGCGAGATGCGCAGGTCGCCAATGACGAAAGCGCCGCGTGGCAGCGGCGTGATCAACGTGCGCCCGGGAGGTCCGAAGACGATTTCGAGCGACGACCGCAGAACGATCGAAAGGGCGATCGTGAGCATGATGATCGAGAGGATCGACCTGCCCGCCAGCGGCTGGATGAGGAGGGCCTGGATGACCGCTCCCAGCAGCGCCGCGCCGACGAGGATGAACACGATCGCCGCCGGGAACGGGAGCTTGAGGATCATGATCGCAGTGATCGCGAGATAGGCTCCGCACACGGCGAACATGCCCTGTGCGAAGTTGAAGACGTCGGTCGCCTTGAGGATGACCGCGAAGCCGAGAGCGACCAGTCCGTAGATGCTGCCCAATGCAAGGCCGCTGAACAGTACCTGTCCGAACATGGTCGCCCTCCCCTCGATGAGTTTGGATTTTACTTCGTATACTTGGCGTAGTCGCCGTAATCGCCGTAGGCCTTGAAGCTGTTGGCGGCGTAATCATAGCCGAACAGCTTGAACACGACAGGGCCCGTGTTGTTGGTCGGAGTGTAGGAGAACGGTGCGGCGAGGCCCTTGCTGTCGACGGTGAAGCCCTTCGAAAGCGTCTCGACGAGCTTGGCGCGCGACAGCGCGGGGCCGGTGCGCTCCAGCGCCTCGGCCGCCATCTGGGCGACGATCCAGCCGCCGACGTAGTTGATGTCGGCCTTCATCTCGCCGCGGCCGATCTTGTCGGCATAGGCCGACAGCTCGACGTTGCCCGGCGTCTTGTCGGAACCGCCCGGCGTGAAACAGCTGATGAAGTTGTAGTTCGCGCCGGCCTCGGGTCCCATCGACTTGAAGATCTGCGGGGCGCCGAGATAGGTGATGCCGAAGGCCGGCACGTTGAAGCCGTACTGCTGCAGGCCCTTCATCGTGAGGATCGCCGTGTTCGACACGCCGTAGATCGTGATGAAATCGGGCTTCTGCGCCATGATCTCGAGGACCTGTGGCGTAGCGTCGACAGCCGTGACCTTCATGGTCACGAACTGCGAGGTGCCACCGGCCTTCTTCACGATTTCCGTGACGTGGTCGAAGTACTCCTTGCCGCCGGCGCTCTCGATCGAGACGGTGATGACCTTGGGCGCCTTGAGGCCGAGCTTGTCGATGTAGTAGCCGACACCGGCCTGGGCCATCTGCTTGTAGCCGCAGAAGCCGTTGTAGACCATCGGCGACACGGGCTCGGAAAGGGCCACGGTCGGCGTGTAGGTACCCACGATCGGCACCTTGCCGGCCTTGATCGTCGGGGCGAGGGCAACCTGCGACGCCGACGTCCCCATGCCCGAAATGGCGATCACCGGCGTCTGCCCGACCAGCTTCTCGAACGCGATCTTGTCGGTCGCGGCGTTGTACCGGTTGTCTTCGGCCAGCACGTTGACCTTGCGGCCGTGAATGCCGCCCGCCTCGTTGATCTTCTTCATGTAGTCCTGGAACCCGGCAACCCAGATGGACTGCGAGGCCGAGGTGGGACCGCTGAGATCCATCAGGAGACCCCAGTCGACCCGGTCCTTGTAGACGCCGTCCTGAGGCACCTCTTGCGCAACGGCGCCGGCTGCCATCAGGCCGAAGGCGGCCGCCGCGGCAAGGCGCGCTGCCCAAGGGGCCCGCCTTTGAAGTTCAGGGGACTGTGTCATCGGGGTTTCCTCTCCTGGCTGGTGTTTGTTCGGGTCGTTTTCCGCCGTCGGGTCCATCACCCGTCCGGTCGGTAGATCTTGCGGAGTTCTCGCTTCAGCAGCTTTCCCGAAGCGTTGCGGGGCAAGGTCTCCGCGAAGAGCACGGTTGTCGGGCATTTGTAGTGAGCGAGCCGCGAGCGGGCGTAGTCGATGAGCTCGCGCTCGGTCACGCTCTCACCCTCTCGCAGAACCACGATGGCACGCGGGGTTTCCACCCACTTCTCGTGCGGAACGCCGATCACGGCGACCTCGTTCACGGCCGGGTGGGAGGACAGGACGTTCTCGATCTCGGCCGGATAGATGTTCTCGCCGCCGGAGATGATCATGTCCTTGAAGCGGTCGAACAGGTAGATGAACCCGTCGGCGTCGGCATAGGCCGCGTCGCCCGTGCGCAGCCAACCTTCCGGCAGGATGGTCTCCGCCGAGGCTTTCGCGTTTTGCCAGTAGCCTGGCGTGACCATCTCGGAGCGCACCCAGATCTCACCCACTTTTCCGGCCGGCGCTTCTTCCAGCGTGACCGGGTCGGTGATGCGGATCTCGGTGAAGGGCAAGGCACGCCCGCACGAGCGGAGCCGGTCGCTGCCGGCCGCCTCGAGGGAATGCTCCTCCGGCATCAGGTTGATGACCGTGCCCGATGTCTCGGTCATGCCGTAGGCCTGCATGAAACGGCAGCGCAGCATGCCGAGCGCCTTCCTCAGCAGGCTCTCCCCGATGGGAGAGGCGCCGTACATCAGCAGTTCGAGGCTGGAGAGATCGGCGTTCTCGACACCCGGCACCGCCAGCAGCCCCTGCACGACGGTGGGCACGAAGAAGGCGTGCGTGACACGATGAGACTCCATCGTCCGGACAACGGTCGGGAGATGCACGTCGCGCATCAGGACGGTGTGGCCGCCGACGAGAAGCGCGCTCAGGCCGTAGCCGCAGCCGCCGATGTGGAACATCGGCATGGCGACAAGATTGACGCTGCGCGAGGACATGCCCCAGATCTCATCGGCCAGCCGCCGGCTGTAGGACATGCCACGGTTGGTGAGCATGACCCCCTTGGGCAGGCCGGTCGTTCCCGACGTGTAGAGGATGAGGGAAACCTCGTCGGGCGTACCGGAGTAGCCTGGATCCGCGTCGGGAGCGCCCGCTCGCCAGTCTTCGTAGTCCACGCCGATCGTGACGATGCGCCGGAGCCCTTCCGTGGCGCGGGCACGCTCGGAGAGAAGGTCCGCTTCCTGCGGAGCGCCGGCGACGATCACCGTCGGCCGGGCATCGGCTACAATCGCGTCGAGTTCGTAGGGCGACAGACGCCAGTTCAGGCCGACCACGATCGCGCCGATCATGTTGCAGCCGAAGATGAGCTCGACGAACTCGTTGCAGTTGCGCGACAGGACCCCGACGCGATCGCCCGGACGCACGCCCTCGGCACGCAGCGCCTGCGCGGTCTTCGCGCTTCGCGCCGCGAGTTCCGCAAAACTCCACGTCGCATCGCCGCTCGTCAGCGCCGGTGCATCCGGCCTTTGCGCGGCGAGTTCTCGGAGTATGTCGGCGAAGGGCTTCGTCATGGCTTGGCCTAGTAGCTCTTGGGCAGGCCGAGGCTGTGCTGGGCAACGAAGTTCAGGACCATCTCCCGGCTCACCGGGGCCGTCTTGTGGAGACGGGCGATGAACCAGAGGTCCGCGAGCCCATACTCCAGCGACAAGCCGTTGCCTCCGTGGATCTGGATCGCCTGGTCGAGCGCTTCGAGAGAGGAGTCCGCCGCGGCGAACTTGGCCATGTTGGCAGCCTCGCCCGCCTCGGGCGAGCCGAGGTCGAAGAGCTGTGCCGCGCGCGCCGTCATCAGGCGTGCCTGTTGCACCGCCATGTAGGCCTTGGCCAGCGGATGGGCGATGCCCTGGTGCGCACCGATCGGCACGTCCCAGACCTTGCGCTCCGTGGCGTAGCGCGCACCCTGCTCCAGCGCGAAGCGTGAAATGCCGTTGTTGATCGCCGCGGCGCAGATCCTCTCGGGATTGAGCCCGGCGAAGACCTGCTTGAGCCCCTGCCCTTCGGTGCCGATCAACGCGCCGCGGGAAAGCTCGACCTGATCGAAGAAGACCGTGAACTGGGTCTCGGGGACATGAAGCGCCGTGCGGATCGGCGTCTTGCTGATGCCCCTGGCGTCGGCCGGCACGATGAAGAGCGAGAGCGGCGCACGACCGCGGGCGTCCGTCTCCTCGCCGCGGGCGACGACCATGATGGCGTCCGCTTCGTCCACCGCGGACGTCCAGTACTTGGTGCCGCCGAGGGTCCAGCCATCGGCCGTCTTGCGCGCCGTCGTGCTGATGCGATGGGTGTTGGTGCCGGCATCCGGTTCGGTGATGGCGAAGGCAAGCCGGCGCTCTCCACTCGCAAGGCCGGGCAGCCACTCACGCTTCTGCTCTTCGCTGCCGTGCTGCTCGATGATCGGGGAGCAGATCGAGTTGATGACCAGCGACAGGATGGGACAGCCCTGCGCGGCAACCTCCTCCACCACCACGTGGTAGTCGGCCATGCCGGACCCGGCGCCACCATAGGTCTCGGAAACATGCACGCCGAGGAAGCCGGCCCGGCCGAGCTCCTGCCAGAGTTCGTCCGGCTTGCGACCTGCCTGCGTGACCTCCTGGAAGTATCGGCGTCCGAAACGGCCGGCCAGCCGGCCGACGTTCTCGCGCAGCATCGCGTGATGTTCGGCCGTATCGACGAGGGCGGTGCGAAAGAGCTGGGTCATCGGGGCGACTTGGTTTGGCTGGAAACGAAATAGCGGGTGTCGGACCAGTCGTAGAAGCCGCGGCCCGACTTCACGCCGAGTTCGCCTCTCGCAACCATGTCCTCGAGCAGTCTCGGCGGAGAGAAGCGGTCACCCAGCGCGCGGCCGAGGTAGCGCGCGATGTCGAGGCGCACATCCAGCCCGACGATGTCGGTCAGCCGCAGCGGTCCGACCGGATGGCGAAAGGCGGTCGTCATCGCCTTGTCGATGTCCTCGGCGCTGGCGACACCGTCCTCGACCATGCGGATGGCTTCCATTGCGCAGAGCACGTCGAGCCGGCTCGTGGCGAAGCCTGGAACATCGCGCGACACGATGGTCGTCTTTCCGGTGGCCTCGGCGAAGGAACGGGCAAGTGCCAGGGTCTGTTCGCTCGTCGCGGCTCCCTGCACGAGTTCGACCATCGGCAGCGACCACACGGGGTTGAAGAAGTGCATGCCGAGGAAACGGGACGGATCGGCCGTGACCGACGCGAGACGGTCGATCGAGATCGAGCTCGTGTTGCTGGCGAGGATGCGCGGCTCCAGAGCGCTGAGCTCTCGCAGCACGGCCTCCTTCAGAGCCGGGTTCTCCGGCACCGTCTCGACGATCAGGTCGACGTGGCGGGGCACGTCGCGCGGGGCCCCGACGATCGTGACGGCGTCCTCGAGGGCCGCGGCCTGGTCGGCCGTCAGCTTGCCCCGCGAAACGCCGGAGGCCGCAGCCTCGCGCAGGATGCCCCGAACGGCGACCTGGCGCGACGGATCGGGCTCGACCAGCCAGACCTCACAGGTCGCGGCGGCATAGACATAGGCGATCCCCACGCCCATCGTGCCGGCGCCGACGACTGCGACCTGGCGAAGGGGAAGCGGCGTCGCGGATGCGTCAGCCATGCGATGTCCTCCGGGTCCGGAGGACGATTGCGAGGAGTGCGGGTGGGCGCGTCAGCGCCGCTCGGGCGACGGTGCCGTTGCCAGCGAAGCGCCACGTGCGCCGCGCCGTGGAGGACGCGGCTGTCTGGCGCCCACCATGACGAGCACCAGCGATGACACCTTTTCCGCGGCGTCTTCCTTCGACAGCCGGCCACCCGCCCGGAACCAGACCGGGGACCAGCCGACGATGCTGCCAATAACCTTCGAGGTGAGCCGAAGGTCCTCGATCACGAACTCGCCGCGCCGCACGCCCTCCTCGAGCAGATCCACGAGCCTGTGGTCGAAGGTCCGGCGCAACGCCTTGATGGTCTCGCGATCCGCCGGGGCGAGTTCCTTTTCCTCGCGACTGTAGATCACCGCGTTCGCCTGGTTCTCCAGAACGGTCTGGGTGAAGTCCCGGATAATGGTTTCCAGCTTCTCCGCCGCCGTTCCCTTCTGGGTCATCGTTCGGCTCAGCGTGTCGTTCGCACTGCGGATCGCACGCGAACAGATCTCCACGAGAAGCGCGTTCTTGGAGTCGTAGTACTGGTAGATGAAGGGCTTGGTGACGCCCAGCGCCTTCGCGATCTGGTCGAGCGTCGTCTGCGCGTAGCCCTGCTCGTAGAACAGCGCGATCGCCGCGGACAGGATCCGTTCCCGCTTCAGCTGGGACACGAGATCCCGGATCCCCTCCGTCTGCGGCCTCGCCTCCGTCTTTCGACGCTTTGTCGTCTTGCGAACCGGCCGCGTTGTTCCGGCCGTCTTGTTGCTCGCCGCCATGGAAGACTGCCTGTCCTTCTGCGCCCGCGAGAACGATTCCGTCGAGGGCGGCCGCTCCCTCGGTATTATCAATCGGGAGCGAAGGGCAAGTGCGATGAGGCGATCCGAAGGAACTCACGTGTAGCTCCCCCCGTTCACGTGGAGGCCTTGCCCCACCATGTGCGATGCGAGATCCGAGGCGAGGAACAGCATGACGCTGGCGATCTCCTCCGGCTCGGCGAAACGCCCCCGCGGAATCGCGGCGATCCGACGCTGGCGGACGGAGGCGCCGTCGCCTTTGCCCTGACCGGCCTCGATCTCGCGCAGGAGCGGCGTATCCACGGGTCCGGGACAAACCGCATTCACGCGAACCCCGTCGCGGATCACTTCAAGCGCAGCCGTACGCGTCAGGCCCATGACGGCGTGCTTGCTGGCGATATACGGAGCGAGGTGCCGACTGCCCATGAAGGCACCGATCGAGGCCGTGTTGACGACTGCGCCACGCCTTTGGCGGATCATCACCGGCAGGACATGTTTCAGGCCAAGGAAGACACCCCGGACGTTGACCGCCATGACCGCGTCGAACGCGTCATCTTCGCAGTCGACGATGGGCCCGACCGGCCCCTGCCAGCCGGCGTTGTTCATGAGGATGTCGATGCGGCCCCACTGCTCCGTCGCCACGCGGACATAGTGGGCGACATCCTGTGCCCGGCTCACATCCGCGCGCACGAAGGTGGAAACACGGCCGCGTGCCGCGACGAGAGCCGCCGTTTCCCGTCCGGCACGCTCGTCGAGGTCGACGGCAAGGACGGCCGCGCCGGCGTCCGCGAGGGCCAGCGACACGGCACGGCCGATGCCTCCCCCGGCGCCGGTCACGATGGCGGCCTGTCCGTCCAGATCGATCTTCATGAAGCGGGGGCCTTCCTGCTCATGTCGACCTCAGCTCCGCGACGTGGCCGCGCGAGGCGTGGCGGTGGTCGAGCCCGAGGCCGATGAAAACCTGAAGCCCGTGTAGCCCTCCTTCTCACAACGTTCGAGAATCCGGCGATAGCCCCGCACTCCCCCGGAATAGGGCATGAAGACGCGCGGCTTCCCGGCGACTTCGGCGCCGTTGTAATAGGAGTCCGTCGACAGATAGAGCGTGTCGCGGGCGCGCTCGTTGACGTGCGCGACCCAGGATCGCTCGGCATCCTCATCGGCCTCGACCGTGCTGATGCCCTTTTCTTCCATCATGCGAAACAACCGGCCGAACCAGTCGATCTGCTCTTCGATGGAGATCATGACATTGCTGAGAAGCGACGGGCTGCCCGGACCGCACACGATGTGCATGTTGGGAAAGCCGGACACGGCAACACCAAGCTGGGAGACGGGTCCGTCGGACCACTTTTCCTTCAGCGTGAGCCCGCTGCGGCCGACGATGGCGGGCCTGAGCAGGGAGCCGGTGAAGGCGTCGAAGCCGGTCGCAAAGATGATGATATCGAAGACGTGGCGCTTCGACGTCGTCCTGATGCCGTCTTCGGTGAACTCGACGATCGGCGACTCACGCACGTCGGCGAGTTCGACGTTGTCGCGGTTGAAAGCCTCGAAATAGCCGCTGTCGACGGACGGCCTGCGCGCCGCAAAGGCATGGTCCTTCGGGATCAGCTTCTCGCGCAGTTCCGGCTTGTCGATCTTGGCCGCGATCCGACGCCGGATGAAATCGGCCGCCGTGTCGTTCGCCGGCTTGGACAGGAGAATGTCGTAGTAGGCGAGCGCAAACCCGAATCCGAAGCGGTTCCAGGCGGCCTCATAGACCTTCTCGCGCTCCTCGGGCGGCACGTCGAGGGCCGATACGCGGTTCACCTTGAAGCCGAGGCCGGTGGGCGACTCCCGCGCCTCGCGACGCCGCTCGGCGTAGTTCGCCTTGACGGCCCGATCTTCCTCGTCGGTGACAGGAGCGTTGGCAGCCGGCACGCTATAGTTCGCCGTCCGCTGGAAGACCGTGAGATGCGTCGCTTCGCGGGCGATCACGGGTGTCATCTGCATGCCGGAGGAGCCGGTGCCGATGATGGCGACGCGCTTGCCGGCGAACTCCACGGTATCGTGCGGCCACTCGCCGCTGTGGATGATGCGGCCCTTGAAGCGATCCTGTCCCGGATAGACCGGAGCCTTGGTCGTTGAGAGCTGGCCGAGGCACAGGACGAGGTGCTTCGCCGACCAGACCCGATCGTCCGCCGTCGTCACCGTCCAGCGCCCGGCCGCCTCGTCGAACACGGCGGAGGTCATGCGTGTGTTGAGGTGGATGTCCTTGCGCAAGTCGAACCTGTCGGCCACGTGCGCGATGTAGCGCAGGATCTCGGGCTGGGTGGCATAGCGCTCGCTCCAGCGCCACTCCTGCTCGAGCTCGGGCGAGAAGCTGTAGGAGTAGTCGTAGCTCTCCACGTCGCAGCGGGCACCAGGATAGGCATTATGGTACCACACGCCACCGATGCCGTCGCTGGCCTCGATGACGGCGACGCGCAACCCCAACGACCGCAATGTGTGCAGGGCCCTCAGGCCGGCGAAGCCTGCTCCCACGATAAGGGCGTCAAGAGCCTCTGTCATGAGTCCTCCCCTTCGCCGCACCCTCCCGGGTAGTCGTCCCAACAGGGCGAAATCCAGACCGGCGAGACAGCGTTAGAAACTCGCTGGTAGGTTATCTGTACCACGAGTTTCCCGAACTTCAAGCGCTGTTTTCTGACTGTCCCTTGACAAGCGGGCCGCACCCCGGTGATGGTCTTCCAACCGACGGGTAAGGCTTATCTACCGTTAGGTATCAGCGGTCGAAACGCCGATTTCGGGCTGGAACGAACAATGATCCACACCAGTGGCGTGGCGATGCCGCCCAGGAAACGCCGGCTTGCTCCCGATCGGGATGTCGCCAGCCGGCAGGGTGCGCTGCGCCAGCGATTCCCGACGTGGACACCGCGAACTCTCTCGGGCCTTCTGGACACTCTTGCCGACGCCCATCCCGAACGGCCCCTGGTGATCACGGACGAGCGGACCTGGACCTACGCTGAGGTCCGGCGTTGGTCCGAGAAAGTCGCCGCCGGACTGATCGCGAGCGGCGTGCGGCCGGGAGATCACGTCGGCCTGGTCATGGCCAATTATCCGGAGTTCGTGGCGATCAAGTTCGGTATCGCGCGGGCGGGCGCGGTTGCCGTTCCGATCAATTTCCTGAACCGCAGGGACGAACTGGGCTACGTCCTCGGACAGTCGGATGCCGTCTTCCTCTTCACGATGGACCGGTTTCGGGACCTCGACTACCTCGGATTCCTCGATGCGCTCGCGCCCGGTTGGGAGACTGCCGGCGGTGGGACACGGCTTCCGCGACTTCGCCGTGTCGTCGTATTTCCCACGTCCGATAGCGCTCCACGCGCCGGCGCAACGACCTTCGCGGAATTTACCCGGGCGGCTGGCCCGATGCCGCACGTCGAGCCCCCGGGTCCGTCGACGAACTCCGACATCATCTACACCTCGGGAACGACGGGGTCGCCCAAGGGGGTGATGCTCACGCATGACATGCTGCTGCGCACGGCGTTCGGCAGCACCTACGGGCGCGCCTTCGAAGACGGACGGCGCATCCTGTTCTCGCTGCCGATGTATCACGTCTACGGCTATGTCGAGGGTCTGCTCGCGGCGCTGTTCGTGGGTGGGGCGATCATCCCCCAGTTGCGCTTCGACACCGCGGACACGCTGCGCGCGATCGAGCGCCACCGCGCCACCGATATTCTTCTCATCCCGACCATGACCCTCGCCTTGCTCGACGCGGTGCAGAAGGGGAGCTACGACCTGTCCTCCCTTTACGCGATGATCTCGTCCGGCGGACGGTCGCCGGCGACGATCTGGAAGCAGATCTTCGACCTCCTAGGACCAGCCGAACTGACCACCGGCTACGGCATGACGGAAGTCACGGCCTCTTCCACGGTGACGAGACCCGACGACCCGTTCGAGCGCCTGCTGACCACGAATGGGCGCCTGCGCGATGTCGGCCCCGCAGGCGACCCCGCCAATGGCGGCCTGCTGGTCACGTACCGGGTCGTCGATCCGCAGACCGGCCTGGTGCTGCCGCCGGGCGAAGTCGGGGAGTTGCAGGCGCGGGGCATCGGCGTGACGGCCGGCTACTACAACAAGCCTGCCGAGACGGCCGCTGCCTTCACGACCGACGGGTGGCTGCACACCGGAGACCTCGGCCGCATCGATGCCGACGGCTATCTGCTGCTCGTCGGACGGCTCAAGGAATCCTACCGGTGCGGGGGCGAGCAGGTGCTGCCGTCCGAGATCGAGGACCTGCTCGTCACCCATCCCGGAGTTCTTCAGGCCCACGTCGTCCCCATGCCGGACGAGCGCATGGGCGAGATCGGCGTCGCATGCATCGTCCCGCGTGAAGGCGTGGCGCCGGCCCCGGACGATCTCATCGCGTTTTGCGCGGCCGGCCTGGCGCGCTTCAAGGTTCCTCGCCACGTGCTGTTGATGCGGGCCGACGAAATCCCGACCACGCCTTCGGGCCGCGCCCGGAAGTTCCTGCTCGCGGACATCGTTCGCGAGCGCCTGAAGCGCGGCTGAAGCCGTTCGATCGATCGGACAGCCCTGACGTGGAGTGATGCAACGATGGACACAGCCGGCAACGCGCCAAGGCGCATCACGGTGGATACGCCCGTGGGGTTCGAACTGATCGGCGTCAGGAAGAAGGCCGCCATCCAGCTAATGGGGTCGCGCGTCTGGGGACGCTTCAACCCCAACCACTGGGATCCCGCCTATGCCCGGGAAACGGGCCTGAAGGGGCCGATCCAGACCGGCGAGATGTCCTCGGCCTACATCGCCGAGATGTGCGTGAACTGGTTCGGCGCGGACTTCTTCCGCGGTTCGCGCATCTGCTGCAAGTACGTCGCCTCCACCTTTGCCGGCGAGGTGATCGAGACTGGCGGCACCGTGCGGGAAAAGACCCCGAAGGGAAGCGGCTACCGCTTCACGGTCGATGTCTGGGCAGCAAACGAGAACGGCGACAAGAAGACGGTCGGCTTCGTCGAAGTCGACGTGGGCGTCTGAGCGGACAACGAGGGAGACGACAGCCATGACCACCCGGGACGACGCCGCCGACAGCCTGCGTCCGCAGACCATCATCCAGCAGGAGCAGACCCGCGCCTTCATCGCCGGCCTCCAGTCCGGATCGCAGACATACTGGGACATGGTCGAGATCGGCGACGTGCTGGCGCGCGAGCTCACGATCACGCCGGAACTGGTGATCCTCTACGCCGACCCCATCGAGGACTTCAATCCCTGGTACGAGGGGTGGCGGATGAACACCTGGCACATTCCCGGCGAGTCGCCGTTCGGGACGGCGATCGTACCGCCGATGATGATGTCGCACTTCGTTCTGAGCGTGCAGTTCGACCACACCAAACCCTTCGCCATCGGCTCGATCCACACCTTCCACGACACGGAGATCCTGCAGCCGATCCCGATCGGCGCGACCGTGCGGATCGCCGCCACGGCCGTGGACAAGTACGAGAAGCGCGGGCGCCGCTATGTTCGCCACGAGGTGACGGTGGCGGATGTCGGGAACGGCACGCTCTACATGCGGGAAATTCGCGACATCCTGTCGATGTGACCGGGATCAGTCACCGCTCTCGGCCCGGCGCTCGAAGAGCCTCCACACGCCCTGCGCTGTTGCGACGAGGCGATCGCCGGCGCTGATCCGCCCCGTGACGAAGGCTACGGAGCGCGTGGTCCGCGTCACGATCGCCTCAACTTCGAGAAACTCGCCGATATGCCCCGAGTCGACGTAGTGGACATCCAGCTGGATCGTGGCCTGTCGCCGGCCGCCGCTGGCGCGTCGGCTCGCATAGGCGAGGGCGCTGTCGGCGAGCGTTGCGATGACGCCGCCATGGACGACGCCGTTGGAGTTCACGTGCATGGCGTGCGTGAGCATTCCGTAACGGACGCCGCCGCTCTCCTCCCGTTCCCAGATGGGGCCCACGATGGCGCTGAAGCCCGTGTCATCCTTCTGGCGCCACCCGTGGGCCGCCGGATCGAAAGTCTTCATTGCGATCGCGCCCCGTCCTGCGCTGCTCCGTCTTCAACGTGACTCACACCGGCAGCGCCTGGCTCCAGTGCGCCGGCTTTCGCCCGGCGACCGGCAGCGAAATTCGCAGGAGCGTGTCGGCGCCCAGCGAACCCAGCAGCCCTTCCTTCATGTCCGGCCCGCAGAAGGCGAGGCTCGACAGGTTGCGCAGGCCCTTGTCCATGGTCGCGGCGAGATCGTCCTTGTGCATCCGGCCAGACTGGAACGCCTCCTCGATCCGTGCAACGTCGGCCGGATCGGATTGCTCGAGGTGGATCTGCTGCCCACCCTGCGGATCGACGCGGATCAGCCGGTTGCTGATGACGCTCGTCACCCACAATCCGCCCTCGATGTCGAGCGAGAGGCCGTCGGGATAGTCCCCCGCACCGAACTGCGTGACGACGACCTTGTTCGACAGGGAACCGTCTGCCCCGACCGTGAAGCGGGAGAGCCGCCGGCCGAATGTCTCGTTGACGTAGAGATGCCCGCTGTCGAGGTCCACCACGCATTCGTTGGTGTAGCCGAGGCCGTCTGCAACCAGACGAGGTCCCCTGCGATCGACGAGAATGATGATGCCTTCCGCCAGGTCCTTCCGATAGCCGAGGTGCCGGGGGCGCTTCTCCGTGCTGATGCAGATCCACAGCCGGTCAAGCACATCCCGATGCACGAAGTTGCTGGGTGCGAGCGGGCGCCCTCCGAGGGCAACGAGAAAGGGTTCCAGCGTGCCGTCCGGCCACAGGCGGAAGATCCCGCCGTCCTGCGGACCGAGGTGGGCGATGAGGAAGGATCCGTCGCCCAGAAGCGCGATTCCATTCGGCGCCACCGCGCGGCCCGTCGAAAGAATGCGTGAGGTGCTCCCGTCGGGGCGAATGACCGACACGCCGCCGCCTTCCGTCGAGTCTGAACAGAACACGGTCCCGCTCTCGTGAGCGAGCACGCATTCGGGCCGGTTCAGGCCCTGTCCGAAGGTTTGCAGTTCCATCATGCGCTCCGCCAGATTCCTACCGATCAAGACGGTATCAGACTTGACGGAAATTCAAACTACTGAGTAGTATCCTCCTCGCGATGAGGGAGAAATGCCCGATATGACTCCGAAGTGGGCGAGCACCGGCGCGCAGACGCCGAGCACGGAGCGGCGGCGGTGAGAGCGCCGTTCGCCCGCACGCTGTTCGAGCTTTCGCGCGAACAGGCCGAGCGCTATCCGAACGCGCTGGCCGTGGTGGACGGCTCGAGGTCCGTGACCTTCGCGGAGCTGTGGCGCGCGGTCGAAGCCAATGCTGCAGCACTGGTCGCTCGCAGTGTCGTGCGAGGCGAGCGGATCGGCATTCTCGCGCAGAACCGGCTCGAATGGATCGAGATCGCCCTGGCCGCAGGGGCGGCCGGCGCCATCGCCGTCCCGTTCAGCACGTGGTCGACGCGCCAGGAACTCGATTTCCTGTTCCGCGATTCCGGAATCGCGATGCTCTTTGCGTCGGCGACCTTCGGCGACCGGGACTATGCCGGTGATCTCGCCGCCCTGCTGCCGGGTCTGGCGGCGGGCGGTGGGCCGGCGGAGCCCTATCCGGTCCTGCGCGAAGTGGTGCTCTTCGACCCGGCTCCGGCCTCTCCCTTCTCATCCTATTCCACGTTCAAGGCGGCCGGCGCAGGCGAGGCCGCCCTCCCCCCGGGGCGCGCGGCCAACGCCGGGGACGACGGCCTGGTCCTCTATACGTCCGGCTCGAGCGCCCATCCCAAGGCCGTGCGGTTGCTCAACCACGGCATCGTTGAGAACGGCTTCAACATCGGGGAACGTCAGGGATACCGTCCCGGCGACCGCGTGTTCCTGTCGGTTCCTCTCTTCTGGTCCTACGGCTCGGCCAACGCCATGTCGGCGGCCTTCACCCACGGGGCGACGCTCGTCCTGCAGGACCGCTTCGAGCCCAGGCGGGCGCTCGACCTGATCGAGAGCCATCGCTGCACGGCCATCTACACGCTGCCCGGCATGACGGCGGCGCTGTTGCGTGAGCCCGGCTTCAGCCGCGACCGCGTTTCCAGCCTGCGAACCGGGCTGACCATCGGGTCTCCGGAAGACGTGCGCGAAGCGGCCGAGACGCTGGGCGTCAGCGAGCTTTGCAATGTCTACGGAGCCACCGAGACGTATGGAAACTGCTGCGTCTCATGGCACCACTGGCCGCTCGAGCGGCGCATGAACTGCCAGGGCCCGCCACTCCCCGGCAACGAGATGCGCTTCGTCGACATCGAAACGGGTCGACCCGTCCCGCCGGGGCAACCCGGACTGGCGGAGGTCCGCGGCTACATCACGCCGGGATATTCCGGCGCTTCGGCTGACCAGAACGAGATCGCCTTTACGGCGGACGGCTTCTACCGCACCGGGGACGTCGGCCGCATCGACGAGAACGGCGACTTCGTGTTCGTCGGCCGTCATTCCGAGATGATCAAGCGGGCAGGCATCAACGTGTCCCCCGCCGAAGTGGAAAACGTCCTGCTGTTGCATCCGGCGGTGGAAAGCGCCGGCGTCGTCGGCGTTCCAGACCGCGAACGCGGCGAGCGCGTCGTCGCCTATGTCGTCGCCAAGGCGGGCGCGAAGGCCACCGAAGAGGAACTGCTGGCCCACTGCAGAGCCGTCGCCTCGAAGTACAAGGTTCCCGACCGGATCGAGGTCACGACCCGCCTGCCGCTCACCCCGACGGGCAAGCTTCAGCGGCGTGAACTGAAGAAGACCGCCCTCGAGCAGGCGCAAGGACGGGAGGCGACCGATGGCTGAGGAAGCCTGGGGTCGCTGGGGCGACGAGGACGAGCGCGGCGCGCTCAACCTGATTGGTCCCGCGGAAGTCAAGGCCGCGCTGGCGTTGCCCCGGGAGGGGCGGATCGTGAGCCTGGCCCAGGAGATTTCCGAGTCGATGATGGCGCCGGGCCATCGCCCGCGCCCCGCGCACTTCATGAGCCGCGACGGCGGCGACTACGCCGCCGGCGGGCGCCGCCCGTTCGGCTTCCAGTTCGCCGAGGATACTCTTTTCCTGCCCCTTCATGCCGGGACGCACATCGATTGCCTTTGCCACGTGTGGTACGGCGACAAGCTCTACAACGGCCATTCCGGCAACACGGTGCGCAGCGCCGGGGCCCTGCGATGCGGTGCAGAGAAGCTCGGCGCGATCGTCACGCGCGGCGTCCTGCTCGACTGCGTCGCCGTCAGGGGTGCTCCCTTCGAGGATGGCGAGACGATCGGCGCCGACATCGTTGCCAGCGCCATCGCGCGGGCCGGGACGACCCTGCACAAGGGGGATGCGGTCCTGATCCGCACCGGCTGGCTCGAGCGGAACAGGGACAACCGAAACCCTGATTTCTTCCGGGAGCCAGGGATCGACGTCGAGGCCGGTCTGCTGCTGGCGAAGGCCGATGTCGCGCTGATCGGTGCGGACAACTACGCCATCGAGGTCCTTCCCTTCCCGCATGAGACGCTGTTTCCCGTGCACCAGCGTCTGATGCGGGACTATGGCATCCCCCTGCTGGAAGGCCTGGTGCTGGACGGCCTCGCGAGGGAAGGCGCCAGCACGTTCCTCTTCATGGGGTCGGCGCTGCCCATTGCCGGCGGCACGGCCAGTCCCTTCGCACCCATCGCAATCCTGTGAGGGCTGGCGATGGTCGTTGAACTCGTCCTGCAGACATTGATTGCCGGCCTGACCGTCGGGTGCATCTACGGGCTGCTCTGCGTCGGCCTCGCCCTGATCTTCGGGATCATGCGCGTCATCAACTTCGCCCAGGGCGACCTGATGATGCTCGGCATGTACCTGACGCTCTTCGTGTCCAC
>CAZJCW010000020.1:0-31271 GCA_964544365.1 uncultured Alsobacter sp.
GGCGTGCCGGACCGCTTCCGCGACTATGTCGCCGACACGTGGCGTCGCCGCGATCCGTCAGTCTTCGGCCGCTTCGATCTTGCCTATGACGGGACAGGGCCCGCCAAGCTGCTTGAATACAACGCAGACACCCCGACCGGGCTCTACGAGGCCGCCTTCTTCCAGTGGGTGTGGCTGGAGGAGATGAAGCGGCTCGGGCGCATGCCGCCGCTGGCCGACCAGTTCAACGCCATCCAGGAGCGGCTGATCGCCGCCTACGACGCGCTGCCGAAGCGCTCGATCCTGCATTTCACGACGGAGGCGGACAACGTCGAGGACTTCGGCACGATCACCTACATGATGGATTGCGCCTCCCAGGCCGGCCACAAGGTGGTGTTCATCGACATCGCGGACATCGGCCACGACCCGCAGGACCGCTTCACCGACCTCGAAGACCGCGTCATCGACGTGCTGAGCAACATCTATCCGTGGGAGTGGTTCTTCACCGACGCGTTCGGCGAGAAGATCCCGCGCTCGGGCACGCGCTTCATCGAGCCGGCCTGGAAGGCGCTGATCTCGACCAAGGCGATCCTGCCGCTGCTGTGGGAGGCGCATCCGGGGCATCCCAACCTGCTGCCGGCCTTCTTCGAGGGCGATCCGCGGGCCGCCGGGCTGGGCGACCACGTGCGCAAGCCGCTGTTCTCGCGCGAAGGCGCGAACATCACGCTGGTGCGCGGCGGCGCGGTGGTGGAAAGCGTCGAGGGCCCCTACGGCGACCAGCCCGGCTGGGTGCTGCAACAGGCGACGAACCTGTTCCGGAGCGACCACGGCCACGCCGTCGTCGGATCGTGGATCGTCGGCGACGAGCCGTGCGGCATCGGCATGCGCGAGGACGCCTCCGCCATCACCATGAACCTGTCGCGCTTCGTGCCGCACGTGATCCTCGACGAGGGCGCGGCGTGATGCGCGGACCTGCCACCTGCGGGAGCGAGAGATGAGGGGAGCCGGCGGCACGTCCGGCGGAGTCGGCGAGTTCCTTCTCGGGTTCGTCCTCACCGTGGCCGGGGGATACATGATCCTCAGCCGAATCACCGTGTGGAGCGGGCTTGGCTCGCTGTGGGGCTTCAGCCCGTTCGGCATGTCGCTGATCCCGCTGCTCGGCGGCATCGCGCTGCTGTTCTTCAACGGCGGATCGCGGCTCGGCTGGTTCCTGCTCGGCGGCGGCCTCGTCATCATCTTCGCGGCCGTGATCATGAACATGCAGGTCTATTTCGCCGCGACGAGCCTTTTCAGCGCGATCCTGATGTTCGGGATGCTGGTCGGCGGGCTCGGACTGATCGCCCGGTCGCTGCGGGCCCACCTGTAGGCCTGCAGGGCCGCCGTCCCCCCGGCGCGCGCGGGTTGCGCCTCGACGCAACCGGCGCCGGAGCCCAAGTTTGGGACGGACTGCATAAAGTGGGATTCTGTGCTCTTTTTGGCGTTGGACGCCGCGCATTAGGTTGCCACGCATATCCGGGACCGGCGTCAGTCGGCTCTGCTTGGAGCTGTCGGTCCCGCGCCGGCACGGGGAAGCGGCCGTGCTTCCGTACTTCCGTACTGCGAGGGACACAGCGCTTGAGCTCGATCACCTTCAGCCCCATCACCTGGACGGCCCTGATCATCGCGGCGGCCGTGGTCCTGTTCGTCTGGAACAAGATACCGGTCGTCATCGTCGCGATGGGCGTCGCGGTGGCGCTGTGGGCGACGGGCGTGCTCTCGCTCTCCGCCTCGCTCGCCGGCCTCGGCGACCCGGCGGTGATCTTCATCGCGGCGCTGTTCGTGGTCAGCGCGGGGCTGGAGCGAACCGGGGTGACGACGTGGGCGGGCCAGCAGCTCATCGCCCGGGCGGGCGAGGAGAGCCGCACCCGGCTGCTCACCCTGACGGGCCTCCTCGTCGCGCTGCTGACCGCGCTGATCAGCGTCAACGGCGCGGTGGCGGCGCTGCTGCCCGTCGTCGTCGTGATGGCGGTGCGCCTGCGCCGGCCGACGTCCCAGCTGCTGATGCCGCTGGTGTTCTCCGCCCATGCCGGATCGCTGCTCGCGCTGACGGGCACGCCGGTCAACGTGCTGGTGAGCAACGCCTCGGCGGATGCGGGGCTGGGGCGGTTCGGCTTCTTCGAGTTCACGATCGTCGGGATCCCGCTGCTGGCCGGCACCATCGCGATCATCATCCTGATCGGCGAGAAGGTCCTGCCGAGCCGCAACGGGCCGTCGATGCCCGCCGACTTCAGCCGCCATGCGCGCACGCTGGTGGAGCAGTACGGGCTCAGCTCGGGCCTGTTCCAGATGCGGGTGCGGGCGTCCTGCCCCTTCGTGGGGATGGAGCCGGCGGCGCTCGACCTCGCCGGCTACGACGGCCTGAAGATCGTCGGCGTCCAGGATGCGACGGCCGCGCCGCTGCGCCGGGCCGTGCTGGCCGACGGCGACGTCCTTCTCGTGCGCGGCGACGCCGAGGCGGCGGCCGCGCTGGCGGCCGACAAGCACCTCGCGTTCCGCGAGGAGTCCGACCGCGGCGTCGAAGACACCCTCTTCAACCGCAACTCCGGCCTCGCCGAGGTGATGATCCCGCCGCGCTCGCCGATGATCGGGCAGACGGTGTTCCAGGGCATGGTCACGGAGAGCGGCGACCTGATGATCATCGCCATCCAGCGCCAGGGCAACGACCTGGGCGAGGGCGAGGCGGTGCTCCAGGCCGGCGACACGCTGCTGCTGCAGGGCACGTGGAAGGCGCTCGACGTCCACCTGAACGACCCGGACGTGCTCGTCGTCAACTCGCCCGACGTCGTCCGCCGGCAGGCCGTTCCGCTCGGCGCGGGGGCCAAGCAGGCGATCGTCATCCTCGGCGTGATGGTGCTGCTGCTGGCGACGGGCCTCGTGCCGCCGGTCGTGGCGGGTCTCGGCGCGGCCGGCGCGCTCATCCTCACGGGCGTGATGACGGTCGACCAGTCGTACCGGTCCATCGACTGGACGACGGTGATCCTGGTCGGCGCGATGATGCCGCTGTCGACGGCGATGGAGCAGACGGGCGCGGCGCGCCTGATGGCCGAGGCGCTGGTCGGGATCGTCGGCGACGCGGGGCCGCTGGCGCTGCTCGCCGGACTGTTCGTGCTCACGGCGGTCATGGGGCAGCTGATCAGCAACACGGCGACGGCGCTGATCGTGATCCCCATCGGCGTCGCGGCGGCCGAGAGCCTCGGCATCTCGGCCCGGCCGGTGCTGATGAGCATCGCGGTGGCCGCGGCGGGTGCCTTCTTGACGCCCATCGCCACGCCGACCAACCTGATGGTGATGGGGCCGGGCGGGTACAAGTTCAGCGACTACTGGAAGCTCGGTCTGCCCCTGCTGATCTGGTTCTTCCTCGTTTCGGTGTTCCTCGTGCCCCTCATCTGGCGCTTCTGACGTCGAAGAGGGTCGCGTCGACGCCCGGCGTACAAGGCGTTGGCGTGAGCATGAGCAGTGCGGACCTCAGGACAGACAGCCCGGACGACCGCCCCGGGCGGGCAGCGGGGCGCAGGGCGGCGTCGGTGCTGGCATCGGTCCTGATGCTGTGCCTGGGTGCATGCGCCTCCGCCCCCGACGGGATGCTGGTGCCCGGCCCGACCGTGCCCGAGGCGGGCCGCGTCGACATGCTGGCGGCGACAACCCGCGCGGCGACGGACGAACCGGGCGTGCTGTTCTCGGGAGACCGGGGCGACGCGGTGTCGTTCTCCAACATCGCCGTCTCCGTGCCGCCCGACCGGGAGGTCGGAAGCCTGCAGCGGCCGCGCGCGCTCCCGGGCAATCCGCGCAACGACTTCACCGTGACCCGGGTCGCGGCGATGGACGAGGAGCAGACGCGGGCCTGGTTCCGCAAGTCGGCGGGCAAGAGCCGGCGCGTCTTCGTGTTCGTGCACGGCTTCAACACGAGTTTCGAGCGCGCGGTGTTCCGCTTCGCGCAGCTGGCCTACGACACGGACGCCGCCGCCGCGCCGGTGCTGTTCTCGTGGCCGTCGCGCGGGCGCCTGCTGGACTACAAGCGCGACAACGACAACGCGTCCTACTCGCGGTCCGACCTGGCCCGCCTCCTCGACATCGCGGCGTCGTCGCCCAGCGTCGGCGAGATCACGATCCTTGCCCACTCGCTGGGCAGCTGGGTGGCGGTGGAGGCCGTGCGGCACCTCGCGCTCCAGCACAACGGCGCGCCCAAGAAGATCAAGAACCTGATCCTCGCCTCGCCCGACCTCGACATCGGCGTGTTCCGCCGGCAGGTCGAGGACATGGGTCCGCGCCGGCCGCAGATCACCCTGTTCGTCGCGCAGAACGACCGGGCGCTGCAATTGTCGCGCTTCCTGACCCGTGGCCTGACCCGCCTCGGCGCCATCGATCCGAGCCGCGAGGACTATCTCAGCCAGATCGGCGGCCTGTCCGGCGTGACGGTGCTCGACCTGACCGCCTTGCGGTCGAACGACCGGATCAACCACGACCTCTACGCGCAGAGCCCGGCTGCGGTGCGCCTCATCGGCGACCGGCTGATCGGCGGACAGGACATCGGGTCAAGCGACGTCGACGGCTTTGCGCCCGTGGAAGCCCTCGGCTCGGCGGCGGGGCTGGTGGTCTCGGCTCCCATCCTCGTGCTCCAGGCCGCCGGCCCGGATTGATCGAAAGGCGCCTGCCGTTTCGGTCTTTCCGGCGCCTGCAGCCCTCATGAACGGGGTGCGGGTTTGATTTTCATTTACAATCCTGACAATCTTCCTGCCGGAGCGGGAACGGGATGCTGCATGGGGCACGAGCAGGGTTCGCTGACTGACCAGGGCACAAGCGCCGCCACGCGTCGCTTCTCCACCCGTGGGCTGCATCCGCTGGACCGCTTCGACGCGTGGCGTCACCACATCGCCGATACAGCCGATCTCGCGCCCGTCAGGGGTGCGGAAAACGATTTCCCGGCGGATTCCCAGCAATGGACCCTGGGCGACGTGCTGTTCTCGCGCTACCGGCTCTCCGACGCGCCGGCGCGCCGCTGGACGCACTGGCCGAAGTCGCATCGCGACGACTGGTGCGTGGTGCTGGCGGGCCCCTCCGGGGCGATCGCGCAGGGGGCGCTGAGTTTCCGGTCGCTGGCCCAGCCCTTCGAAGGCCGCGGCCGCGACGACGAGGTCCTGACCGTCCTTCTGCCGCGAAGCCGATCCGCGCAGGAAACGCGCGACCTGGATTCCGCGCACGGGCGGCAGATCGCGCCACCGCTGGCCGCCATCCTCGCGGACTTCATGGCGAGCCTCGCACGCAACCTGCCGGCGATGACGCAAGCCCAGGCCGACGCGCTGGCCGAACCGACGCGGCTGCTCGTGCGGGCGTGCACCGCGCCGGCGCCCGAGACACTCGAGAGCATCGACGCTCCGCTCAACTCGCTGATGCTGGAGAGGGCACGCCACATCGTGCGCCAGAACATCGCGCTGCCGGGCTTCGGCCCCACCCAGTTGTGCCGGGCGCTCGCCGTGTCGCGTTCCAAGCTGTACCGGTTGTTCGAGCCGAGCGGCGGGGTCGCCGCCTTCATCCAGCGGGAACGGTTGCAGCAGGCGATGGCCAAGCTCGGCGACCAGGGCGAACTGCGGTCGGTGAACATCATCGCCAGCGAGGTCGGCTTCGCCGATCATTCGACCTTCAGCCGGGCCTTCCGGCGCGAGTTCGGCGTCAGTCCGAGCGAGGCCCGGGAAATGGCGCTGACAAGCCGGCTGGCGTCCGGCGAGTCCAGCCCCTCGACCACTGCCGCACGGGCGTGACGCCGCCGCAACGGGCCGGCCTCCGGTGACGACGCCGCCCGTCGCGCGCGTCGCCTTTCTCTATGCCGCCCTGTTCTACGAACTGGGCGTCTCGCTGCCGTTCTTTCCGATCTGGCTGAGATCCCGCGATCTCGACGACGCGGCGATCGGGATCGTGCTCGCCGTCCCGCTGCTCGTGCGCATCGTCGCCAATCCGCTCGTCGCGGCCCATGCCGACCGTACGGGACGCCTGCGCGGGACGGTCCTCGCGTGCGCCGCCGTCGTCGCGCTGACGACCGCCCTTCTCGGGGCCGCGCACGGTCTTGCCGCCATCGTCGTCGTCGTGGCGCTGCTCGCACTCGCCCAGGGCCCGCTGATCGCCCTGACCGACGCCCTGACCCTCCGGCTGCTTCAGGACGGACCGTCGCCGGAACTCGTCTACGGCCGGCTGCGGCTGTGGGGCTCCCTCGCCTTCGCGGGGGCAAGCCTCTCGACGGGGGCGCTGCTCGGGGTGCTCGCGCCGTGGTCGATCATCGCCCTGCTCTGCGTCGCCGCGGCCGCCGTCATCGTCGCCGCGGCCTTCGTCCCGGAACCCGGCCATGCACCGCCGCCGGCGGCGAGCGACGGAGCGGGATCGCCGGCTGCCGCGCAGCTGTCGAAGCTGGCGGCCTGCATCGTCGGTGCGGGCCTGATCCAGGCCAGCCATGCGGCGGTTTACGCGTTCGCGACGCTGCACTGGCAGTCGCAGGGGCATTCCGGGCTTGCGCTGGGATCGCTCTGGGCGCTGGGCATCGTCGGCGAGATCGCCGTTTTCGCCCTCGCGGGCCGTTTCGTGCGCGGGGCATCGGGGGCGGCGCTGCTGCTCGTGGCCGGCGGCGCAGCCGCGGTGGTGCGGTGGCTCTGGATGGCAACCGACCCGGGCGTTCCCGCGCTCGTGCTGCTCCAGCTGTCGCACGGCCTGACCTTCGGCGCGACGCATCTCGGCAGCATCTTCCTCCTCGCCAGAATGGCCCCGCCGGCGATGCGCGCCCAGGCGCAGGGGTGGCTGGCGGCCGTATGGGCGTTGTGCATGGCGGGCTTCACCAGCCTGTCCGGCGTCTTGTCGGAGTCCCTCGGGCAGGGACTCTATGTCCCGATGGCCGCAGCAGCCGCGCTGGGCCTTGTTCTGCTGCTGCCCGCACTGCCGCTGCGCAGGGCGGCGCCGCGCGCGGCCTGAGCCCGGCGACCCTGCCACATAGCGGCCAAGATTGGGATGCGGCGCTCAAGATTGGGATTCTGTGCTGATCCATCGCCGTTCCACCATTGGTAACCATGGAAATTGCGGTAAGCGAGGCTAGCCTGCAGGGCGGTCCCGCTTGCCGATTCGTCCCTGCCGCGGGCGCCGTGTATCCTGAGCGTTCGCGCCGGTCGGGACGACCGCGCGCCGGGCAAACCCGCCGGATGGGAGCGCGGTCGGCCATGACGGGCGCGCGTCAACCGGACAGGTCTCTGCAGGCGCGAGACATTTCAGTGCGGGAGACGTCATGACGGGTACCAGCCGCGCTTCCGACAGTTCCCGCGACACGACCGCGGTTGTCGATGCGCGCCCCACGGTCGTCTCGGCCGCGGGTCGGGTGGCCGTCGTGACCCGGCGGCGCCACGCACGGGATTCGCGATGAGCGAGGGCGCCGCAACCTCGCCGGGCCAGGACACGGCGAACCGCACGCGCGGGCTCCGGTTCCTCGTCCTCGGGATCGGACTCATCGCCTTCGGACTGCTGGGCGTGATGGTTCCGGACGTCTCGAACGCGGCCACGGGCACCGTGCTCGGGGCGATGGTGACGCTGGGCGGCGTCTTCGTGATCGTCCAGGCCCTGCGCGATACGCAGTGGCGCGGTTTCAAATGGCAGCTGCTGTTCGGGTCGGCGGAAGTCGTCGGCGGCATCCTGATCATCCTCAACCCGCTCAAGGGAGCTGCCGCGGTGGCGCTGCTCGTCGCCATCGTGCTGGTCGTCCAGGGCGCATCGCAGCTGGGACTGGCGCTGAAGATCCGTCCGGCGTCGGGCTGGTGGTGGCTGGCCGGGGCCAGCATCATGACGTTCCTGACCGCGGCCGGCCTGCTGCTGCGATTTCCCTACGCGCTGGTCGAGTCTCCCGGCGAGATGGCCGGCCTGGCGATGGCGTTCGCCGGGCTCGCCTTCGTGCTGATCGCGCTCGGCTGGCTGAAGACGACGACAGGGCCCACCGCATGATCTTCGGCGTCCATATCTCCCCCGCTTCGCGAAGCGTCTGCGTCTGCGTCGCGGCGCTGCTCGGCCTCGCGGCCTGCCAGCCGAAGACCGAAGAGGCGGCCGCGCCGGTCCGCCCCGTCCGCACGGTGACCGTCGCCCCTTCGCCCGCGCAGCCGCAGGCCAGCTTCACCGGACGGGTCGAGGCGCGGGACCAGGCATCGCTCGCCTTCCGGATCGGCGGTCGCGTGTCGGAACGGCTCGTCGGTGTCGGCGCCACGGTGAAGGAGGGCCAGCCGCTCGCCCGGCTCGATCCCGAAACCGAGATCAACGAGCTGCGCTCGGCCCGCGCGGCCCTGTCCGCGGCGGAAGGCCTGCTGCGCCAGGCCGAGGCGGCGTATGAACGGCAGGATCACCTGCGGGCGCGCGGCGTCACCACGCAGGCCGACTACGAGCAGGCCGAGCAGGCCCTGAAGTCGGCCCGCTCGCAGACGGAAGCGGCCGCCGCCGGCGTGCGGATCGCCGAGGACATGGTCGGCTTCACCGTGCTGAAGGCCGACGCGCCGGGCGTGGTCACCGCCATCGGCGCGGAACCGGGCGAGGTCGTCGCGGCCGGGCGCATGGTGGTGCAGCTGGCGCGGCGCGACGGGCGCGACGCGGTGTTCGACGTGCCCGCGGCTGCGCTGGCGGCCATCGGCGTCGACGACCGCGTCACCGTGACGCTCGCCGGCAATCCCGCCGTGACGGCGACCGGTCGGGTGCGCGAGGTTTCGCCCGAGGCCGATGCCGTGACCCGGCTGTTCCGGATCCGCGTCGGGCTCGCCGAACCGCCGGAGGGCATGCGCCTCGGCGTCTCGGTGCAGGGCACGCCGCTCCCCGTCGAGACGCAGGGCTTCTCCATCCCGGCGGCGGCCCTGGTCCGTTCCGGCGGCCAGACCGCGGTGTGGGTCGTCGATCCGGCAACCCGCAAGATCGCCGAGCGCCGCGTCGAGATCGCCGCGGACGATCCGGCGCGCGCCGTTGTCACGCGCGGCCTCGCGGCAGGCGACATCGTGGTCACCGCCGGGGCCTCGACCCTCAAGGCCGGACAGTCAGTACGCCTCGCAGGGGTCGAACCGTGATGCAGTTCAATCTGTCCGACTGGGCCCTGCGCCACCGCTCCTTCGTCATCTTCCTGATGATCGTCTCCGTGCTCGCCGGCCTGCTGGCCTACTGGCGGCTGGGGCGCAACGAGGACCCCACCTTCGTCATCAAGACGATGGTGGTGTCCGCCGCGTGGCCCGGCGCCACGACGGACGAGATGCTGAAGCAGGTCACCGAGCGGCTCGAGCGCAAGCTCGAGGAGACGCCCGGAATCGACTTCCTGCGCAGCTACACGACGCGCGGCATCACCACGATCTTCGTCAACCTGAAGGAGTCGGTGCCCGGCGCCGAGGTGCCCGGCACGTGGCAGAAGGCCCGCAATCTCGTCGCCGACATGCGCCACACGCTGCCGGCCGGGGTGGTCGGCCCGTTCTTCAACGACCGCTTCGGCGACACGTTCGGCATCATCTACGGCTTCACGGCCGACGGGTTCAGCCGGCGCGAGCTGCGCGACACGGTGGAAGCGATCCGGTCGGAGCTGCTGCTGGTTCCGGACGTCTCCAAGATCGAGCTGATCGGCGCGCAGGACGAGCGCATCTTCGTCGACTTCTCCGTGCAGGAGCTGGCACGGCTGCGCATCGACCCGGGCGCGCTGATCGCGGCGCTGCAGGCGCAGAACATGGTTCGCCCGTCCGGCGTCATCAACACGGACGAGGAACGCCTCACCATCCGGGTGTCCGGCGCGTTCTCCTCGGAAGACGACATCCGCAACGTGAATTTCGCGGTCGGCGACCGCATGGTGCGGCTCGCCGACATCGCGACGGTGCGGCGCGGCCATTCCGATCCGCCGCAGCCGCTGTTCCGGGTGAACGGCCAGGAGGCGATCGGACTCGGCATCGCGATGCGCGACGGCGGCGACATCCTGGCGCTGGGCGTCAACGTCAAGAAGGCGATGGAGCGGATCACGGCGTCGCTGCCGCACGGCCTCGAGCCGCGCCTCGTCGCCGACCAGTCGGTGACGGTGCGCTACGCCATCGCCGACTTCATGACGTCGCTCTGGCAGTCGGTCGCGATCATCCTCGTCGTCAGCTTCATCGCGCTGGGCGTCCGGGCCGGGCTGGTGGTGGCGCTCGCCATTCCGCTGACGCTGGCGATGGTCTTCGCGCTGATGGACGTCGTGAACATCGACATGCAGCGCGTGTCGCTGGGTGCGCTGATCATCGCGCTGGCGCTTCTCGTCGACGACGCGATGACGACGACCGACGCCACCATGTCGCGGCTGGCGCTGGGGGAACCCAAGGAGAAGGCCGCGACCTACGCCTACAAGCAATACGCGATGGCGATGCTCGCCGGCACGTTCGTGACGATCGCCGGGTTCGTGCCCATCGGCTTCGCGGCGAGCTCGGCGGGCGAGTACACGTTCTCGCTGTTCGCCGTCGTCAGCATGGCGCTGCTCGTGTCGTGGATCGTCGCGATCGTCTTCGCGCCGGTGCTGGGCGTGGCGATCCTGAAGGCGCCGAAGGCGGCCGCCGGGTCGTCGGAAGGGAGCGTCGCGGCGGCGTTCCGGAAGCTCCTGACGCTCGCCTTCAAGGCCCGGTGGATCACCATCGGCGCCACGGTCGGCGTGTTCGTGCTCTCGGTCCTGGCCCTGCCGCTGGTGCCGCGGCAGTTCTTCCCGGCGTCCGACCGGACCGAACTGCTGGTGGACCTTCGCCTGCCGCAGAACGCGTCGATCCGCGCCAGCGAGTCCGTCTCCGCACGGATCGATGCGGCGCTGCGCGGCGACCCGGACGTCGAGCGCTGGAGCACCTATGTCGGGCGCGGCGCCATCCGGTTCTACCTGCCGCTGAACGCGCAGCTGCCGAACGACTTCTTCAGCCAGCTCGTCGTCGTCGCCAAGGACGTGCCGGGCCGGGACAGGCTTCACAAGCGGCTCGAGGCGCTTCTCGCCAACGAGTTCCCGGCGCTGGTGACGCGCGTGTACCCGCTCGAGCTCGGCCCGCCGGTCGGCTGGCCGGTGCAGTACCGCGTGGTCGGCCCCGACATCGCCGAGGTGCGCGGCGTCGCGCTGAAGGTGGCGCAGGCCATCTCGGCCAATCCGCTCATCAAGCAGGTCGGCTTCGACTGGATGGAGCCGGCGCGCGAGGTTCGCCTGCGGGTCGACCAGGACGAGGCCCGCCGCCTCGGCCTCAGCTCGCAGGCCCTGTCGGGCATCCTGGCCACGGTGCTCTCGGGCGCCCCGGTGACGCAGGTGCGCGACGACATCTACCTCGTCGACGTCATCGTGCGCTCGCGCGACGAGGAGCGCCTGACGCTGGACACCCTGCGGTCCCTGCAGGTCAACACGCCGTCCGGACGGTCCGTGCCGCTGTCCCAGTTCGTCACGCTGGAATACGTGCAGGACTACCCGCTGGTCTGGCGGCGCGACCGGGTGACGACGCTCACCGTCGAGGCCGACGTGACCGCCGGCACGCTGCCGGAGACGGTCGTCGCCGACATCGAGCCGCGGATCGACGCGCTGCGCGCGGCGCTGCCGCCGGGGGTGCGGATCGACACGGGCGGCACGGTCGAGGAGAGCGCGAAGTCGCAGGCTTCCGTGGTCGCCGTCGTGCCGCTGATGCTGCTGATCATGCTCACGGTGCTGATGGCCCAGCTGCACAGCTTCGCGCGGCTGCTGGTGGTGCTCAGCATCGCGCCGCTCGGGCTGATCGGCGTCGTCGGGGCGCTGCTGCTGTCGGGCAAGCCGCTCGGCTTCGTGGCGCTGCTCGGCATCCTGGCGCTGATCGGCATCATCACCAAGAACGCGGTGATCCTGGTGGGGCAGATCGAATCGGAGCGTGCAGCGGGCAAGAGCGTCGCGGATGCGGCGCTCGACGCGAGCGCGACCCGCTTCCGGCCGATCATGCTCACGGCCGTGTCGACGGTGCTGGGCATGATCCCCATCGCCCCCACCGTCTTCTGGGGGCCGATGGCCTTCGCGATCATGGGCGGACTGCTGGTGGCCACGCTGCTGACGCTGGTCTTCCTGCCGACGCTCTACGTGGCGTGGTTCGGCCGCGACGGGGCGAAGACGGACGCCGGCAAGCCGGCCGGCGCGATGGTGGAGGCTTCCCGATGATCCGCCCTGTCCGCCTGATCCTCTCCTGCGCGGGAGCCGCCGTGCTCGCCGCGACCCTCGCCGGATGCCAGGGCGAGCAGGCCGCGCCCACGGCGGCGCGCCCGGTCCGCGTCGCCACCGTCGAATCCTCGGTGCTGCGCGATGCCGCGTCGATGACGGGCGACATCCAGGCGCGCAAGGACGTCGATGCGGCGTTCCGCGTCGGTGGCCGCATGATCGAGCGCGGCGTCAATGTCGGCGACCGGGTGACGGCCGGGCAGGTGCTCGCGCGCCTCGATCCGGCGACGGAGCAGAACGCCCTGACGGCCGCGAAGGCCACGCTGGCCGCGGCGCGCGGCGACGTGACGACGGCGCGCAACACGTTCGAGCGGCAGGACCGGCTGATGGCGCAGGGCTTCACCACGAGGCCGCGCTACGACCAGGCGCGGCAGGCGCTGGACACGGCGCAGTCGCGCCTCGAAGACGCGGAAGCCCGCGTCGAGACGGCCCGCGACCGGCTGCGGTTCACGGAGCTTCGCGCCGACGCGGCGGGCGTCGTCACGGCGCGCGGGGCGGAACCGGGCGAAGTGGTGCAGCCTGGCCGGATGATCGTCCGCATCGCCCGCGACGATGACAGGGACGCGGTGTTCGACGTGCCCGCCTCGATCCTCGCCAGCGGCTCGGCCGACACGCGCATCCGCGTGTCCCTGGTCGCCGATCCGGCGGTCGTCGCCGAGGGACGTGTCCGGGAGGTTTCGCCCGAGGCCGACCCGGTGACACGGACCTTCAAGGTGCGCGTCGCGCTGGACCGGCCGCCCGAGGCCATGCGGCTCGGCGCGACGGTGAACGGCGCCTTCGACCTGAGATCGGGCGTCGTGGTGTCGATCCCGGCCTCCGCGCTGACCTCGTCGAACCGGACCCCCGCGGTCTGGATCGTCGATCCGGGCACATCGAGCGTGTCGCTCCGCAGCATCGACGTGCTGCGCTTCGAACCCGGGCGGGTCATCGTCGCCCAGGGGCTCGAGCCCGGCGAGGTCATCGTGACCGCCGGCGTGCAGGCGCTTCACCCCGGACAGCGGGTCAAGCCGCTGGCCCCGGCACGATCCACATGGAACGTCATCGAGCGCCCGACGGGCGCAACGGCCGTCAACGCCTCAAGGGAGTTCAGGGGATGAAGAGCGCAAGCGAGGCCGCGCAGGGCCAAAAGACCGCGATGCAGAGGATGCTCGACACCGTCGAGCGGGTCGGGAACATGGTGCCCCACCCCGTCGTCATCTTCCTGATCCTGATCGCGGTGGTCATCGTCCTGTCCGCCGTGCTCGGGCTGGCGGGCACGTCGGTCACCCTCGAGGTCATCAATCCCGATACCAACAAGATCGAGCGCTCGACCACCGAGATCCGCAGCCTCCTGACCACGGAAGGCATCCGGTTCCTCTATTCGTCGCTCATTCCGAACTTCATGAGCTTCACCGCCGTCGGCCTGATGATCGGGGCGATGATCGGCGCGGGCGTCGCCGAGGAGTCGGGCCTCGTGAAGGCGCTGATCCGCAAGCTGGTGATCGTGTCGCCGGCCGGGGCGCTGACCTACATCCTCGCCTTCGTCGGCATCATCTCGAGCATCGCGGCGGATGCCGGATATCTCGTGCTGATCCCGCTGGCCGGCGTCGCGTACATGAGCGTCGGGCGCCATCCCCTCGCGGGCCTCGCGCTGGGCTTCGCCGCCGTCGCGGGCGCCTTCACCGTCAACATGCTGATCAAGCCGCTCGACGCCGTCCTCGTCGAGTTCACCAACGACGCGGGCCGTCTCGTCGACCCCAACACGAACATCGGCCTCGCATCGAACCTCTGGTTCTCGATCGCCTCGGTGCTGTTCCTGACGGTGGTCATCGCGGTGATCACCGATCGCGTCATCTCGCCCCGCCTCGGCCCGTACAATGCCGGCGGGACGCCCGAGCCGTCGGCCGGCAAGGGACCCGAGCTGTCGCCCGAGGAGGCCCGTGGCCTGCGATACGCGCTCTACGGCCTGATCGGCGTCGGCGTCGTCTTCGCGCTGCTGACGATCCCGTCCGGCGCTCCGCTGCGCAATCCGACGACCGGCGAGCTGATCGGCAACTCGCCGTTCATGAACGGCCTCATCGGCCTCATCATGGTGACCTTCCTCACCACCGGCTGGACCTACGGGATCGGCGCCGGCACGCTCAAGACGCTGTCGGACGTGATCCGGGCGATGGAGAAGGCCGTCACCAGCCTGGGTCCGACGATCTTCCTGCTGTTCGTGCTCAGCCAGTTCGTTGCCTACTTCACCTACACGAACATCGGCACGATCATGGCTCTCAAGCTGTCGGACGTGCTCCAGTCGGCCAATATCGGCGCCCTGCCGCTGCTGCTCGGCTTCATCGTGGTGGTCGCGCTCATCGACCTGCTGCTGACGGGCGCGCTGGCGAAGTGGGCGATCTTCGCCCCGGTCTTCGTGCCGCTGCTGATGAAGCTCGGCGTGGAGCCGGAGGCGGTCCTCGCGGCCTACCGCGTCGGCGACTCGCCGATGAACGCCATCACCCCGCTCAACGCGTATTTCGCGGTGGTCGTGGGCTTCGCCCAGAAATACGACAAGTCGGCCGGCGTCGGCACGCTCGTCGCGCTGATGCTGCCTTACGTGATCTCGATGTTCGTGCTCTGGATCGCGCTGTTCGCCGTCTGGAAGTCGCTGGGCCTGCCGTGGGGCCTGTGACGAACGGACCCGCAAGTCTTCCCGGGCGGACGCGGCCACGCGTCCCCCTTCCTCGCCTGACAGGAGTTTTCCATGGCTGATCTCGTCTTCATCGCCTACCCGACCGAGGCCAAGGCCGAGGAGGTGCGCAAGCGCGTGCTGGAACTGCAGAAGGAATATCTGATCGAGCTGGGCGACGCCGTCGTCGTCGTGAAGGACCAGAGCGGCCAGATCAAGCTGAACCAGCTCATCAACACGACGGCCGCCGGCGCCATGTCCGGGGCGGTCTGGGGCGCGCTCATCGGGCTCATCTTCCTCAACCCGCTGCTGGGCTCGGCGGTCGGCGCGGCGTCCGGCGCGCTCGGCGGCAAGCTGACCGACGTCGGCATCGACGACGCGTTCATGAAGGACGCGGCCTCGGCGCTGCAGCCGGGCAGTGCCGGCCTGTTCCTGCTGATCCGCAAGATCACCGCGGACAAGGTGCTGGCCGACCTGCACGGATCGGGCGGCGTCGTCATGAAGACCTCCTACGACGAGACCAAGGAAGCGGCGCTCCGGGCGGCACTCGCCGGCTCTTCGGAACCGACCTCCGGTCCCTCGACCTGAGCCTGGCCGCGTGGTCGGCATCAGCCTCGCATCCTTCGAGCCGCTGCTGCCGGCCGAGCGGGCCATCGTCGCCGAGCTGGCGCGGGGGGATTTCGATCGCCTCGGGGACGGCCGGCGACCCGAGACGGCCGACCCGGACCGGGTGGTCCGGGCCGAACTCCTGCGCTTCCTGCTCCTGGGCGGCGACGCCACGACACGCCCGCACGAAAAGGGCGTCCGCGTCAGCGGCGGCTGGATCTCCGGGCTGCTCGACCTCGAGGGCTGCCGCATCCCGCGCGACATCGGCCTGAAGGATTGCCACTTCGAGGCGGCGCCCGTGCTGCGCTCCGCCATCATCGACAGCCTCTTCCTCGACGGTTCGGCCTTGCCGGGGCTCTTCGCCGACCGGCTCGAGGCGCGCGGCGGGCTCACCCTGCGCGGTTCGCTGGTCAAGGGCGAGATCCGGCTCTCCGGCGCCAGCATCGGCGGCGCGGTGGAGTGCGACGGGATCACGCTCGAGCGGCCGGGAACGATCGTCCTGGCAGCCGGCGGGCTGTCCGCCAACGGGGTCCACCTGCGCGGCGCGTCGGTGCGCGGCGGGATCGACCTGTCGGGTGCGCGCCTCGTGGCGGGGATCGAGGGGCAAGGGCTCTCGCTCGCCCATCCGGACGCCATCGCGCTCAACGCCGATTCCCTGGAAGCCGGCAGCAACGTCGTCCTGCGCCGCGGCGGCATCACCGGCGAGGTCCGCCTGACCGGCGCCCTCGTCAAGGGCGACCTCGACTGCCTCGGCGCGACATTCGCCAATGCCGGCGCGACCGCCCTCGACCTCGGACGGGTCGACATCGAGGGCGGGTTCTTCCTGCGCGGCGAGGCGAGCGTGCAGGGCGTGCTCGACATGACCGGGGCCAAGATCGGCACCCTGCACGACGAGCCTTCGGCGTGGCCGGGCAAGGGCGACCTGCTTCTCAACCGCTGCATCTATTCGGGCTTCATCGACGGACCGGTCGACGCCGAGACCCGCCTGGACTGGCTGTCGCGGCAGAGCCCCGAGCGCTGGGGTGAGGATTTCTGGCCGCAGCCCTACGAGCAACTCGCCACCGTGTTCCGCGACATGGGGCACGACGAGGACGCGCGCTCGGTGCTGGTCGAGAAGGAGCGCCTGCAGCGTGCGGCACGGCGCGCCCGCACCGGGAACCGCGCCTGGCGCGGCGTCCTGGCGGCGAAGGACGGGATGCTCGGCATTACGCTCGGCTACGGCCGGCAGCCCCTGCTGGCCTTCGTGTGGCTGGCGCTGTTCTGGCTCATCGGCGTCGCCGTGTTCGCCCATGCCGATGCGGTGGGGGCGATGAAGCCCAACAGCCCTGTCGTCCTGCGCTCCGCCGAGTGGACAGCCTGCCGCCTCGAAACCGGGCAGCAGGTGACGCTGGCGGGCACGGACACGGTGCTGCAGGGGCGGGCGCAGAAGGGGCAGAACCAGCTCGACTGTTTCCGGTCCCAGTTCGAGGCGCTGAGCTACCCGGAATTCAATGCGTGGATGTATTCCCTCGACACGCTCTTTCCGGTTCTCGAGATCGGGCAGAGGGGGTACTGGCGTCCCGACCCGGCGCAGCGCTGGGGTGGCATGACCATCGCATACTTCTATTTCGAGTCGGTCGTCGGATGGGCGCTCAGCCTGCTCGCCGTGGCAGGGTTTTCCGGGCTCGTGAAGTCGAACTGAGGCGTCGCCGGCAGGGCAGTGAGGGCATCGTGAAGAACGCAAAGACAAGACCCTCGGGCAGCAGGGCCGGCAAGGGCCCGGCCACCCGCCCGGCCGTCACCGCGAGCCCCAAGGGGCCCGGCACGCTGCCGATCGATCTCGCCCTGCAGGGCGGCGGATCGCATGGCGCCTTCACGTGGGGCGTCCTCGACCGGCTCCTGGAGGTGGACTGGCTGTCGATCGAGGGCATCTCGGGAACGTCGGCCGGAGCGATGAACGCCGCCGTCATGGCCTCCGGCTATGCGAAGGGCGGCCGGGAGGGCGGGCGCGAGGCACTCGCGACCTTCTGGCGGAAGGTGTCCGACGCCGCGCGATTCAGCCCGTTCCAGCGCAGCCCGCTCGACGTGCTCCTCGGCCGGTGGACGCTCGACAACTCGCCGCTGTTCGTGGCGATGGACCTGATGTCGCGCATCGTCTCGCCCTACGACCTCAACCCGCACGGCTCGAACCCGCTGGCCGACGTCCTCGCCGAGGTGGTCGACTTCGAGGCGGTGGCGGCCGGGCCGATCAAGCTGTTCGTCACGGCGACCAATGTCCGCACCGGGCGGGGCCGGGTCTTCCGCAAGACCGAGCTGACCCCAGACGTGCTGCTGGCCTCGGCCTGCCTGCCGACGCTGTTCCAGGCCATCAACATCGACGGCGACGACTACTGGGACGGCGGCTATTCGGGCAACCCGACGATGACGCCGCTGATCCGCGAATGCGACTCGCTCGACACGGTGCTCGTGCAGATCAATCCCATCGAGCGGCCGGGCACGCCGCGCTCGGCGCGCGACATCCTCAACCGGCTCAACGAGGTGTCCTTCAACGCCGTGCTGCTGAAGGAACTGCGGATGATGGCGCTGCTGCGCCGCGAGGCGATTCCCGGCGCGGGGGAGGGCGCCCGCTGGGCCGGCATGCGCCTGCACCGGATCGCCGGCGACGTGATGGTCGACCTGGGCTATTCCTCGAAGCTCAACGCCGAGTGGGACTTCCTGACCATGCTGCGGGACGAGGGGCGCAAGGCGGCCGAGGATTTCTACGCGAAGCACCACGAGGCCGTCGGCAAGCGCTCGTCGCTCGACCTCGACAGCTTCATCGACGGCGTCTGACGGGCCATGACCAGGCAAGGCACCTCCAGCGCCGCCATGATCCTGATGGCGATCATCCTGTCGACGGCGGCGCTGTCGGTGGCGAGCGCCGTGTTCGCGCCGGTCGCCTTCGCGCTGTTCATCATCGCGCTCGTCTGGCCGCTGCAGAAACGCCTGCAGGCCTTCCTGCCCAAGCTGGTCGCGCTGCTGATCTGCGTGATCGTGATGGCCTGCGTGTTCGTCGTGTTCGGCTACCTGATCACGTGGGCGTTCGGCCGTGTCGGGCGCTGGACGGTGTCCGAGGCGGGGCGCTTCCAGATGATCTACGACCAGGCGGTGGCCTGGCTGGAAGGGCACGGCATCGCCGTCGCCGGCCTGTGGACGGAGCACTTCAACGTCGGCTGGCTGCTGCGGCTGGTGCAGACGCTGACGAGCCGCGTGAACAGCGCGATGAGCTTCTGGATCGTCGTCTTCGTCTACGTCATCCTGGGCCTGCTCGAGGTCGACGACTTCGGCCGGCGCGTCGGCGCGATCAAGGACGAGGCGATGCGCCGCGTCTTCGTCCAGGGCGGCCGCGAGACGGCGGCGAAGATCCGGCGCTACATGCTGGTGCGCTCGCAGATGAGCATCCTCACGGGGCTCCTGGTCTGGGGCTTCGCCTCGGTGTCGGGCCTGCAGCTCGCTGGCGAATGGGGCGTCATCGCGTTCACGCTGAACTACGTGCCCTTCATCGGCCCGCTGATCGCAACGGTGTTCCCCACCGCGCTGGCCCTCGTGCAGTTCGACTCGTGGCAGACGGCACTGCTGGTCTTCGCCTGCCTCAATGTCATCCAGTTCGTCGTCGGCAGCTACATCGAGCCGCGGGTCTCCGGCAACGCACTGTCCATCTCGCCGTCCATCGTGCTGTTCGCGGTGTTCTTCTGGACCTTCCTGTGGGGACTGTTCGGTTCCGTGATCGGCGTGCCGATCACCATCGCCGTGCTGACCTTCTGCGCGCAGCATCCCTCGAGCCGGTGGCTCTCGGAACTGCTCTCGGCGCCCGAGCGGAAAGGTCCGGCCGAGGCCGCATGACGCGGGCGGCTCACGCCGGCGGATCGCCCGCGATGTCGACCGTCTCGGGGACGAGCAGGGCGAGCCCGCCATTCGGCCGCGGCGCCAGCCGGTGGATGTGGAAGCGGGTGGGGGCATCGTCCGTCCCGCCCATGACGGGCGAGGGGGCGGAGACGATCCGCACCGGGCCGCACGCACCGATCCAGTCGATGTGCCGGTGGCCGTGCATCGCCACCATGCGCGGGCCGATGCGCTTGAGCTGTCGCACGGCCCAGCTGCCGTTGATGAGCGCGGTGCCGATGCGTTCGGAGAACGCCTTGGCCGGCTTCGGATACTCGACGAGATGGTGGTGCAGGGCGATGACCCAGTGCGCCTGCGGATAGTGCCGGGCGAGGGCCAGGAGGCCCGTCATCTGCTCGGCGGAGACGAGACCGAGCGCGTTCGTGAAGGAGAAGTGCGTCTCGGCGTTCGAGTTCAGCAGGATGACGCCCAGCCCGTCCGGGCGCGTCGGCGGCAGCACCATCGGGAACACGTCGGCCCACAACTGGGCGAGTTCCACCTGAAGGCGAAAGGGGCCTTTGTCGGCGAAGGCGGCGATGGCGCCGGCATGCGGTCGGACGGCCTCGTCGAGGGTGGGTCCGGGCGCTTCGCGGCCGGCGTCGAGGACGCGCACGCGGCCGCCCTGCACGGCCGCCATGGCCGAGAGCGTGCGCAGCTGGCGCAGCCGCTTGAAAGGACTCGTCGGCAGGTCCATGCGGGCCGGATTGGCGCGGTCGACGATGTTGAGGTCGTGGTTTCCTGGCAGCAGAAGGGTGATCGCCGCAAGGTCCGGGTGGCGGGCGAGAATGCGGTCCAGTTCGACCCATTCCGCGGAGCGGCCGGCGTCGGTCATGTCGCCGGTCACGAGGATCACGTCGAGCGGATCGCTGGCGTGGATGGCGGCGAGGCGGTCGAGGACCGTCTCGAGCCGGTGGTTGCCGGAGGGCCCGGCCCGGCCGCTCTCGATGCGCAGGCCGTAGCGCTCGCCGACGACGTGGATGTCCGACAGGTGCGCGACGCGCCAGGGACGGTCGCCCGGTTGCTCGGGATCGAAGCCGTCCAGCGTCTTCGGCTGGTCCATCGTGGCGTCGGCCAGACCCCAGACGAGCGAAGCGCCGGCCATCATGGCGCCGACGATCACGACCGCATTCGCCAGCGCGGGGACGACGAGGGCGAGCGGGGTGGCAAGCGCGCCGACGTCGCCGCGCCACTGCGTATGGGGCCAGGCAAGCGCGCAGACGCCGAGGGCGACGAGGCAGGACAGCAGGCCTGCCGCGGCGGCGATGACGGCGTTCACGCGGGCGCGCCGCTCGCCGTTCGCGCCGCGCAGGAGCAGCCCCTCCGCGGCGTGGCGCAGCCCTTCGCGGAACACCGCGTAGCCGGGCTGGACGGCGAGCGAGTTCAGCGACCAGAAGCTCTTCTCGACGATCCGGAACGCGGCCCGGCCGCCGATCCAGGCAATGGCGACCAGGCCCGCGAGCACGAAGACCGGCCCGAGGCCGACAAGGGCGCCCAGCCGTGCCGAGAGCGCCTGCGTCCACGCCGATCCCACCAGCGGGGCCAGTCCGAGCATCAGGCCCGGCAGGCCGATCATCAGGATCCAGGCGACGGCCAGCTTGGGCAGGCTGAGTTCGGCCAGGAGATTGCCCGCGATCGCCACCATCGAGCGCTTCTCGGGGCTGGAGGCGTCGTCCTCGATGTCGCCGCGGCGCGGATCGATCAGCACGTCGGGCTTGGACTCGATGGGGGCGGTCATGAAGGCCTGGCGGGTCGCGGTTTCCGGTCGGTGATGGCCGGTTCGGCCGAGCGCCGCTTCCTGCCGCCATGGTGGTGGACCTTGCGGGCCGAGCTATAGCATAAGCCTGGATGCGAAATGCGGTATCTGTTCTTCGGCGTCGCCGACCGAAGGTCGGGCAGGAATGCCGAGGGGTCGTGGCGCGGGCTTCGTGCTCCTCAGGACGACATCGCCGGTTGGGGGGAGCGTGAGCCAGATCGCGATCACGGGACTGATCATCGCCGTCGCCATGGGCCTGTTCGTCTGGAACAGGTTGCCGGTGATCGTCGTCGCGCTCGGCACGGCGATCGCGCTGTGGGCGACGGGGCTCGTGACGCTCCAGCAGGCGCTGGCGGGGTTCGGCGATCCGGCGGTGATCTTCATCGCGTCGTTGTTCGTCGTCAGCTTCGCGCTCGAGACGACGGGCGTGACGGCCTATGTCGGCCAGAAGCTCGTCGGCGATCCGGGACAGAGTGGCAAGAACAGGCTTCTCGTCACGCTGATGCTGCTGGTCGCGGGGCTGACGGCCCTGATCAGCGCGAACGGCGCCGTCGCGGCGCTGCTGCCGATCGCGAGCGTCGCCGCCGTGCGCCTCGGCATTCCGGCGTCGCGCCTGCTGCTGCCGCTGGCCTTCGCCGCCCACGCCGGGTCGAACCTCGTGCTGACCGGCGCGCCCAAGAACGTGCTGGTGTCCGAATCGCTCGTCGATGCGGGGCTCGCGGGGTTCGGCTATTTCGAGTTCGCGTTCGTGGGCGTGCCGCTCCTGGCGGGGACCGTCGCCATCATCCTGCTGCTCGGACCCGCGCTGCTCCCGGATCGGCGCAGCCGGACCGTCCCGGCCGACCTCAGCCGCCATGCCCGCGTGCTCGTGGAGCAATACGGCCTGTCGTCAGATGCTTTCCGCCTTGCCGTCCGCGCGGACTCGCCGCTGATCGGACGAGAGCCGGGAGACCTGACGCCACCGGGCGGGGCGCTGCGGCTGCTGTCGGCGCATGACGGCAGGACCGGGGCGCCGCTGCGCCGGGCCCTGGCAGCGGGCGATACGCTGCTGCTGCGCGGCGATGCGACGGCCGCCGCCGGGCTGGCGGAGGAGTGGGCGCTGTCCTTCCGCGACACCGACGACGCAGCCGGACCCGATACGCTGCTGAACCGCACGACGGGACTGGCCGAAGTGATCATCCCGCCCCGCTCGGCGCTGGTCGGCCGCAGCGTCTTTCCTGGAATGGTGACGGAAGCCGGCGACCTCGTGGTGCTGGCGGTCCAGCGCAACGGCGCTGACATGGCGGAAGGCGAGATCGAACTCGCGGTCGGCGATACGCTGCTCCTGCAGGGCACCTGGAAGGCGCTCGACCAGCGGCTCGGCACGCCCGACGTGCTGCTCGTCAACTCGCCCGAACTCGTGCGGCGGCAGGCCGTGCCGCTGGGCGCGGGAGCGAAGCTGGCAATCGCGGTGCTGGCCGGCATGGTGGCCCTGCTGGCGACGGGAGCGGTGCCGCCTGTCGTGGCAGGCCTCTGCGCCGCGGGTATCCTCATCTCCGCCGGCCTCGTCTCGGTCGAGGCCTCCTACAAGGCGATCAACTGGACGACGGTCATCCTCGTCGGGGCCATGATGCCGCTGTCCGTCGCGATGGAGCGGACCGGGGCGGCACGGGTGCTGGCGGAAGGGCTCGTCGGCATCGTCGGCTCCCTGGGGCCGACCGCGCTGCTGGCAGGACTGTTCGTCCTGACGGCGCTGCTCGGCCAGATCATGAGCAACACGGCGACGACGCTGATCGTCATCCCCGTGGCGCTTGCCGCGGCAACGGGCATGGGCGTCTCGCCTTATCCGGTGATGATGAGCATCTGCGTCGCCGGCGCCGCGTCGTTCCTCACGCCGATCGCCACCTCGACGAATCTCATGGTGATGGGCCCCGGAGGCTACAGGTTCGGCGACTACTGGCGTCTCGGCCTGCCGCTCATGGTGCTGTATTTCGTCGTCGCGGTGTTCCTGGTGCCGGCCATCTGGCCGTTCCAGCCGATGGTGAGGTGAGCCTTGGAAACACGGAACCACTACCTTCTGACGAAGGTGCTTGTCGGCATCGTCGTCGCTGCCCTGGTCGCGGGGCTCTACTACGCGTTCAGGAACTGACCCGCATGGTCGCCGCAACCGCCCGATGGGCTCGCCGCATCGTCGTCGTCGTCCTCGTCGTTCTCGTGACGGTCTTCGCGGTGCGCGCCTGGGACTCGCAGCGCGGGGACCCTCTCGAGCCGTGGCACACCTTCGTGCCGCAGGAGCTGACGATCGCCGAACTCGACGGGACCGACTGGGCCGGCTACATCGCGGCGGAGGACGCCATCTTCCGATCCCTCGACGCGGAGGTGACGCGGCGGGTGCCCGAGGACGAGCGCGTTCCCGAAAACCGCTACTTCGACGCGAGCCCGGTCAATCCGGAGCGCTTTGCGCGTAACTGGAACCGCTCCTTCGTCCTGGAGCCGCAGGGGGAGGTGCGCGGCGCCGCCGTGATGCTTCACGGCCTCACCGATTCCCCTTTCAGCCTGCGCCACGTGGCGAAACTCTACCAGTCGAACGGTTTTGTCGTCGTCGCGATCCGGCTGCCCGGCCACGGCACCGTGCCGGCCGGCCTCACCGACGTCGCGTGGGAGGACTGGATGGCGGCAACCCGTCTCGCCTTCCGCGAGGCGCGCCGCCGGGCCGGGGCCGGCAAGCCGCTGCACGCCGTCGGCTATTCGAACGGCGGGGCGCTGGCCATGAAGTATGCGCTGGAGGCGCAGGGCAACGCAGCGTTGTCGCGGCCGGATCGCATCGTCCTGTTCTCGCCGATGGTCGGTGTCACCAGCTTCGCCCGTTTCGCCGGGCTGGCTGCGCTGCCGGCCTTCTTCCCCGCCTTCGCCAAGGCGGCCTGGCTCAGCGTTCTGCCGGAGTTCAACCCCTTCAAGTACAACTCCTTCCCGGTGAACGCGGCGCGCCAGTCGCACCGGCTCACGCAGGCGCTGCAGCAATCCGTCCGCGAGCGCTCGCGGGCCGGGGTTCTTGAAGGCCTCGCCCCGGTGCTGACCTTCCAGTCGGTGATGGACTTCACGGTCAGCACGAGCGCGATCCTGTCCGCGCTCTATGCCCATCTTCCCGCGAACGGCAGCGAGATCGTTCTGTTCGACATCAACCGTACCGCCAAGTTCGGCCCACTTCTTCGCCAGTCCTCCCAGTATGTCATCGGTCGCGTGCTGCCGCCCGCGCCGCGGGCGTTCAAGACGACGCTGATCACCAATGCCAGCGAGTTCGAGTCCGAGGTGGTCGCCCGGATCGTCGAGGCGGGCGCGCGGGACGAGACCGTGACTCCGGTCGGCCTCTCCTATCCGCGCGACGTGTTCTCGCTCTCGCATGTCGCGATACCGTTCCCGGTCTCCGACGGACTGTACGGCACGGCTCCCGACCCGTCGGACGATTTCGGCGTCCGGCTCGGCTCGCTCGCGGCGCGGGGCGAGGTCGGCGTGCTGATCATCAACCTCGACACGCTGATGCGGATGTCGGCGAACCCGTTCTTTCCCTATCTGGCCGCGCGGGTCGCGGAAGGCCTCCCCAGGACCGGACCCTAGTGCGTCACGTCAAGGCTGGCCGCGATGGCCCGTGATAGACGTCGAAACATTGCCGAAAAGCTCAGGCCGTGGCATGGGAGCATCGAAAGCGACCTGCCCGGCGCAGACGAAGAGGAACGTAGTGTGAGAAAGTTCGGTGTCGTAACCCTCGCCATCGTCGGACTGGCGTTCACGGCCGGCCTGGCGCAGGCCCAGACCAAGCCCGCCGCCAAGAAGACGACGCGCGCCCAGCCCGCCAACAAGGTCCAGCCGGACCAGAGCTACCTGTACCTGGACCCCTCCTCTGCGCCGCGGAGCGGTGGGCCGAACTACGTGACGCAGGGCATGCGCGAGAGCAACCAGCCCTACTTCAACACGGGCGGCTGGCCGGACGGCACCCAGCCCTGGTCGAACCGCTGATCCGACGCGACGGCCCGCCGGACGCGGGGGCCGTCATTCCGCATCGTCGGGACTTGGCGTGTCGCTGCCGGTCCTGCGAGAAAGACTACGGTGCCGCCGGCGCGGGGCCGGCGCTTCCGCGCACCACGAGGTGCGTGTCGAGCACGTAGCGGACCTCCCGCATCGCCTTCAGCCGAGTGACGTCGCCGAGCAGGTCGAGCGCCACCTCGCCCGCCTCGTCGCAGCGCGCGGAGACCGTGGTCAGCGGCGGGAACGTCGTGGCCCCCAGGACGTCGTCGCAGCCGATGACGCTGAAGCGCCCGGGTACGGCGACCCGCCGCTCGGCCAGGCCGACGAGAATGCCCTGCGCCGTGACGTCGTCGAAGGCGATGGCGGCCGTCGCACCGGTGCCCAGAAGCGACCCGACGACGTCGCGGCCGGCATCGAAGCTGGCGCGCTGCGCCGTCACGGCCACCATCTCCAGGCCGCGCCGCCTCACGGCGGCGCGCATCGCCTTGCGCCGCTGCTGGTTCGACCATGACGCGGCCGGGCCGGCGACATAGCAGATCCGGCGATGGCCGAGGTCCGCGAGATGATCCACCGCGGCGGCGATGCCGACGGAGGTGTCGATCAGCACGCGCGGCAGGCCGGTCACGTCCCGGTTGATCAGCACGATCGGCACGCGCGCCGCATGGTGCCTGATCCGGTCCTCGTCGAGCCGCGACGACACGAGGATCACGCCCTCCACCTGCCCGGTGAACTTCGCAACCAGCGTGTCCTCGCGCTCGGCGTTCTCGTCGGAGCTGCCGAGGAAGAGGCATGCTCCGGCGAGATCGGCGCGGGCCTGGGCGCCCCGGATCAACGGCGGGAAGAAGGGGTTGGCGACGTCGGGCACGATCAGCGCGATATTGCCGTGCCGACCGGTGCTCAACGCGCGCGCGGCCTGGTTGGGAACATAGCCGAGGCGGGCTGCCACGGCCTTGACCCGCGCGACCGTGTCCGTGCTCAGCATCTGCGGACGCGTGAAGGCACGCGAGACCGTGGCGCGCGACACGCCGGCCGCCTGCGCCACCTGGCTGATCGTGGGCACCTCGCGCCACGGTTCGTCCATGCCCGTCTCCCGCCGTGCGCCTCGCCCCGGCATGCCTCCTGCGTAGCATCGTCGGCGGCGGCTGCGCTACCGGGTTGGCGTTCTTGACACGCAACCGGTTGCAGAGAATGCTTCGCCTCCCGGCGGTACTGGCCCGCGCGGCGCGCCGGGCGCACAGGAATGCCCCATGACCGAGCCCTCGCCTGCCGCCGCGCACCTGGACGTCCGCAGCTACCCGGACCGTCGCGCCATGGGCAGGGCCGCGGCCTCCGAGATCGCCGCCTGCCTCCGCGGACTGCTCTCCGTCGGGCGGTCCGTCCGCATGGTCTTCGCTGCCGCCCCCAGCCAGCAGGAGATGCTGGACGCGCTCGTCGAGGAGACAGGCATCGACTGGTCGCGGGTGACGGCCTTCCACATGGACGAGTATGTCGGGCTCGCGCCGGACGCCCCGCAGCGTTTCGGCGCGTGGCTGGGGCGGGCGATCTTCGACCGCCTGCCGTTCGCCGCCGTGCACCTGATCCGGCCGGAGCGTTTTCCCAGCCCGGACGCTTGCGCGCGGGACTACGCTGCGCGGCTGGCGGAAGGGCCGATCGACCTGGTGTGCCTCGGCATCGGCGAGAATGGCCACATCGCGTTCAATGACCCGCCCGTCGCCGACTTCCGCGACCCGCTGGCGGTCAAGGTGGTGGAACTGGACGCCATCTGCCGCCAGCAGCAGGTCGACGACGCATGCTTCCCGCGTTTGGCCGACGTGCCGACCCACGCCCTGACGCTGACCGTGCCGCGCCTGCTCGACTGCGATCGCATGGTGTGCGTCGTGCCGGGACCCGCCAAGCGCGAGGCCGTGCGGCGGACATTGTTCGATCCGCCGGGGGAGGCGTGCCCGGCGACCGCCTTGCGCGCGCATCCGCGCTGCACGCTCTATCTCGATGCCCAGTCCGACCCGCGCTGAGGACGACACCATGGCCACCATCGACGCCGACGCGCTGTGCGAGGGATATCTCGCCAGCGTCACCGCCCTGATGGGCGACATCCTGCGGGAGGAGCGCGACGTCCTGGACCGCGCGGCGGGCCGCGTCGCCGACCAGATCGGCGCCGACCGGCTCGTCCATGTCTATGGGCCGGGCGGCCATTCCAACCTCGCGGCGCAGGAGATCTTCTTCCGCGCCGGCGGGCTCATGCACGTGTCCGCCATCCTCGACGAGGGCACGCTGCTCTCGAACGGCGCCCTGCGCTCCATGGCCGTGGAGCGCACCCCCGGCTATGGCAGGATCGTCGTCGCCGACCGGAGGCTCGGCGAGGGCGACCTGCTCATTCTCGTCAATGCCTACGGCATCAACGCCGCCCTCATCGACGCCGCGATCGAGGCGAAGGCGCGGGGCGTGTTCCTGATCGGCGTCAGTTCCCGCCGGCACGCCTCCCGGACCGCGCCCGAGCATCCGGCCCGGCATCCGACGAAGCAGAACCTGCACGACATCGTCGATATCGCCGTCGACACCAAGGTCGACATCGGCGACGTCGCCGTGAGCGTGCCGGGCTTCGAGTCGCGCATCGCCGCCGTCTCCACCTTCGCCAATGCCTTCGCGCTCAACTGCCTGGTGATCCGCACCGTGGCGAAGCTTGTCGAGCGGGGTGTGGACCCGCTGGTCTGGCGCAGCGGCAACGCGCCGGGCGGGGACGAGGCCAATGCCCGCTTCCTGCACCGCTTCCGGGAGCGCGTGCGGTGGCTGTGAGGCACGTCGCCGGGCGCAATGTCAGCCTCGACATCGAGGACGGCGTGGTGCGGGCGGTGCTTCCGGGCAAGGTCGGGGAAGAACGCTGGCTTTCGCCGGGCTTCGTCGACCTGCAGGTCAACGGTTATCGCGGACATGACCTCAACGCGCCCGACATGACGGCGTCCACCGTGGCGGCGCTCGTCGCCGCGCTGCGGCGAACGGGGACGACCGCGTTCCTGCCGACCATCGTCACGGCGCCGGAAGAGCGGATGGTGTCGGCGCTGCAGGCCATCGCGGCGGCGTGCGCCGGCGACCCGGACATCGCGGCGGCCGTCGCAGGAATCCATGTCGAGGGGCCGCACATCTCCCCCCAGGACGGCCCGCGCGGCGCCCACCCCCTCGCCGACGTGCGGCCGCCCGACCTCGCGCTGTTCGAGCGCTGGCAGGCGGCTTGCGGCGGGATGGTGCGGATGGTCACCCTCTCCCCCCACTGGCCCGGTGCGGCCGACTACATCGCCGCGCTGGCGGGCCGCGGCATCCTTGTCGCCATCGGCCACACCGACGCGCCGCCCGAGGCCGTCGCCGCAGCGGCCGCGGCCGGGGCGACGCTGTCGACGCATCTGGGCAACGGCATCGCTGCGATGCTGCCGCGCCACCCCAACATCATCTGGGCGCAGCTCGCGGACGACCGGCTGACGGCGACGTTCATCGGCGACGGCCACCACCTGCCCCCCGACACGCTCAAGGCGATGATCCGCGCGAAGGGGATCGAGCGCGCCGTGCTCGTTTCGGACGTGACCGCGCTCGGCGGCATGCCCGCGGGCCTCTACCGGCAACCGATCGGCGGTGACGTCGAGTTGACCCGCGACGGCCGGCTCGGCGTGCGTGGCACGCCCTATCTCGCGGGGGCGGCGCGCAGTCTCGGCGACGGGGTCGCGGTGGCCGCCGGTATCGTGGGGATGGAGGTTGCCCTGCAGCTGGCGACACGGAACCCCGGACGCATCCTCGGCGACGGCCGTGGCGACTTCGTCGTCGGAAGGCCCGTCGACCTCGTCCGCTTCGCCTGGTCGCCGGGCGACACGCGGCTGCAGATCGACCTCGTGCTGGCGAACGGCCGCGACGTGGACGTCGAAGGGGGTGCCCCGTGATCGTCCATGCCGGCGCCGGCGTCGTCGACATCACGCCGCCCGCCGGGCTCGCGATGTCCGGCTTCGTCGCCCGCACCTCACCGGCGACCGGGACGCACGATCCCCTCACGGCACGGGCGCTCGCGGTCGGCTAGACCGTGCTCGTCGTCGCGGACGTCGTCGCCCTGTCCGCGCTGACCTGCGCCCGCATCCGGGCGCGGATCCCGCTGCCCGACGAGGCCATCGTCGTTGCCGCCCTGCACACCCATGGCGGCCCGATCCCGACGGTCGAGGGCCTCGGGGGCGCGGCGGACCCCGGCTTCCTCGCCCGGCTCGAGGACGGCTGCGTCGGTGCGGCGCTGGCCGCGCTGGCCGCCCGCCGCCCGGCGCGCCTGCTGTTCGGCAACGGGCCCGATCCCGGCGTCGCGCGCAACCGGCGCCACCCCGGCGGTCCCACGGATCCTGCCATGCCGCTTCTGGCCGTCATCGGCGAGGACGGGCGCCCTGTCGCCCATCTGCTGTCGCATGCCTGCCACCCCGTCGTGCTGGGCGCCGACAACACGCTGTACACCGCCGACTATCCGGGATTTGCACGCGCCGCCGTGGAGGCGGCGCACCCGGGCAGCATCGCGATCTTCATGACAGGGTGCGCCGGCGAGGCGAATACCGGCCATACCGCCCACGGTTCCATCAGCACGGCGGCTAATCCGGCGCGGACCTTCGCCGAGGCGCGGCGGGTCGGGGACGCCGTCGCCGCGGCGGCCCTAGCGGCGCCACTCGCACCGCTCGGATCCCCAACCGTCGCGGCCGGCGCCGCAAGCGTCGACCTGGCGCTGCTTCGGCGCGAGGCCGAGCCGCCGGCGGTGCTCGCCGCAGGCTGGCGGCGCGAACGGGACGCCGCCGCCGACCCGGCCCGTCGCGCCCTCCTCGAAGCCTGGATCTCGTGGGCGGAGGGGCCCGCACGCGAGGAACCGGCGCCGCAGGTCGAACGCGTCGGCGTGCTCGACTGGGGAGGGCTGGCCGTCGTCGCCCTGCCGGGCGAGATCTTCGCGGCGACGGCGGCGTCGATCCGGACGGGGATCGGCCGTCCGTCCATCGTCGGCTGCTATGCCGACAGCTGCCGCGGCTACATCCCGCCGCTCGGGGAGTACCCCCATGGCGGCTACGAGGTGGACGAAGCCCACCGCTACTTCGGCATGGCCGCCGGCTATGCGCCGGGCAGCGCCGAGCGCCTCGCGGCGGCCGCGACGGCGCTTGCCCGCCGTGTCGGCGGGGCGGCCTGACGACACTGCGGCTGCTTGACACGCAACCGGTTGCACGACAGCCTAGCCCTTCGAGCCAGGACGCCTCGGGTGCCGTGGCGGACCGGCTGCCGCGCCGGCTCCGCGCGGTGGTCGCAGCGCCTTCCGGGTGGGCCGAACAGGGTCTCTAGGGGAACATCATGGGCAACAACGACACGACACGCCACGGCGTGGGGCCGCTCGGGCGCCGCACCGTGCTGGCGCTCGCCGCCACCGCCTTCGGCCTCGCGCTCGGATCGGCGACCGCGCAGGCGCAGACGCTCACCGTCTGGAGCGGCTATCCCGAGATGGTGCCGTTCTACCAGCGCGTCGGCGAAAGCCTGAAGGGCAAGTACCCCGGCCTTCAGGTGAAGGTCGAGGCGATCCCCCTGCGCGAGCACGAGAAGCGCCTCGCTCTGGCGCTGCCGTCCAACTCCGCGGCCGATGTGATCGAACTCGCGAACTCGACGGCGCAGCGCTACATCGAGGCCGGCCTGATCAAGACCGCGCCGGCGGACGCCGCCGCCTTCGTCGGCAACGCCGCCTATTTCGACCCCTTCATCCAGAAGACCGCCTCCGTCGGCGGCAAGGTCTACGGCGTGCCGCTGTTCCGCGGCCAGGGCGCGCTCTTCTACAACACCGACAAGTTCGCGAAGGCCGGCCTCGCCGAGGCGCCGAAGACGCTCGCCGACTACACGGAGTACGCCAAGAAGCTGACCGAGCGGAACGCCCAGGGCGTCGCCACCGTCAGCGGCTGGAGCATGCGCCTGTCGGGCGGCGGCGCGGGCATCGCCGAGAAATTCTGGATCAATCTGTTCCAGAACGGCGGCAACCTGATCGAGGAACAGGCCGACGGCAAGTGGCTCACCACCTATGCCTCGGAGGCCGGTCGCAAGACCCTGCGCCAGTACATCGACAACGTGCACGTCCACAAGGTCGTCTCGCCCGAGATGCCGGCCGACGC
>CAZJCW010000021.1:0-9651 GCA_964544365.1 uncultured Alsobacter sp.
GCCTCGGACTTGATGGTCACCGTCTTGCCCGCGTCGTCCGCGATGAGCCCGCCATAGGACTGCATCACCGACACCTGCACGTTGCCGTCGCCGACATTGGACAGCGCGAGGCCGAGGCCGAAGAGCGGCGGCTTGTTGACGGCGGCGGCCTGCGTGACGAGCTCGTCCCACGTCGTCGGCGGATTGGGGAAGCCGGCCTTGGCGAGGATGTCGTTGCGGCGCAGCAGCAGGTTGCCCGATGCGCCGTAGGGGATGCCGGTCCGCCCGCCGGCGAGCTTCGTCGTGTCGGTCGAGGTGCCGATGGCCGGATACCAGCCGCCCTGCGCCTTGCCGATCGACTCGTAGAGGTCGTCGACCAGCGCGAACACGCCCTGGCGCGACAGCACCAGGAGCAGGTCGGGGCTGAGGTCGAGCGCGTCGGGCATCGTGTTCGACGCCACCGCGGCCGAGACCTTCTGCACCGTCTCGTTCTGGTTGATCATCACGCATTCGGTCTGGATGCCGTTGTCGGCGCCCCACTTGTTGACCGTGTCCACGAGGAGCTTGTTGGCCTTCTCCGAGAAGATCAGCCCGCCCCAGTAGGTCAGCTTCGAGCCCTTCACGAGCGCCGGCGCCGCGAGGGCCGAACGCCCGGCGGCAAGCGCGGCGGCACCGGCTACCGTCGTCTTCAGGATATGCCTGCGCGACCAATTGAATCGCTGTGTCACGGTCGTTCTCCCTAGGATGTCTGGTTTTTTTGTCAGGCGTCGTGAGGCGTTTGCCTGGCCCCGCCCCACCATCGTCGCGGAGGAGGCTCCGGCAGAAAGGCGTCGGTCAGGAAGACGCGCCGGCGGATATGCCGACGCGGGTGCCGGTCCTTCGGATCGGGAGGCCCGGGTCTCGATGCAGGTATCCGGTCGTCATCCTTTTGATCAAATTCCCCCTTGTCAAGGAACCGCGCCGGCGTGCTTACGACGCGCGCTCTCGGCCCGGCCCGGAACAGGCGCGGCCGGCACCGGATCGGGCGGTTCGAAAGGCCGAGACGGCGCAACGGCGCGGCCGGACGGCGGCCTGTCCGGATGCGGGCCTGCGCAGCAGCCGGCGGCGTCCACCTTGCGTGGACCGCATGGCAGGTCCGTCCTTGCCAGTTCCCCGGGCACCTCTAGCATTCGTGTCCCGAAACAGGCCGGCCAGAGACGGACATCCGCATGACGGACGACAGGACCCAGGAACCATGGCGCTGGCCGGAGGCGACCTGGCGCGGCATCGTCCGGAAGGTCCGGGCCGGGCGCAGCCTCGCGCCCGCGACCTGGCCCGGCGGGGCCCGCTGTGCGGTCGCGCTGTCCTTCGACAGCGACCACGAGACGATCGAGCTGCGCAACGGCGGGCGCTCCTTCGGCCGCATCAGCCAGGGCCAGTACGGCGCGCGCCGGGGCTCGCCGCGAATCCTCGCCTGCCTGAAGCGCCATGACGTGAAGGCATCCTTCTTCATGCCGGCGGTCGCCGCCATGCTGCATCCCGACGAGCCGAGGCAGGTCGTGGACGAGGGCCATGAGCTGGCGATCCACAGCTGGATCCACGAGGTCAACGGGCCTCTCGGCCTGGAGGCGGAACGCGACCTCACCCTCAGGGCCGCCGACGTGCTCGAGACGCTGTCGGGTGTGCGCCCCGTCGGCATGCGCACCGCGTCCTGGGACTTCAGCCCGCACACGCTCGGCATCGCCCGCGAGATGGGGCTTCTCTACGATTCGTCGCTGATGGGCGACGACGAGCCCTACGAGCTGCTCGAGGACGGCGCCCCGACGGGTGTCGTCGAGCTGCCCGTCGAGTGGATCCGCGACGACGCGGTCTATTTCAACATGGACCGGGGCGGCTCCGTCCGGCCCTACACCGATCCCGAATCCGTCCTCTCGATCTTCGCGCGCGAGTTCGACGTGGCGCACGCCGAGGGCGGGCTCTTCCTGCTGACGATGCATCCGCACCACAGCGGGCATCGCTCGAGGATCTTCATCCTCGACGAGATCATCCGTATCGCCAAGGCCAAGGGCGACGTATGGTTCGCCACACATGCCGAGGTGGCGCGTTACTGCGCCGAACAGGCGGGTCTGTCCGCCCCTGCACCCAACGCCAGACACGGGAGCCCACGATGCTGAAACAGGCCTTCGCCTGGACCCTTCTCGCCGCCAGCCTCGCCCTCACGCAGCCGGTGGCGGCGCAGGGCAAGGACACGCTCACCGTCGACCTGCCCAACGACGCCGCCACGCTGGATCCGCACATCCAGTGGGACACGGACAGCTACACGATCTACCGGAACGTCTTCGACAACCTCGTGACGCGCGACGCGTCGGGCAAGATCGTGCCGCAGATCGCGACGGCGTGGCGCTACCGGGACGACACGACCCTGGAGTTCGACATCCGCGAAGGCGTCCGGTTCCATGACGGCTCGCCGCTGACGCCCGCGGACGTCGCCTTCAGCATCAACCGCATCATCAATCCCGCGCTGAAGAGCCCGCAGCTCTCGCAGTTCGACCAGATCGTGTCCGCGGAGGCGCAGGGCGGCAAGGTCGTGATGAAGACCAAGTCTCCCTACCCGGCCCTGATGGCGCAGCTCGTCAAGCTCTCGATCGTGCCCAAGGCGGTGGTGGAGTCCGTCGGCGACCAGCAGTTCAACCTGAAGCCGGTCGGCAGCGGCCCCTACCGGGTGGACGCGTGGCAGAAGGGCGTGCAGACCACGCTGCAGGCGAACGAGGCGTACTGGGCCGGCAAGCCGCCGTTCAGGACCGTCGTGTTCCGGGTCGTCCCCGACGTCGCCACCCGCGTCGCCGACCTGCGCACCGGGCGGGCCGACATCGTCCGCCAGCTGGGTCCGGACGAGGCCGCCGCCCTGAAGAAGGAGCAGCAGCTCCGCGTGCTGGCGAGCCCGACCGAGCGCATCGGCTACATGTTCATCAACGCGCAGTCGGGACCGACCGCCGACGTCCGCGTGCGGCGCGCGATCGCTCACTCCGTCGACCAGAAGACCCTGATCGAGGCGCTGCTGCAGGGCTACGGCAACCCCGTCAACATCGTCCTGACGCCGGCCAACTTCGGGTACGTCGCCGACGTGCAGGGCTATCCCTACGATCTCGCGAAGGCCAAGGCGCTCGTCAAGGAAGCCGGCGCGGAGGGCGCGACCCTGTCGTTCCTGACCTCCCCCGCCTATGACCGCCGTGTGGTCGAGGCCCTCCAGCAGATGGTGCAGGAGACCGGGCTCAAGGTCGAGATCGTCGCCCTCGACCACCCGACCTTCCTGCGCCGCCGCCAGGGTCGTCCCGACGAGGCCGGCAGCCTGTCGCTCGGCCGCTGGTCCTGCGCCTGCCAGGATGCGGACGGCGTGATCTTCCCGCTGTTCCGCACCGGCAGCATCTGGGCGAAGTACTCGAACGCCGCGTTCGACGACGCGGTCGACTCCGCCCGCAAGGTGCTCGACGAGAAGGTCCGGCTGGACCTGTACCGCAAGGCGTTCCAGATCCTGAAGGACGACGTGCCCGGCATCGGCATCTACCAGGACTACGCGATCTACGGCGCCCGCAAGGAGGTGCAGTGGCAACCGACCCCGAACGAGGCCTTCTTCATCATGGACATGAAGTGGGCGCAGTAGGCGGCACGGGCGGGGCACGGCCCGGGCGCTGAGATGGCGCAGTACGTCTTCTGGCGCCTGGTGCAGGCGGCTGTCGCGATCTTCGGGGTGATGACGATCGTCTTCGTCATCATGCGCCTCGCCGGCGACCCGACGCTCCTGCTGGTTCCCGAAGGCGCCTCGCGCGAGCATATCGAGGCCCTGCGCCACGAACTGGGTTTCGATCGACCGATCGCGACCCAGTACGTGTCGTATCTCGCGGACGTCCTGCGCCTCGACTTCGGCCAGTCGGTCGTGCAGCGCGTGCCGGCCGTCTCGATCCTGGAAAGCCGCCTGCCCTACACCCTCGCGCTGGCGTCGGGGGCCCTCGCCCTCGCCCTCCTCGTCGGCATCCCCGCCGGCATCGCCATGGCGGTCTGGCGGGGACGCCTCATCGAGAGGGTGCTGGCGACGGTCGTGATCTCGGGCCAGAGCATGCCGACGTTCCTGTCCGGCATCCTGCTCATTCTCGTGTTCGGGGTGCTGCTCGGCTGGCTGCCGACGTCCGGCTCGGGCAGCGTCTCGTCGCTGATCCTGCCGTCCATCGCGCTGGGCGCCCTGTCCATGGCGACGTTCGCCCGCATGGCCCGGATCGCCGTCGTCGACGAACTGTCGAAGGACTATGTCCGCGCGGCCCATGCCCGCGGGCTCTCGCCGGGCGCCGTCGTGACCCGGCACGTGCTGCGCAACGCCGCCGTCCCGGTCGTCACCATCGCCGCCCTCGAGATCGGCAATCTCCTCGCCGGCGCGGTCATCGTGGAAACGGTGTTCGCGTGGCCCGGGATCGGGCAGCTGGCGATCCAGTCGATCCAGTCCCGCGACTTCGTCGTGGTGCAGGTCGTGGTCCTGTTCGTGTCCGTCGTCTACGTCGCCATGAGCCTCCTGGCGGACTTCGCCTACGCGCTCCTGGACCCCCGCATCAGGCTGCACGGCACATGAGGGTCGCGGTCCAGAATGGCTGGCGCTCCCTTCGCCAGGCTCCGGCGATGGTGATCGCCGTGTCGGCGATACTGGCCGTCATCGTGCTCGTCGCCGCGCTGGCTCCCTGGATCGCGCCGGCCGATCCGTCCCGGCAGGTGCTGCTGGCGCGGCTGCGACCGCCCGGGTTCGCGTCCTCGACGATGGTGTACTGGTTCGGCACCGACGAACTCGGCCGGGACCTCCTGTCGCGCGTGATGTGGGGGGCCCGCGCGTCCCTCGTCGTCGCGCTGCTCTCGGTCGTCGTGTCCCTGTCCGTGGGGACCCTGCTCGGCATGATCGCCGCCTGGCGGCGCGGCTGGGTCGAGATCGTGATCATGCGTCTCGTCGACGTCATGCTGTCGATCCCGGCCATCCTCCTCGCGGTGCTCACCGTCGCGGTGCTGGGGCCGGGCTTCGGCAAGCTCATCCTCGTCCTCGGGCTCACGCGATGGCCCCGCTACACCCGCGTCGCCTACGCGCAGACCCTGCAGGTCGCCTCGCTGCCCTACATCAAGGCCGCCGAACTGGGCGGGGCGCGGTCGCTGCGGATCCTGGGGCGTCACGTGCTGCCCAACATCGCCGGGCCGCTCCTCGTGGTCGCGACGGCCGAATTCGGCCTGATGATCCTGTTCGAGGCCGGCCTCTCCTTCCTCGGCCTCGGCATCCAGCCGCCGCAGCCGAGCTGGGGCTCCATCATGAGCGCGGGCCGCCAGTACGTGGAGCGCGCGTGGTGGATCACGCTGTTTCCCGGCGCCTGCCTCTTCCTGCTGGTCCTGTCGGTCAACGTCCTCGGCGACTGGCTGCGCGACCGCCTCGACCCCCGTTCACGCACACGATGAGGATGCCATGAGCTTCCACGACAAGACCGTCGTCGTCACCGGCGCTGCCGGCGTTTTCGGTCGCTGGATCGCAGCCGCCTTCGCACGGGAAGGGGCCAGCGTCTGCCTGTCCGACCAGCGCGGCGACATCCTGCAGGATCTCGCCCGCGACATCGGCCTGCCGCCGTCGCGCACCCTCGTCCACGCCACCCAACTCGCCGAGGAAGCATCGATCCTCGACCTGGCGGCGACGGTGAAGGCCGCCTGGGGCGCGCCGGACATCCTGGTCAACAATGCGGGGATCTACCCCCACGCCGGATTGCTCGACCTGCCCACCGCCGAGTGGGATCGCATCTTCGACGTGAACCTGCGGGCGCCGTTCCTCGTGACGCGGGAACTGTCCAGGCTGATGATCGCGCAGAAGCGCAAGGGCTCGATCGTCAACATCTCGTCGGGGGCCGCCCGGCAGATGCGCAACGGATCGGTGCCGTACTGCACGTCGAAGACGGCGCTGGAGCGCCTCAGCAAGGGCTTCGCCCTGGAGCTGGCGCCGCACGGCATCCGCGTGAACGTCGTCGAACCGGGCTTCGCGCCGGGCAGCGCCGTGAGCCCGCTTTCCGACGCCTATGTCGAGAAGATGAAGTCCCGCATCCCGCTCGGCCGCACGAGCGGGCCGGACGACACGCCGGGGGCCATCCTCTACCTGTGCTCGGACAAGGCGAGCTTCATCACCGGCGCGGTGCTGTCGGTCGACGGCGGCAACTCGATCGGCACCTACGAGCCGGGCCAGCTCGTCCCCGCCCTCGACGAGGCACGGCAGCAGTCCTGATGAGCGAGCCTCTTCTCGCGGTCGAGGACCTGACGGTCACGATCGGCGGCGTGCCGGTCGTCGACGGAGTCGGCTTCTCCATGGGCCACCGGGAGGTGCTGGCACTGGTCGGCGAGTCGGGCTGCGGCAAGTCCCTGACGGCGATGGCGCTGCTGAGGCTGCTGCCCTCGGCCGCCCGCCTCTCGGCCGGAGCGATCCGCCTGGACAGCCGCGACCTCGCCTCGCTCTCCGAGAAGGAGATGCGGCGGATCCGCGGCGAAGCGATCTCCATCATCTTCCAGGAGCCGACCGCGTCGCTCGACCCGCTGGCCACGGTCGGTTCGCAGATCGTCGAGGCCTATCGCACGCATCGGGCCGCATCCTACGCGCAGGCCCGGCAGGTGGCGCGCGACATGCTGGACGCGGTCGGCATTCCCGACGCGGAGCGGCGGCTGGACCAGTATCCCTTCGAGCTGTCCGGCGGCATGTGCCAGCGCATCATGATCGCGATCGCGCTGATCTGCGGTCCGGCGCTGCTCGTCGCCGACGAGCCCACGACGGCGCTCGACGTGACGATCCAGGCGCAGATCCTGGACCTGATGCGCAAGCTCGTCGCGGAGCGGGGGGCGAGCATCCTGATCATCACGCACGACATGGGCGTCGTCGCCGACATCGCCGACCGGGTCGCCGTCATGTATGCCGGGCGCATCGTGGAGATCGCGCCCGTGGAGGACCTGTTCAGGTCGCCGCGGCATCCCTACACGGCGCTCCTCCTCGCCAGCGTCCCGCGCCTCGACGTCCAGCCCAAGGCCGTGCTCGCGAAGATCGAGGGCAGCGTCCCGTCCCTGCAGGACTTCGGCTCCGCCTGCCGCTTCGCCGGCCGCTGTCCTCTTGCCGTCGCGCGATGCCTGGAGACGTCTCCTCCGCTCGTGACCGTCGGCGCGGACCACGCGGCGGCGTGCTGGCGCAGCGCCGACGTGGCATCCCTGTCGGAGACGAAGCCGTGACCGCCGGAGACGCTCCCGTCCTGGTCGTGGAGGATGTCGCCGTCCACTTCGAGGCGCGCGGCGGGATCATGGCCGCGAAGGCGCCGCCCGTGCGGGCCGTCGACGGCGTCTCGCTGACGATCCGGGCCGGCGAGACCCTGGGGCTGGTCGGCGAGTCGGGCTGCGGCAAGTCGACCCTGTCCAATGCCATCGTCGGGCTGGTGCGCACGACGCGAGGCAGCATCAGGGTGAAGGGCGAGGAGGTGGTCGGCGCGTCGCCTTCCGTGCTCAACGGGATCCGTCGCAACGTCCAGATGATCTTCCAGGATCCGGCCCTGTCGCTGAACCCGCGGATGACCGTCGGCGAGGCCGTCGGGGAATCGCTCTCGGTTCGCGGCATCGCGAAGGGAGAAGCGCTGCGCGAGCGGGTCGGCACGCTGCTCACGGCCGTCGGCCTCAAGCCCGAGCATGCGCCGCGCTACCCCCACCAGTTCTCCGGCGGTCAGCGCCAGAGGATCGTCATCGCCCGCGCGCTGGCGCTCGAGCCGGCGCTCGTCGTCTGCGACGAACCGGTCTCTGCCCTCGACGTGTCCGTGCGCGCCCAGATCCTCAACCTGCTCGTCGAACTGCAGCGGCGCGAGGGGATGGCCTACCTCTTCGTCTCGCACGACCTCGCGGTGGTCCGGCACATCTGCGACCGCGTGGCCGTCATGTATCTCGGCAGGATCGTCGAGCTCGCCGAGCGGGAGACGCTGTTCGGCGCTCCGAAGCATCCCTACACGCTGGCGTTGCTGTCGGCGGTTCCGGAGCCCGATCCCGTCCGCCAGCGCGGCCGCCAGCGGATCGTCCTGCAGGGCGACCTGCCCAGTCCCTCGCGCGTGCCGACGGGATGCGCGTTCCACACGCGCTGCCCGCGCGCGACCCCGCTGTGCCAGAGCGAGAGCCCGGCGCTCACGTCCCGCGGCGACGGATCCATCGTCGCCTGCCATCACGCCTGAAGCCGGCGCGCGTCGTCCGGCAGGATCCGCCCGCGGGGGTCCGGCAGCCGCACTCAGGTGGCGGCGCACCAGTACCGGATCGTGTCGGCGAGATCGTGGGCGCAGGTGAAGCCGAGGTCCGACCTTGCCGCCGTCGTGTCGGACGGAGCCGGCCGCCGGTGCGGGAACCCCGCGAAGCCGGTTGCGGGCTCGGGCCCCAGGACGACATCCAGGCCCGGATGCACCCCACGGAAGACGTCCACGAACTCACGCAGGGTGACCGTCCGTCCGGTCGCGACATTGTAGACCCGCTGGCGCGGCGCGCCGGCATCGAGGGCGTGCAGGTTCGCGCGGGCGCAGTCGCGCGCGTCGACGAACTCCTCGCCGCCGCCCCAGGTCATGTAGGGATCGTCGATGGCGACCTGCCCGTTCCGGCGGGCGCCGTCGAGGAGCCGCGCGAGCAACCGGCCCGGAACGCTCGTGGGCCGGTCGAGGCTGCCGCCGAGCACGGCGCCGTAGCGCAGCACGACGGTGTCGAGGCCGTAGAGGTCGGCGTAGAGCAGGCTGAGATGCTCGCCGCAGAGTTTCGTCGCGGCATAGATGCTCGCCGGCCGCTCGGACACGATGCGCATGGACAGGTCTTCGACCACGGTCGATCCCTGCGGACGGGCGAACGTCGTGTAGCCGACGGTCGTGGAACTGGCGGCCACGACCCTGGAGACGCCGTGCCGGCGGGCGCTCTCGAGGACGTGGGTGGTGCCCAGCACGTTGACCGCGACGCCGCGCACCGGATCCTGCCGGATGCCGGTCGACAGGAGCGCCGCCGTGTGGACGATGCCGTCGAAGGAGCCCGCGCCCACCAGCGCGTCGAGCGCCGGCGCATCCGTCACGTCGCAGGGCCGGAAGATCGCCCCATCCGGCAGGGGCTCGCGGGGCACGTTCACGTCGAGGAGCGTGACACGGTCGCCGCGCGCCGCCAGCATCCCCGCGGTCAGGCACCCGACGACGCCGGCTCCCGTCACGAGGATGGAACGCGGATGGCTCACCGGCTTTCCTCGAGCACGAGGTGATAGACCCGGCCCTCGAAGTCCTTCATCCCGGCGGCGATGACCGAGCGCACCTCCTGCCTGACCGGGCTGGCGAGCGCGTCCTTCATGGCTTGCAGGTCGGGGAAATAGAGATCGAAGACCATGTAGACGGGCGGCGCGCCGTCTTCCGCCTCGACGGGCCGGCGCAGGCGGACGTCGACGAGGCCGGGGTAGCGACGGATGGCCGGGATCACCGCGTTCGCCATCGTGTCGTCGAAGGCGGCCCTTCGGTCCTCTGCGACCCGTCCCTCCAGAACGGCCGAACGCACGATCATGACGATGGTCTCCTGTCGCTGTCGTAACCCGAGTCGAGAAGCCGCGCGACCGACTGTTCGGTCGCCTCGAGATGCCGGTCCATGAGCGCGGTGGCGGCGGCC
>CAZJCW010000021.1:9751-30803 GCA_964544365.1 uncultured Alsobacter sp.
GACCGACTGTTCGGTCGCCTCGAGATGCCGGTCCATGAGCGCGGTGGCGGCGGCCACGTCGCGGTCGAGCACCGCCGCCATGATCGCCCGGTGCTCGGCGTTCACGTCGCGCACCTCCGCCTCCTTGGCGTGCCGGTTGAGCAGGCGCAGCTTCCGGAAACGCTCGGAATGGTCGGCGAGCGTCGTCCAGAATCGCAGCAGCCACTCCGAGCCGCAGGCGCTGACGAGCGCGAGGTGAAAGCGACGATGCTGGGCCTCCCAGGTCGCGGCCGCCTCCCGATCCTCGGGCCCCGCCGGCAGGGGCGTGCGCGACAGCAGGTGCATGGCGGCCACGATGTCGGCTTCCCACGCCGCATCGCCTCTCTGGATGGAGGCGGTCAGGCACAGTCTCTCGATGTCGCGCCGCGTCGCCATGAGATCGGCCAGCGTCTCGGGCGAGACGTCGGCGACCCTCGCCCCGCGATGCGTCTCCGCATCCACGAGGCCCTCGGCGGACAGGCGCATCAGCGCCTCGCGGATCGGCGTCAGTCCGAGGGCGAAGCGGTCCTGAAGGTCGGCGGCGGTGAGGCGGTCGCCGGGCATCAGGTCCCCGTGGAGGATCTCCTGCCGCAGCCTGCGATAGGCGCGTTCCGTGTTCGATCGTCCTGCGGCGGCTTCGGTCATCGCGGTGATGGAATTCATGTTGACAGGCTCATTTTATAAAATCAATCTCGCTTCATTGCAAGCGAGAGAGGATGCGATGCCGGCAGCTCCCTGGTCCCTGGCGACGGTCGAGGTGAACGGTTTGGCGGTGGCCTGCCTGGAAACGGCCGACGGGCTGTTCGCGCTGGAACCGTCGCTGGCGCGGGCCGGCCTGCCGGGCCAGCGCTCCGTGGCCGGCCTCTTTGCGGACTGGCCGGCCGCCGAGGCCGCCCTCGCCCGCGCGGCGGCGACCCTCGATCCGGCGGACCGCGTCACGCCCGCGCGCCGCCTCGCGCCGATCCTGTACCCCGGCAAGATCCTGTGCGCCGGCGCCAACTATTTCGACCATCTGGCCGAGATGGGCATGCCGGGCGCGAAGAAGGAGGACCAGCGCCTCTTCTTCTTCATGAAGCCGCCGCGCAACGCCGTCGTCGGCGAGGGACCGACGGTCCACATGCCGATCGGCACGAAGGCGTTCGACTGGGAGATCGAGCTGGCCGCCGTCATCGGCCGGCGGGCGCGCAACGTCACGCCCGAGACGGCGCTGCAGCACGTCGCGGGCTGGACGATCGCCATCGACTTTTCCGCCCGCGACCACAACCGGGCGCCGGAGACCTTCTACAAGCTCGACTGGGTGGCGGGAAAAGCCAACGACACCTGCTGCCCGCTCGGCCCGCGCATCGTGCCCGCCGCGGCGCTCGCCAACCCGCAGGACGTCGGCCTCCGGCTGTCGGTCAACGGCGAAGTGAAGCAGGACGGCCGCTCGACGGACATGATCTTCACGGTCGCCGAGCAGATCGCCACGGCCTCGCGCATCATGACGCTGGATCCGGGCGACGTGCTCCTCACCGGGACGCCTGCCGGCGTCGGCGTTCCGAAGCAGACCTTCCTGAAGGTCGGGGACCGGGTCGAGGTCGGGATCGAAGGCATCGGCGAGTTCGCCGTCACCATCCAGGAGCCGCGCTGACGCTCCTGGCGACGCATGAGGATCGGAGAGGGGACACTCACATGAAACACGCCTTCAGGACGCTTGCGGCCGCCCTCGCGGTCGCCTTGCCGCTCGCCGCCGCGCCGGCGCTGGCACAGACCGAGATCCGGATCTCGACCGCCGCGCCGGAGAACTCGCCGCTCAGTGACGCCTTCCGCCAGATCAAGCAGCGGATGGAGGCCAAGTTCCCGGGGCAGATCAAGGTGTCGGTCCATGCCGCCAGCACGCTGTTCCGGCAGGGGACCGAACTGCCCGCCATGCAGCGCGGCAACCTCGAGATGGCGAGCCCCGTGACCTTCGAGATCGAGGGGCAGCTGCCTGAGTACGGCGTCTTCAGCGCCGCCTACCTGTTCCGCGACCCCGACCACCTGATCAAGACCTTCCGCAGCGATGTCGGGAAGGAGTTCGTCGACGACGTGGCCGCCAAGATGGGCATCGTCATTCTAGACACGGCCTATCTCGGCACGCGCACGGTGAACCTGCGCTCCGACAAGCCGGTCAAGGCCCCGACGGATCTCAGCGGCGTCAAGATGCGGATGCCGCCCGGACCGGCCTTCCAGATGCTGGCGAACGCGCTCGGCGCGACCGCGGTGTCGATGCCGATCACGGAAGTCTATCTCGGCCTCAAGACCGGCGCGATCGACGCGCAGGACAACCCGACGAACATGACCCGCGACTGGAAGTTCCAGGAGGTGACCAAGCAGGTCATCCTCACCCGCCACCTCGTCCAGCCGGTGTTCATCGCCATCGCCAAGCCGGCGTTCGACAAGCTGACGCCCGACCAGCAGGCCGAGCTGCGCGCCGCCGCCCGCGAGGCCGCCGACGCGCAGATCGCCAAGACCCTGAAGGACGAGAAGGACGCCATCGACACCTTCAAGACGGCCGGCATCGCCGTCGTCGAGCCCGACGTCGCGGCGTTCAAGGCCGCCGTGATGGAGCAGTACAAGAAGGCCGGCCTCATGGACAAATGGAAGCCGGGCCTTCAGGCGCGCATCGAAGCCGTCAAGTAAACCGGCCAAGCCGGGTGGACGCCGCCGCTATGCCGGCGCCGCCCGGCTCCCGGACTCTGGGGATCCCGAGATGACGAGCCTCGTCCAGCGACTGCGCAGCGCGACGGAATGGGTCGCGGCGGCGATGCTCTTCGTCATGTTCGCCATCACCATAGCCGGGGTGGTCGGCCGCTACGCGCTGAACGCGCCGATCTCCTGGGCCGACGAACTCGGCATGATCCTGCTGCTGTGGGCCGTGTTCCTCACCGATGCGTTCGTCACGCGCGACCGGGATCACATCGCCTTCGACATGGTGTGGGACCGTGCGCCGCCGACCGGGCGGCGCTGGCTTCTGCTGGTCCAGTCGGCGCTCTTCTGCGTTGTCTTCGCCGTCGCCCTTCCCACCGTTCTGGACTACGTCCTCTTCCTGTGGCGGGAGCGCACCTCGGCGCTCGAGTGGCGCCTCGACGTCGTGTTCTTCTGCTTCGTCATCTACCTCGCCGCGCTCACCGTGCGCCTGGCAGCGAAGTTCATGCGGGCGGCAGGGCCGCGCTGGCGGCAGGAGGTGACCGATACGGACGCCTCGCAGACCGCCAACATCCTGGGCTGACCCGCATGAGCATCGGCCTGGCCACCTTGCTCGCCGTGTTCGTGATAGGCGCCGTCGTCCGCCTGCCCGTCGTCGCGTCGATGTTCGCGTCCGGAATCGCCTATCTGTGGGCGACGCGCCAGGACGTCGGCCTCGTCGTCGACCAGACGATGAACAGCACCCTCGGATTGAGCCTGCTGCTCGCCGTGCCGCTGTTCATCCTCACCGCCAACATCATGAACGCCGTCACGATCTCGGACCGCCTGTGGAACGCGGGCTACGCCCTCGTCGGCCGGCTTCCCGGCGGCCACGGCCACGTCACGGTCCTGATGAACGCGGTGATGTCGTCGATGACCGGCAGTGCCGTCTCCGACGTGGCCGGCGCGGGAACCGTCGCCGTGAAGATGATGCGCACCCAGGGCCGCTATCCCGGCGGCCTTGCCTGCGCCATCGCGGCGTCCGCATCGCTGCTGGGGCCGCTGATCCCGCCGTCCATCCCCATGGTGCTGTACGCGCTCCTGTCGGGCGCCTCCATCGGCGCCCTGTTCCTCGCCGGGATCGTGCCGGGGCTGATCGTCGGCCTGTCGATCTCGATCTGGATCGCGGTCATCGCCGGTCGCCGTGGCCTGCCGCGCGGCGAGCGCATCCCGATCTCGCAATGGCCCCGGATCCTGGGCCAGGCCGCCATGCCGATGACCCTGCCCGCCGTCCTTCTCGGCGGGATCTGGTTCGGCGTGTTCACGCCGACAGAGGCAGCGGCGGTTGCGGCGTTCTGGGCGGCTGCGCTCGGCATCTTCTGGTACCGGAACCTGCCCTTGGCGACGCTGGTCGCGGTGTTCCGCGAGTCGACCCGCCAGTCGGCGATCGTGATGATGCTGATCGTCAGCTCCTTCATCGTGAACTACGCCATCACGAACGAAGGGGTCGCCGCCGCCATGGCGGCGTGGTTCGCCGAGCGGAACTTCTCGCCCCTCGTCTTCATGCTGCTGGTCAACCTGCTGTTCCTGGTGCTTGGAACGGTGCTGGACGGCGCGGTGATGTTGCTCGTCTTCGTCCCCGTCCTGCTGCCCACGGTGAAGGCGCTGGGGATCGACCTCGTCTATTTCGGCGTGGTCGTCATCATCAACTTCATGGTCGCCATCATCAGTCCGCCCTATGGGCTCATCCTCTTCGTGCTCTCCTCGCTGACGCGGGTGCCGATGCGGGACATCAACCGCGAGATCTGGCCCTTCATGATCCCGCTCGGTATCGCCCTGCTGCTGCTGATCGCCGTCCCGTCCATCACCCTCTTCCTGCCGCGCGCCTTCGGCTACGAGTAGGACCGCCCCATGACCGGAGCCACGAGCGGACCCGAGATCGCCTTCGTCACCGGCGCGGCCCAGGGCATCGGCCTCGCGGTCGCGGCGCGGCTCGCCGAGGATGGCTTCCGCGTCGTCGCCATGGACCGCAATGCCGGCCCGCTCGAGGCCGCCGTGGCCGCGCTGCGGGCCGACGGGCGCGACGTCCTCGCGGCGGCCTGCGACGTCTGCGACCGCGCCGCCGTCGCCGGCATCCTCGGCCGGCAGCCACGGGTCGACGTCATGGTGACCGCGGCCGGGATCTACGAGGACGCGCGCGTCCTCGACCTCGGCGAGGACGCCTTTCGCCGCATGCTCGACGTCAACGTGATCGGCACCTTCATTCCGGCGCAGGAAGCCGCCCGGCGGATGGAGGCCGGCGGCCGCATCGTCACCCTGTCGTCGCGCGGCGCGCTGGGCGGCACCCGCTTCGCCCACTACGTCGCCTCGAAGGCCGCCGTCATCGGCCTCACCCGCGCCATGGCGATGGAGCTGCGCGCGGCGCGGATCGCCGTGAATTCCGTCGCGCCGGGTTTCACCGACACCCCGATGACCCGCTCCGCACCCCCGGAGATGTTCGCGGCCTGGGAAGCGCTGGAGCCCTCCGGGAAGGCGGCGTCACCGGCCGAGATCGCCAACGCCGTGGCCTTCCTCGCCTCGTCGCGCACGAGCTTCATCACCGGGCAGACGCTCTTCGTCGACGGCGGCAAGTCGCTCGGCGGACTGGGGATCTGAGCGGCGCGGCCTCGCTGACCGGCAAGGACGCTGCGAGGCCGGGTTCCGGCGGAATTCCGCGCCGATCCCTTGGTCCGGCGTTAACCGGCGTCGGCTAGCCTTCGCCTCATGGAATTCGTCGCCGCAGGATCCCGTCGCCCCGGAGGAACCGTCGCCCGGCTCGCCGCCGTCGCCGCGGGCCTCCTCGTCATGAGCCAGCAGTCGCTGGCGCAGACCGCCGGGCGCGACGACGATGCGCCGCTCGTCATGGCCCAGGGCCTGCGCGACCCGTCCCGGTCCCCGCAATGGCCCGGGGGTCCGGACCGGAACGGCGCCCTGCCCGGGCCGGCCTATGGCTACCCGCCTTACGGTGCCTACGGGCCACCGCCGCAGCAACAGGCCGCACCGCCGCCCTGCCCCGACGTGGGATCGACGGCCGTCGTCGAACGACGCCGCCCGCGCGCGACGGGCTCCGGCCCCCTGGTGGCGATGCCGACGAACGATTGCGCCGACCTTCCGGGTCGCGCGACGGTGCAGCCCTATATCGGCGTCGACGTGCAGGTCTCGCCGGCGATGCCGGAACAGGACGGGCCTCCGCCGAGGCCCCGGCCCGGCCATCCGAAGGGGCGCGGCCCCGGCGGCTGAGCGGGCCGAAGCGCGGCCTCAGACATAAGGGCGGAAGGCCTCGACGACGCGTTCGTAGACAGGCCGCTTGAACGGGATGATCAGCTCCGGCAGCCGTTCGAGCCTTTCCCAGCGCCATTCGGCGAATTCCGGCCGATGGCCACCCGCCGGGGCATGGATGTCGATCTCGCTGTCGGAGCCCTCGAAGCGAAACGCGAACCATTTCTGCGTCTGGCCGCGGTAGCGGCCCTTCCAGGCCTGCCGGGCGACGTCCCGCGGCAGGTCGTAGGCGAACCACTCCGGCGCCTCGGCCACGAGGGAAACCGAGGTGACGTTCGTCTCCTCCGCCAGTTCGCGCAGGGCGGCCCGGTAGGGATCCTCGCCCTCGTCGATGCCGCCTTGCGGCATCTGCCAGGCGTGCGACGAGTCGACATGCTCCGGCCCGGCCTCCTTGAGGCGGCGGCCGACGAAGACGAGCCCGTCCCGGTTCAGCAGCGTGATGCCGACGCAGGGTCGATAGGGAAGGTCGGTCACGGCGTGCTCCTGGTTCCGGTCGTCAGACGCGCCCGGGCTTGGCCATGAGCGCGGAGACGGGAACGAGCTGGACGCCGCGCCCCTCCAGGGTCTTGGCCCACTGCGCGATGCGCTCGATGCTCACCGGCAGGGCGCTGGCCACGCCGATGGCGCTGCCCTTCTCGCGCGCGATCGCCTCCAGCCGCGCGAGGTGGTCGTCGATGGCGGAGGCCCGCGGGCGCGTGTCCAGCACCACATCGGCCTTCGAGGCGGGGAGGCGCGCGGCGCTGGCCAGGGCGGGAGCGAGGCTGCGCGCGCTGCTGCCGTCGTCCAGGAAGACGAGGCCCCGGCCGCCCAGGTCGCGCAGGACGGGCAGCAAGGCCTGCTCGTTGGACGTGAACTTGCCGCCCATGTGGTTCATGACGCCGATATAGCCGGGGAAGCGGCTCATCACCCAGTAGAGCCGGTCCATCGTCTCGTTGGGCGGGGCCGACGTGGTCAGCGTGTGCGGGCCGGGATCGTTGTCGGGATAGTCGAAGGGCTCCATCGGAACCTGCAGCAGCACCTCGTGCCCGCCTTCCCGGGCGCGGGCAACCTGGCGCTCGATCTCGGCACCATAGGGGGCGAAGGCGAGCGTGACCTGGTCCGGGAGCTTGAGCACGGCCTCGCTCGTCGTGGACTGGCTCAACCCCATGCCGCCGACGACGATGGCGATCCGCGGCATCGGCTTGGCCGGCGGAGGCGGTGCCGGTCGGGCATAGACGTCGGCCGGGCGGGCACCGTCGGCTCCGATCTTCGGCAGCGAGCCGTGCCGGTTGCGCTCCACGAGGCGCTTGTCCGGCGCGACCGCGAGGCGATCGAGAGGCTGCGGCACCCGGATGATGACGGATTCGGGAGCGTCGCCGCCGCCCCGGACGACCTTCACGCCGCTGGCGTCCTCCAGCTCGGACGCGGTCGACCGGTCCTTTTCCGCATCGGTTCCGGTGACGGTCCGGACGGCGGGTCCAGGCGGCTGAGCCGGCGCCTGCTCCGCAACCGGAGGGGCGGCCGGTGGCTTCTGGATGGTCGCGATGGCGTAAGGCTCGCCACCGTAGGGATCGCGGGCGACGGCAAGCCAGCCGGCGAAGGCGAGGCAGAGAAGCGCGACCGCCCCGACGGCGACCTTGCCCCACGGCAGCCGGACGACCCGGCCGCGAGGCCGTGCCGGCTCCAGCCCGAGGGGGCGGGTCAGTTCGTCATGTCCGATCGTCAACCGTTCGCCTCTCGCAGGCTTGGACGTCACGCCGGCGGACCCGCCTCACCCGGCCCCGCGCAAGCGGGATTCAACGCACCGGAATCAGGCGAATCATAGCCGAAAACCAAGCCACCGTCGCGCGCGCGGGGCAAGGGCTGCGTCGCGGCAAAGGGCGGGTTCCGGTCCGGACGGGTTCGCCGTGCCGCGCGGGACCGTCCCGCGCCGGGCCTCGCGCAACGAAAAAGGCGCGGCGGGAAACCCGCCGCGCCTCGAATGTCACTGCAGGGCCGCTCAGTTGGGCTTGGCGGCGTCCGGCTTGCGCTGGCCGCTGGCGTCGTTGACCTTGACGCCGCGCAGGAGGTCGTAGGCGTAGTTGAGCTGCTTGTCGTTCTTGGGATCCGGCGGGACGTAGGCGGACGACCCGCCCTTTTCCTCCTCGCCGTTCTTCAGGTGGCCGCGCAGCGCCGCCTCGCCCTTGGTCTCGTCCTTGCCCTTGAGCTCGTCCGGAATGTCGTTGAGCACCTGGACGTCGGGGTCGATGCCCTTGGCCTGGATCGAGCGGCCGGACGGCGTGTAGTAGCGCGCCGTGGTGAGACGCACGGCGCCGTTCGAGCCGAGCGGGATGATCGTCTGGACGGATCCCTTGCCGAACGACCGCGAGCCGATGATCGTCGCGCGCTTGTGGTCCTGCAGGGCACCGGCGACGATCTCCGAGGCCGAGGCGGAGCCGCCGTTGATGAGCACCACCACGGGCTTGCCCTTGGTGAGGTCGCCGGCCCGCGCGTTGTAGCGCTGCGTCTCGTCGGCGTTGCGGCCGCGCGTCGACACGATCTCTCCGCGCTCGAGGAAGGCGTCCGACACCGCGATGGCCTGGTCGAGCAGGCCGCCGGGGTTGTTGCGCAGGTCGAGGACGAAGCCCTTGACCTTGTCGGAGCCGATCTCCTGGGTGAGCGTGTCGATCGAACGCTTCAGGCCCTCGAAGGTCTGCTCGTTGAACTGGGTGATGCGGACGTAGCCGACATCGCCCTCGTTGCGCGAGCGCACCGAGCGGATGCGGATGACGTCGCGGGTCAGCTTGAGCTCGAGCCCGTCGCTGGCGCCCTTGCGGCTGATCTTCAGCCGGACGGTGGAATTCACCGCGCCGCGCATCTTCTCGACGGCCTGGTTCAGGGTGAGGCCCTGCACCTGCTCGTCGTCGATGTGGGTGATGATGTCGCCCGCCATGACTCCGGCGCGAGAAGCAGGGGTGTCGTCGATCGGGGCGACGACCTTGATCATCCCCTCTTCCATGGTGACCTCGATGCCGAGGCCGCCGAACTCGCCGCGGGTCTGCACCTGCATGTCGCGGAAGTTCTTCGCGTCGAGGAAGCTCGAATGCGGATCGAGGCCAGACAACATGCCGTTGATGGCCGATTCGATCAGCTTGGCCTCGTCAGGCTTCTCGACATAGTCGGACCTGATCTTCTCGAACACGTCGCCGAACAGGTTCAGCTGGCGATATGTGTCGGACGCAGCCGCCACCGCGCTCGTCGTCGAGAGCAGCCGACCCTGCGTGGCGAGGGTTGAGATGCCGGCCCCAAGGACCGCACCGAACATGAGCAACGTGATCTTGCGCATCATCCGCGAACTTTCTCGTTCGTCGAGGCGGCCCACCACGGGGACGGATCGATCGATACACCGTCTTTCTTGAACTCAACATAGAGCACGGGCTGGTTCGTGTCGCTACCCACCGACGCCGCCGTTGCCTGCGACGCCTCGCCCATCACCGCCACCGGCTCGCCGGCCAGCACGAACTGACCGTTGCTCACGTTGATCCGGTCCATCCCGGCAAGAAGCACATAGTACCCACCACCGGCGTTGATGATCAAGAGTTGCCCGTAGGTCCGGAAGGGTCCCGCGAAGGCGACCCATCCGTCGCACGGAGCCGAAACGACCGACCCCTGCCGGGTGGCGTAGGCCGCCCCCTTCAGGGTCCCGCCGACCGCGTCGGGTGCATTGAATCCCTTGATGAGCGAACCGCTTACGGGCAGCGGCAGAAGTCCCCTCGTCTCCGCGAAGCCGACCTTCGGCGCGAGCCGCGCGGGATCGCGGAAGGCCAGCGAGGCGATGCGGTCGCGCGTCTCGCGCGCCTCCGCCGTGCCTGCCTTTCTGGCGTCTTCGTCGAGCTTTTCGGCGGCCCTGCGGGCCTGTTCGGCGGCGCGCGACGCGCCTTCGATCTCGGCCTCGAGGCGACCGATCAAATCCTTGAGAGTTTCGGCCGTGCGCGCGATCCCGGCGACCTTCTCGGCCTCTTCGCGCGCTCTTTTCTCGGCGCCGGCGAGATCCTGCTGCCGCGCCTCGACGAGCGCGGCGACTCGCTGGCGGTCCTCGACGAGGGCGGAGACGTCGCGGGCGAGCGCCTCCCGTTCCGCCGCGGCGGCGGCCCGGAGCCGAACCATCTCGCCGAGGTCCGAGGCCAGCGCCTCGGTTTCCTGGCGCAGCTCCGGCAGGACGGCGCCCAGCAGCATGGATGTCCGCACCGCCTCGAGCATGTCCTCGGGACGCACGAGCACGGCGGGGGGCGGGCTGCGCCCGATCCGCTGGAGGGCAGCCAGGACCTCGACGATGACGTTGCGCCGCGCGCCCAGCGAGCGCCGGATGGCGTCTTCGGTCTGCGTCAGCGTGACGATCCGCTGCTCGATGCCGGAGATCCGGCCCTCGGTGGCCCGGAGGCGGGCATTGGTGTCGAGCAGGCTCGTGTTCAGCCGGGCCCTGTCGGCCCGCAGCGCGGTGACCTCGGCGTCGAGCTTCGCCTTGAGCTCGCCGCTCGACTGAAGCAGGCGGCGCGTGGTCTCCAGCTCGAGCTGCCGCGTCGCCTTCTCCGCCTCGCGGGCCGCGATGTCCGGAGCCGGGACCGCCGCAGGAGCCGGTTGCTGCGCCACGGCCGGGCCAATGCCCACCGGGACCTGCGGCAGGGCCGCGAGCATGACGGCGAGGATCGGAACGAGGCGTCGACGCATGGCAATCCCGGAACGTGCGCGAAGCGCGATCATGCCCGATGATAGGGGTGGCCGGACAGGATTGTCATGGCGCGATAGAGCTGTTCGGCCGCCAGGACCCTCACGAGCTGGTGCGGCAGCGTCATGCGGCCGAAGCCGATCCGCTCGTCCGCCGCTTCGATCAGGGCGGGATCCAGGCCGTCCGCGCCTCCGATGACCAGGCACAGGCTCCGGCACCCCGAATCGCGCCGGCGGGCCAGGCTGTCGGCGAAGCCTTCGCTCGTCGGATAGGGGCCGCGCTCGTCGAGAACGACCAGCGCCGCATCGCCGGCCTTCGCCCTGATCTGGGAGGCCTCATCGGCCTTGCGGTCGGCCGCGCGCGCGGCGCGGCTCTCGGCGATGTCCACGACATCGAAGCCGGCAAGGCCGAGCTGGCGCCCGGACGCCCTGGCCCTCTCGAGATAGCGGGCCAGGAGATCCCGCTCGGCCGAATCCTTCAGGCGGCCGACGGCCAGAATGGAAACGCGCACGCCCCGTCTGCGCCGTCAGGAGACGGCGCGTTCGGCCGGACGATCGCCACCCCACATCTTCTCGAGATTGTAGAAGTGGCGGACCTCGGGACGGAAGACGTGGACGATGACGTCGCCGGCATCGATCAGCACCCAGTCGCAATGGGGCATGCCCTCCACGCGGAGGTCCTTGCGCCCGTGCTCCTTGAGCGCCTCGATGACGTGGTCGGCGATCGCTCCCACATGCCTGTTGGAGCGGCCCGACGTCACGATCATGGCGTCCGCAAGCGAGGTCTTGCCCGTCAGGTCGATGGTGACCGTGTCCTCGGCCTTCGAATCGTCAAGGGTGCCGAGGATGAGGGGCAGCGTGGCGCCGCTGGCCGGCTCGATCGAACCGGAGGCGGCGATGGGCGAAGTGGTCTGAACGACTTCGCCAAGACCAGGTCTGGTCAGCTTTCAATCCTCTCGTCTGTGTGCGCATCCGCTGCGCACGATCCTTACTATAGCGACGATCGGCCGAAAGTTCCAGTTCCGCCCGTCCGGAAGCGCTCAGCGGGCCGGGCGCGCGGCGGGCAGGCCGCGTCCCTGCGCCCTGAGGGCGGTCGACGACAGCGGCGAGCGGGGGCCGTGGATGAACACCCAGGCCGGCGGCGGGCAGTCCGGCAGCAGGCGCGCGTCGCTCTCGTCGAGGCGGCGGCCGGCGAGTTGCACCGCCGCGCGCGAGCGGGTCGCCCGCAGCGTCGTCCCGGGACGGTCGATGACCGCGAGGGGCACGAGCGCGGCGATGTCGTGCCAGCGCTGCCAGCGATGGAAACCGGCCAGATTGTCGGCGCCCATGAGCCAGACGAACTTCACCGCCGGGCATCGCCGCGTGAGGTAGCGGATGGTGTCGTAGGTGTAGCGCGTGCCGATGTCGGCCTCGAAGCCGGACACGGCGATGCGGGGATGGCGCGCCAGGGTGCGGGCCGCGTCGATCCGGACGGCGAGCGGCGGCAGGCCGGCATTGTCCTTGAGCGGGTTGCCGGGCGTGACCAGCCACCACACCGCGTCGAGCCCGATCCGCCGCAGGGCGGTGCGGCTCAGCAGGAGGTGTCCCGCATGGGGGGGATTGAAGCTGCCGCCCAGCAGGCCGATGCGCATCCCCGGCGCATGCCGGGGCAGAACGGCGGTCCTGCCGGGCGCGCGGCGCTGGACGACGGGACCTTCGCTGCTGTCGTCCACGGTCGCGGCCTCAGGGCCGTGTCTGGCCGGAACCCCGGACGCGATACTTGAACGACGTCAGCTGCTCCACGCCCACCGGCCCGCGGGCATGCATCCGGCCGGTCGCGATGCCGATCTCCGCTCCGAAGCCGAACTCGCCGCCGTCGGCGAACTGCGTCGAGGCGTTGTGCAGCACGATCGCCGAGTCGACGCGCGCCAGGAACGCCTCGGCCGCGGCATCGTCCTGCGTCACGATGCTGTCGGTGTGGTGCGAGCCGTACCGCTCGATATGGTCGATGGCAGCGTCGAGGCCGTCGACGACGGCGACCGAGATGATCGCGTCGAGGTACTCGGTCCGCCAGTCCTCCGGGGTGGCCGCGCTCACGCGCGGGTCGACCGCCTGCGTCGCGGCATCGCCGCGCACGGCGCAGCCTGCGTCGAGCAGCATCGCCACGAGGGGACCCAGGTGGGTGGCGGCGCATGCCCGGTCGACGAGAAGGGTCTCGGCCGAACCGCAGACACCGGTCCGGCGCAGCTTGGCGTTGCGCACGATCGACAGTGCCATCGGGAGGTCGGCGGCGGCGTGGACGTAGACGTGGCAGATCCCCTCGAGATGCGCGAAGACCGGTACCCGCGCCTCCTCCTGCACGCGGGCGACGAGGCTCTTCCCGCCGCGCGGCACGATGACGTCGACAGCGCCCCCGAGCCCCTGCAGCATCAACCCGACCGCGGCGCGGTCCGGCGTCGGCACGAGCTGGACGGCGTCGGCGGGAAGTCCGGAGGCGGCGAGCCCTTCGCGCAGGGCCCCGGCGATGGCGAGCGACGTCGCGAGGCTCTCCGATCCGGCGCGCAGGATGGCGGCGTTGCCGGCCTTGAGGCACAGGGCGCCGGCATCCGCGGTGACATTGGGACGGCTCTCGAAGATGACGCCGATCACGCCGAGCGGCGTGGCGACGCGCTCGAAGCGCAGTCCGTTGGGCTGCTGCCACTGCGCCAGCACCCGGCCGACGGGATCGGGCAGCGCGGCGATGTCCTCGACGGCGGCAGCGACGGCTTCCAGGCGCTTCGCGTCGAGCGTCAGCCGGTCGAGGAAGGCTCCCTTCGTGCCGCGGGCGGCGGCATCGGCCACGTCTCGGGCATTGGCGGCGAGGATCGCGTCCGCATGACGGCGGATCGCCGCCGCGCCGGCGCGCAAGGCGGCGTCCTTGGCGGCAGCCGGCGCCGTCGCCAGCAGGCGGGCGGCATCGCGGGCGCGGCGGCCGATGTCGAGCATCAGCGTCGTCACGGCATCGGCTTCGGTGGTGCGCACGGCATCGAGCATGGCCGCGGGTCTCCGGTTCAGGCTGGTCTTCTAGCCGCTCGGGCGAAGCCCGGCGAGTCTCATCCCTCGGCGGCGAGCGCCATGTCGTCGCGATGCACCATCTCGGCGCGGCCGGCATAGCCGAGCACGCTTTCGATGTCGCGCGAGGAACGCCCGACGATCAGCGCCGCGTGACGGCTGTCGTAGGCGACGAGGCCGCGGCCGAGCTCGCCGCCGTCCGGCGCGCGCAGCACCACCGCGTCGCCGCGGTCGAACTCGCCCTCGATGCGGGCGACGCCGGCCGGAAGCAGGCTCTTGCCGGCGCGGATCGCGCGCGCCGCCCCGGCGTCCAGATGCAGCACGCCGCGCGGTTCGAGAGCGCCGGCGATCCACTTCTTGCGCGCCGCGACGGGGTTGGAGGGCGTCAGGAACCAGGTGCAGCGGGCCCCGCCGGCGATGGCGCCGAGCGGGTTCTTCACCCGGCCGTCGGCGATGACCATGTGGGTGCCGCCGGCCGTGGCGATCTTCGCCGCCTCGATCTTCGTGCGCATGCCCCCGCGCGACAGTTCGGATCCTGCGCCGCCCGCCATCGCCTCGATCTTCGCGGTGATGCGCGGCACGACCGGAATGAGCGTCGCATCGGGGTCGGATTGCGGCGGCGCGGTGTAGAGCCCGTCGATGTCGGACAGCAGCACGAGCAGGTCGGCGCCCGCCATCGTGGCGACGCGCGCCGCAAGGCGGTCATTGTCGCCATAGCGGATCTCGCTCGTCGCGACCGTGTCGTTCTCGTTGACGACCGGCACGGCACGAAGCTCCATCAGCCGGCCCAGCGTGGCGCGCGCATTGAGATAGCGGCGGCGCTCCTCCGTGTCGCCCAGCGTCACGAGGATCTGCCCCGTCGTGATCCCCTGGTGCCCGAGCGCCTCGGCCCAGCTTCGCGCCAGCGCGATCTGCCCGACCGCGGCCGCCGCCTGGCTCTCCTCCAGCTTGAGGACGCCCTTGGGCATGGCGAGCACGGTCCTTCCGAGCGCGATGGCGCCCGACGACACGACGATCACGTCCGCCCCCGCCGCGTGCAGGTTTCCGATGTCCTCGGCAAGGGCCGCGAGCCATGCGTGCTTTAGGCGGCCGCGCTCGCGGTCCACGAGCAGCGAGGATCCGACCTTGACGACGATGCGCCGGAACTGGGCGATGGATGGAAGCGCGGGGCGGGCGGCGGGGCGGTTCATGGTCGTCTCGTGGAACGGGCCGTCTTGGCCCTGGCGGTCACGGCGGCAGGGGCAGGAAGCGAATCGTCGACCGGTTCGTCACGGTCGCCAGCCCCCCGGGGTCTCCTGCACCGGCTCCCTGGGCTCCTCGGATTCGTCCTCGACGGGCACCGGCGCACCCTCGCCGATCACCTTCAGCAGCGCGCGCAACGTCTCCTGGACGTTCCGGCCGCTTGCCGAGGACAGCAGGATCGGCTCGCGCTTGCTGGCCCGCTTCAGCCGCGCCTTCTGGTCCTTGAGCAGTTCGGGGGTCAGCGCGTCGACCTTGCTCAGCGCGACGATCTCCGGCTTGTCGGCGAGGTCTCCGCCATAGGCTTCGAGTTCCTTGCGGATGACCTTGTAGGCCTTGCCCGCATGGTCGCTCGTCCCGTCGACCAGATGCAGCAGCACGCGGCACCGCTCGACATGCCCGAGGAAGCGGTCGCCGAGGCCGTGCCCCTCGTGCGCGCCCTCGATCAGGCCGGGGATGTCGGCGATCACGAACTCCCGCGCGTCGACCCGCGCCACGCCGAGGCCGGGGTGGAGCGTCGTGAAGGGATAGTCGGCGATCTTCGGGCGGGCCGCCGTGACCGTGGCGAGGAAGGTCGACTTGCCGGCATTCGGCAGTCCGACGAGGCCGGCATCGGCGATCAGCTTGAGCTTGAGCCAGATCCAGCGCTCCTCGCCCTCCTGCCCGGGATTGGCGTGGCGCGGCGCCCGGTTGGTGGACGTCGTGAAGTGCAGGTTGCCGAAACCGCCGTTGCCGCCCTTGGCGAGACGGAAACGCTGGCCGATCTCGGTCAGGTCGGCGATCAGCGTCTCGCCGTCCTCGTCGAACACCTGCGTGCCCTTGGGCACCTTCAGCACGACGTCCGGCCCCTTGGCGCCGGCGCGGTTCTTCCCCATGCCGTGCGTGCCGGCGCGCGCCTTGAAGTGCTGCTGGTAGCGATAGTCGATGAGCGTGTTCAGCCCCTCGACTCACTCGATCCAGACGTCGCCGCCCTTGCCGCCGTCGCCGCCGTCGGGTCCGCCGAACTCGATGAACTTCTCGCGCCGGAAGGAGACGCATCCCGCGCCGCCGTTGCCCGAGCGGATATAGATCTTGGCCTGGTCCAGAAACTTCATGCGCTCTGCCTAGAGCATGCGGCGCGAAAGTGGAATTCGGTTTTGCATCCGGACGCGCCGGAATGTGCCGCAAGGGCATGCCGGCGCGCCATGTCCCGGTTCGCCGGTGATGTCTGCCGCAATCGCGATGCTGTGTTGCGTGAACGATCTTTCGGCTGCATGCCGCGTTCTTTAGCATGATATCAACGGCGCGCCCCCTCCCCGGCGCCGAGTCCTCCCGGTCCAGCAATGTTCCCGTTCTTCGAAGGCCTCGTCCTTCCCACTGCGCTTGAGCCTCCCGGTCCGCCGCCACGGGGGCTGCTGCGCTTCATCTGGCACTTTGCGGGGCAGGTCCGGGCTCACCTTGCGGCGTTGCTGCTGCTCGGCATCATGCTGGCGCTGCTCGATGCCGCGGTGCCCGTGTTCATCGGCCTCCTCGTCGACGCCATCGCGCGGGCCGACCGGCAGACCTTCCTGGCGGAAGCCTGGCCGCTGCTGACCGGCATGGTCGTCGTGGTGGCGGTGGCCAAGCCCGTGGTCTCCCTGATCAACGGGCTGGTGCAGTTCCAGGTGATCTTCCCCGGCCTCACCAACCTCGTGCGGTGGCAGAGCCACATCCACGTGGTGCGCCAGAGCATCGGCTACTTCCAGAGCGATTTCGCGGGCCGGATCGCCAGCCGCGTGATGGAAACGGGCTACGCGCTGCGCGCGAGCGTCGTGTCCATCATTTCCGTGATCCTCTATCTCGTGGCGCTGGCGCTCACGAGCGTCGTCGTGATCGGCCGCGCGGACTGGCGGCTGGCGGTGCCGATCCTGTGCTGGACCGTGGGCTACATCGCCCTGCTGATGTTCGTCGTGCCGCGCATCCGCAAGGCGGCGACCGACATCGCCTATGCGCGCTCCACCCTGACGGGGCGGATCGTCGACAGCTACACCAACATCCTGACGGTGAAGCTCTTCGCCCACGGCGAACTCGAGGACGACTACGTCCGCAAGTCGCTGGACCGCCACACGCGGATGATGCGCGTCCAGATGCGCAGCTTCACCATCCTCACCGCCGGGCTCGCCTTGCTGTCGGGCCTCCTGCTGGCCGCGACGGGCGCGCTCGCGGTCTGGCTCTGGCAGATCGGCGAGATCGGCATCGCCATGGTGGCGACGGCGCTGCCCATGACCCTCCAGCTGTCCAGCACCGCCAGCCGCGTCGCCATCGAGATCACGACCGTCTTCGAGCAGTTCGGCACGGTGCACGAGGGCATGGACACGGTCGCCAAGCCGATCCGCGTCACCGACCGCCCCGACGCGACGCCGCTGGCCGTCACCAAAGGTGCGGTCACCTTCGAGGACATCAGTTTCCACTACGGCCGCGAGCGCACGGTGATCGAGGACCTGACCCTGCGCATCAAGCCGGGCGAAAAGGTCGGCCTCGTCGGCCGCTCGGGCGCCGGCAAGTCGACCCTCGTCAACCTGCTGCTGCGCTTCCACGACCTGGAGAAGGGCCGCATCCTGATCGACGACATCGACGTGACCAGCGCCACCCAGGAGAGCGTGCGGGCGCAGATCGCCGTGGTGACGCAGGACACGTCGCTGCTTCACCGCTCGATCCTCGACAACATCCGCTACGGCCGTCCGGACGCCACGCCGGAGGAGGTCGAGGCCGCGGCGCGCAAGGCCCACGCCCACGACTTCATCCTCGATCTCGAGGACTGGGCGGGCCGCCGCGGCTACGACGCCCATGTCGGGGAGCGCGGGGTGAAGCTCTCCGGCGGCCAGCGCCAGCGCATCGCCATCGCGCGCGTGATCCTGAAGAACGCGCCCATCCTCATCCTCGACGAGGCGACCTCGGCGCTGGACAGCGAGGTCGAGGCGGCGATCCAGGAGCAGCTGGAGAACCTCATGGAGGGCAAGACCGTGATCGGCATCGCCCACCGCCTCTCCACCATCGCCCGCATGGACCGGCTCGTGATCATGGACCGCGGCCGGATCGTCGAGGAGGGCACCCACAACGAACTGCTGGCCCTCGACGGGCACTACGCCTCGCTCTGGCGCCGGCAGTCCGGCGGCTTCTTCACCGAGGACGACGGGATCTAGGGAACGTCCCGTCGAACCGAACGGAGGCCGGCGCCGACGGCCCCTGGGCCTCCGCGGCGGTCGCTCACAGCTTGCGGATGTTCAGCCGCACCTTGCCGACGTCGAAGAACCAGTAGGCGGTGAGGTCCGCCGTATTCAGCACCGTGCGCGGACCGGTGAGCGCCAGCACGTCCGAGAACCGGATGTTGTAGGTCGAACCGTCCTTCGTGGTGACGCGGGCGGTGTAGTCGAGCAGCACGTCGTTGCCGCGCTGGCGGACATCCGCCGTGCCGATGACGTCCTCGCGGGTGCCGGAGTAGCGTCCGTCCGCGATCTTGGTGAACCGCCACGTCTTGCGGTCCTTCTCGCCGTCCGAATAGACGAAATCCTCGACCAGCGTCAGCGTGCGGCCGTCCCAGTCGCCGCGCATGCGGACCTTGAGCCCGCGCGTCGTGCCGTCGCGGGTGTTGGTGAAGACGCCGTCCGCCACCAAGTTGCCGCGAAAGAACTCTTCCAGCACGAGGCGCCCCTGGCCGGGCGCCGTAGACAGGTCGGCGGCGCGGGACGAGCCGGCGCCGAAGGGGATGAGGACGGCGGCAAGGGCAGCCGCCGTCCGGCGGGTGAAGGACATCGTGTTGCTCCGATCGAGGACGTGAATGTCCTACGCGGCGGGAGCGACCTCGGACCATGCATGGGCGACGCCCCCCTCCGCGGCAGGCTGTCGCCGGTCGCGGCCGACGAGGTCCGGCACGGCCCATCCCTTCAGGCTGAGCCACACCTTGCGATCCAGCCGGAACTCCTCGACCGGCAGCAGGCCGCCGCGAGCCGGGAAGTCGCGAAGGCCGGAACCCTCGTGCGAGAAGCCGCACTTGCGCAGCACGCGCTGCGACGCCGGGTTCACGACGCGGGTGTTGGCCCCGATCGCCGTCTCGCGCGTGAGCATGAAGACCGCGTCGACCACGGCCTGCACGGCCTCGGTCGCGTAGCCGCGGCCCCAGTGCTCGGGCGAGAACACGTAGCCGATCTCCAGCTGGCCCTCGGGGGAGTAGCGGGCCGAGACGGAACCGACGACATCGCGCCGGCCGCCGGCGAGGACGGCCGACAGCGTCATCGACTCTCCGGCGGCATTGCCCCGGCGGGATTCGATGACCCATTCGTCGGTGCTGCCGGCGGGAAGGGGGTGGGGAATCCGCGCCGTCATCTCGGCCACCTCCCGGCGGGCCGCGATGGCGGCGTGAGCAGCGGCATCCTTGGCGCGCGGCCAGCGCAGCCAGAGGCGGCGCGTCTCGAGCCTGAAGACGTCGTCCCGTGTGATCTCCGGAAACATGCAGACCCTCCGATTCGCTTTGGGGGCTTCGAGGGAGGTAACGCGGTTGCGTGACCCGTGAACGACGAAGGGGAGGTGGTTGCCCACCTCCCCTCAGACGTCCCCTCTCGGGGTGGTCTCCGGACTTGGATCGCTGGTCGCGACTGGGGTCCGCCGGGGCTGTGGGCGCCGGCGGAGGTCCTTCGTCGAGACCTACGCCGTCATTCTGCGGCCTCTTGGGCTCGTACCGATACGAAAATTCGCCCGTTGGCTTTGTTCTCGAACAGCACGTTGCCCGTCGTCAGGGCAAAGAGCGTATGGTCTTTGCCGATGCCGACATTCGTTCCGGGATGCATTTTCGTGCCGCGCTGGCGCACGAGGATGTTGCCGGGGATCACCGACTCCCCGCCGAACTTCTTCACGCCGAGACGACGACCGGCCGAGTCGCGACCGTTGCGGGATGAACCGCCTGCCTTTTTGTGAGCCATCGTGATGCTCCGTAAACCCTGTGGACCCGCAGGCCCGAAATTGCCGTTTCGTCAGGACGCGTCCGGTCCGGCTCGGCCGGCGGACGCAGCGGGCCTCAGCCCGCGTGGATCCCGGTGATGCGAACCACGGTCAGCTCCTGGCGATGACCGCGCTTGCGCTTCGAGTTCTTGCGGCGGCGCTTGTGGAACGAGATCGACTTGGGGCCGCGCGTCTGCTCGACGATCTCCCCTTCGACCTTCGCACCGGCGACGACCGGCGAACCGATCTTCATCGCGCCTTCCTCGCCGACCATCAGCACCTCGTCGAAGGCAACGGCGGCGCCGGCCTCGACGGGCAGCTTCTCGATCGTGATCACGTCCTGGGCGGCAACCTTGTATTGCTTGCCGCCGGTCTTGATGACTGCGAACATCGTTCTGTCCTCGTGTTCGACCCGGCTCTGCCGTCATCCAGGGGATGCCGACGGCCGGCTTCTTTGCAGTTGTTTCCGGCGTGGCGCCTGACCTTCGATCCCGCGCGGGACCAACGGAAAGACGAAACGCGCGAACCGAAAGCCGGTCGCGCGCCAGACAGCGTGACTACAGAAACCCGTTTGGGCTGTCAACCGCGCAAGCAGCCTGCGGCGGGGCCAAGCGATGCTCGCAAGGGCCACGAGGCAGGGAGTTCGCCCCCGCGACGCCCCGGCGGGGACAGGGCGGGCCGGCGCCCCGCGCATCCCACCCGCAGTCCCGGAACCCCTCGGCCACGCCCGGCCCGCACCCGCGCCTGCTGCCGGTGCAGGGGTCGCACGCGGCCGGATGCCGTGCACGCTTGTGGAACCGCCGACCCCATGCTATTGCCCCCGCCGATCACCGGGGCTCGTGCCCCGCGGGCGTGGCCCGGCACCTTGGTTTCGGAGAGGTGGCAGAGTGGTCGAATGCACCGCACTCGAAATGCGGCATAGGGGCAACCCTATCGGGAGTTCGAATCTCCCCCTCTCCGCCAAAAGCCTCTGAATTTGAACGCAAAATTTTGTCTTCTACCAGTCGGCCCCACTTTCGGCCCCACTATTGTAGGGTCGCGCACCGGGTCTGGTTAGAGCAGGCTGCTTCTTCGCGACTGATCTCCTCGACCCGGAGAAAGTCCGCGTTTTGCGCATCGATCGCGAGGAGCGCGGCCCTCGACGAACTCCCGGGCCGTATCCGCC
>CAZJCW010000022.1:0-29784 GCA_964544365.1 uncultured Alsobacter sp.
GGTGACTTTTCAGAACCTTGGGATGTCGGGTTGCCTTGCGGCACGGGCCTGTGCGGCGAGGCGAATGGCGGCGTTGGCAGCACCGTATCCTGCATAGTCGTCCCGTTGGACGATCTCGAAGAAGAAGCCCCCTTCGAGCGTCGCGGTGTAGGCCTGAAGGAAGACGCCGTGCTCGTCACGGTCGTAGAGGATGCCGAGCGCGCGCAACCGTTCGAGCCGCTCGGCCGGCAGGTCGACCCTCGCCTCGAGGTCGTCGTGGTAGTTCTCGGGAATTTTCAGCATGGCGACGCCGGCAGCCCGCATCCGCTCGACCGTGCCGATGATGTCGCCTGTCGCAAACGCGATGTGCTGGACCCCCGAACCGAAGAAGTCGGAGAGGAACCGGGCCGACAGCGTGCGGTGGCTTTGCGAGCCATTGAGCACCAGCCGGAGGCCGGGACCAGGGCCCCCCAGGCCCGATTCGATCACCTGGCTCTGCACGACGCCGCCCGGGTCGATGACCGCCTGCGACGGCGTCTTCCGCGCCTCGAAGATCGACGTGTAGAACAGCAGCCAGGTCAGCATCTCCTCGTACTGCATCGACTGCGACACGTGGTCGACATGGTCGAGCCCGATCCCATCCCCGACCTCGCCCGTCGGCAGGAAGTCCACCTCCGACCAGCGCCCGAGCGGCGACCCCTGGTCGACGAAGTAGACAAGGCTTCCGCCGAGCCCACGCACGGCCGGGATGTCGAGTTCGCCGGGGCCGACCGCGCCGGCATAGGGCTTGTCCAGCAAGGCCGTCGCCCTCGCAACCGTCGCCCGCGCGTCGGGCACCTCCAGCGCCATCGCGCACACCGACGTGCCGTGGGTGATGTTGTAGCTGTGGGCGAAGCCTTCCTTGTCGCTGTTGAGGACGATGCGGATCGCTCCCTGCGTCCACAGCGAGACGTCCTTCGAGCGATGCTCGCCGGTCCGCGCGAAGCCCATGGCGCGCAGCAGCGCGGCGAAGCCCTCGCGCTCGGCCTCGTCGACGGCGAACTCCGTGAACGCGACGCCCCTGACCGGCGCGCGGGCCGGCATCGGCGCCACTCCGCCGAGACGCCGCCCTGCCCTCACCGAGGCGTCGTCGATCATCGTCAGCAGCGAGCGCAGGCCGTCCACCGCCACCGCCCGCGCCGACCCCGCGCGGAAGCGGTCGTTGAAGATCTCGAGCGAAACAGCGCCGTCGTATCCCGTCGACGCCAGGGCGTCCATGAATGCGGCCACGTCCAGTTCGCCCTGCCCGGGCATGCAGCGCCAGTGACGGCTCCACGACAGCGTGTCCATCTGCAGGCGCGGGGCGTCGGCGAGCTGGACCAGGAAGATCCTGTCCTTCGGGATGGTGGTGATGGACGTGAGCTCGAGATCGCGGGCCAGGACGTGGAAGCTGTCGAGGATGGCGCCCACCGCCGGGTGCTGGGCCCGCCGGACGATCTCCCACGCATCCCGGTAGTCGCTGACGAAGCGTCCCCAGGCGAGCGCCTCGTAGCCGACCCTCAGGCCCCGCCGCGCCGCCCGCTCGCCAAGCTCGTGGAAGTCGGCGGCAAGACGGTCGATTCCGCCCTGCGCCTCAGGCGAGACGCTGCTGCAGACGAACAGAAGATCGGTGCCGAGGTCCTGGAGCAGGTCGAACTTGCGCTCGGCCCGGTCGAAGGTGCGCGAGCGGCGCGGTTCCGGCAGCCCCTCGAAGTCGCGGAAGGGCTGCACGGTGACGATGGACAGGCCGAGGTCGGCGCAGATCCGCCGGACATCGGCCGGCGTGCCCGGATAGGCGATCAGGTCGTTCTCGAAGATCTCGACCGCCCGGAAGCCCGCCGCCGCGATTGCCTCCAGCTTCTCCTGGAGCCCTCCCGACAGACATACCGTCGCTATCGCAGGCGTCATGCCCCTCCTCCTCTGTCTCGGCAGGCGCAGGATGGCGTGTCGCGCGTGGAGGGACCGGTCAGGTCGGCCATCGCGTTTCCCTCGCTGCTAACGTTTCACCGGCGTGGACGTTTCGACATGCCCGCCAAGGAAAAGCTGTCCCACGCGCGGGTCGGCAAGCAGGTCGGACGCCTTGTCGAACATGCGTGTTTGGCCAAGTTCGAGGACGAGACCGAAGTCCGACATGGCCAGCGCGGCCTTGGCGTTCTGCTCGACCATGAGAATCGTGACGCCGCGTGACCGCAGGTCGGTCAGGATCGAGAAGGTCTCGGTCACCAGTCGCGGGGAAAGGCCGATCGAGGGTTCGTCGATGAGGATCAGCCTGGGGTCCAGCAGCAGGCCGCGGGCAATCTCGAGCTGCTTTTGCTCCCCGCCCGACAATGTCGATGCCTGCTGGCGCTGCTTTCGCTCAAGCGCCGGGAAACGCGCGAGAGCCGCGGCGATGCGTCCCGGCATGTCCGCGGCGTTGCCGGCAGCCACGGTGCCGAGCTCGAGATTGTGGATCACCGAAAGTTCGGGGAAGATATTGCGGCCCTGCGGAACATAGACGATGCCCGCTTCGAGAAGGCGACGCGGCGTCCAGTTCGTGATGTCGGTGCCATCGAACCGGATCGTTCCCGAGCGTGCCGGCAGGATGCCGAAGATCGTCTTGAACACCGTGGACTTCCCGGCCCCGTTGGGACCGATGATCGTGGTGATCGCGGCGCGGGGCACCGAGAATGTCGTGCCGTTGAGGATGGTCATCTGGCCGTAGCCGGCCACCACGCCCTGCAGTTCGAGGATGTCCGCCATGGCGCGTCAGCCCCCCAGATAGGCGTCGATGACAGCCTGGTTGGCCCGGATCTCGGCCGGACTGCCTTGCGCGAGCACCTTGCCCTGAGCCAGCACGACCACGCGCGTGCACAGCTCCATGATGAATTCCATGTTGTGCTCGATGACGACGAAGGTGGCCCCCGTCTCGGCGTTCATGGCCTTCAAACGGTCCTTGAGGTCCGCGAGCATGGAGAGGTTCACCCCACCCGCGGGCTCGTCGAGCAGGACGAGGCGCGGCCCGGCCATGAAGGCCATGGCGGCGTCGAGCAGTTTCTGCTGACCGTATGAGAGCCCTCCGGCCTTCGCGTCGGCAAGGTGCCCCAGGCGGAAGAAGCCGATCATGCGATCCGCCGCAGCCGTCAGCCCGGCATCGCGTGGCCCCAGCAATCGCGACAGCAAGGTCCCGTGATGCTCCTGGCCGGCAAGGATCAGATTCTCCCGGACGCTCAGCTCGGGGAAGACCTGCAGCAGTTGAAAGGTGCGTCCGACCCCCAGCCGATTGAGGGCGGGCGGAGCCATGCCGGTGATGTCTCGCCCGTCGAGGGTCACTTTGCCCGAGGTCGGAGCCAGTTGGCCCAGGATGCAATTGAACAAGGTCGACTTGCCGCAGCCGTTCGGGCCGATGATTCCAAGGATCTCGCCTTCATCGACATGGAAAGACACGCCGTCCACGGCAGTGATGCCGCCGAACTGCTTGGCCAGGCCGTGAACTTCAAGGACGGCGGGCATGGTGTCTTCGCGCTCACATGGTTCCGGTGATGCCGCCGTCCACGACGAGTTGCTGCCCGGTGATGTAGTCACCGGCGCGAGAGGCGAGCATGAGGGCCACCCCACCGATTTCGTCCGGTCGTCCCCAGCGCTTCAGCGCGGTGCGGTCCACCACGCGCTTCACGAAGGCTTCGTCGGAAAGCAGCGGCCGATTGAGGTCGGTCTCGAAGTAGCCCGGCGCGATGGAGTTGCAGGTGATCCCGAACGGGCCGAGTTCGGCCGCGAGCGAGCGGGTGAGGCCAGCGAGACCGCTCTTGGAGGCGACGTAGGCGTGGATCGTTGCACGGCCAAGAATGCCGGTGATCGAGGATGTGAAGATCAGCTTTCCGGAACCCTGGCTCTTCATGGGCCCTGAGACGGCCTGGGCAAGGAACAGGGCAGACCGAAGGTTGGTATCGATCACCGCGTCCCAGGCCTCGAGGGTCCACTCGCCGAGCGGCGCACGGTTGACGAGACCGGCATTGGCGATCAGCACATCGAGCCGGCCATGTTCGAGGACAATCCTCTCCACGGCCTCGCGCCCGGCTTGCGGATCGGCGACGTCGAAAGCGGCCGTGCTGCAGCGGACCCCCTCGGCGGCCAGGCGCGCGGCGCTCTCAGCCAGCGTATCGGCAGAGCGCCCATTGATCACCACATGGGCGCCGGCGTGGCCGAGCGCACGGGCCATCGCGAAACCGAGCCCGCGAGAGCCGCCGGTGACGAGCGCCACGCGCCCGCTCATGTCGAAGAGGGATCCGGTCGCGCTCATGGGATCGAAGCCTCGATCATGGCCCGAAGCTCGGGCGTGACCTCGGGAAGGATGCCGAACCAGGCCTGAAAGGCCGGCCGCGCCTGGTTGAGCAGCATTCCGAGGCCGTTCACGGTGCGATTGCCGCGTACCCGGGCCGCAGCCAGCAGTGGCGTTTCCTTCGGAATGTAGATGATGTCGGAGACCAGAGCGGACGGCGGCAAGCGATCGAGCGCGATATCGAGCGGCGGCTGGCCGGACATGCCGAGGCTCGTTGTGTTCACCAGCATGGCGGCGTCGGACAGCGCCGAAGAGCGATCCTCCCAGTCGTAGACCGAGATCGGCGAGCCATAGTCGGAGGCAATACCCTCGGCACGGGCCCGGGACCGATTGATCAGCCGGATCTCGCGGGCGCCCGCATCCGCGAGTGCTGCCAGCACGGCGCGCGAACCGCCGCCGGCGCCCAGCACAACGACCGGACCGGCGTCCGCGCGCCAGTCGGGGAAGCGCTCGCGAATGCTGGCGATATAGCCGAAGCCGTCGTTGTTGGTGCCGTGCAGGGCGCCGTCCTTGCCGACGATCACGCAATTGATGGCGCCGATCCGCTTGGCCATCGCGTCGATGGTCTCGAGGGCGGCCATGGCGGCAACCTTGTGGGGCACGGTAATGTTGCAGCCGGCAAAGCCCAGCGGGTGCAGAGCCCGCAGCGCCGGCACGAGGCCCTCGGGCTGGATGGCAAGCGGAACATAGGTCCCAAGCAGTCCGTGCTGCTCGAGCCAGTAGTTGTGCAAGCGGGGCGAGCGCGAATGCATGACGGGGTAGCCCATCACGCCGGCGAGGAGAAAGCGGTCCTGGTTGGCCATCGGTTTCGAATCCTTTCAGCCAGCCGCTGACAGCGGGGCGGCGGGGCTTGATCGCATGATCGCGGCGATGCCAAGGGCGGACAGTTCCTCGTCCTCGGCGTCTGAAAGGCCGCTTACGGCCACGGCGCCGATGGTCTCACCGGCAAGGGTGACGGGAAGTCCGCCGCCGAAACCGATGATGCGGGGATCGCTGTAGTAGGCGATATCGATGCCCTGTTCGGGATGACGAACCCGCCGTCCCACATCGGCGGAGGGGCGCCGCAGGCGTGCTGCCGAGTATGCCTTGTTCAAGGCGATGTCGATCGAACTCAGCGGGGCACCCGACATGCGCAGCATCGCGATCGTTTCACCGTGGGCATCGACGACGGCGATCACCGCGGTGCGGCCCCGCGCGACCAGTTCCAGCCTGATCACCTCGATCGCAATTCGCGCATCGTCATCGTCCAGCGTTGTCATGGCGTGCATGTGCTTGAACCTCAGTTCGCAGACTTCGCGGCCCCTGGCGGCGGCTTCGATGTGGAGGACGGCCCCAGCCAGCGGTCCACCACCATGGTCCACAGCCCGGAGACCCCTTTCGGGCAGACGATCATCAGCACGATCACGAGGGCTGCGTAGATCAGCAGGTAGTAGCCCTGGGTGACCCGCAGCCACTCGGGCAGCAGCAGGTCGATGAGCGCACCGAAGAAGGGGCCAAGGAAGGTACCGGCGCCGCCCACGAGCACCATCAGCAGCAGCTTCAGCGAATAGGTGAGCTGGAACGAGTTCGGCTCGATGAACTGGACGAGCGGGGCGTAGAGGGCGCCGGCAAACCCGGCGAAGGACGACCCGATGGCAAAGGCCATCAGCGTATAGCGGCGAACGTCGACGCCGAGCGATGCGGCCCGGACCGGGTTCTCGCGCAGGGCCACGAATGCGCGCCCCCAGGGCGAGCGGATGATCCACCATTTGACGAAGGCAAAGACGGCCAGCATCGCCAGGGCGAAGTAGTAGAAATTGGCGTTGCGTCCCGTGGAGATGCCGAACACCGAAGGCCGGCGGATGTCGTTGATGCCGTAGATGCCATTGGTGAGCCACTGCTCGTTGCGCAGCAGCAGAAAGACCAGCGTGCTGAAGGCCAGCGTCACGAAGGCGAGGAAATGATGCTGGACCCGCAAGGCCGGATAACCGAGGCACCAGCCCACTGCGAAGCACAGCGCGCCGGCCGCCACGAAGGCCACGAAGTAAGGAACGCCGGCCCCGGTCATCAACGCGACGGTATAGGCGCCGATGCCGACGAAGGCGCCCTGCGCGAGCGAGATCTGGCCCGCGTAGCCGAGGGTCAGGTTGAGACCGAGCGCAGCGATCGTCGTGACGGCCCAAAGCGCCAGCAGATAGACCCCGTAGGAGCGCAGCACCATGGGCGCCGCGATCAGGAATACGATGGCGGCGGCCGCGAGGAGCCAGCCGAGGATCCGGAGAAGCTTCACACCGTGCGCTCCTCGACGCGGCCGAGAAGGCCCTGGGGGCGGAACAGGATCACCGCCACAAGCAGCAGAAGCGGCACGGCCGAACGATACTGGGCGGAAATGTAGGCGGCGCAGAGATTGTCGAGCACGCCCAGCAGGACGCCCCCGAGCATGGCGCCGCGCACCTGGTTGAAGCCGCCGATGATGGCGGCGACGAAGGCGGCAAGGCCCAGCGTCTCACCGTTGGTGAACTTGGCGAGATAGATCGGGCTGATCAGGATCGACGCCACCCCGCAAAGCAGGGAATTGATGAGGAACGTGAGGAGGATCATCCGCTCCACGGGAATCCCCAGGATGCGGGCGACGGCGCTGTTCTGTGCTGTCGCCTGCATCATCCGGCCGAGCCGCGTATGGTGCAGGAAACCGTGCAGTCCGGCGACGACGGCGACGGCCACGAGCAGAACGGCCAGGCTCTGCGCAGACACGACCGTGCCGAGGATCGAGATGTCCGCATCGGCCACCAGCGACGGGAACGGCTGGGCCTGGGAGGAGTAGAAGTCCTTGACCGCCTCACGCATGAACAGCGACAGGGCGATGGTCGCCACCACCAGCGGCAGCACGCCATGGCGCAGCATCGGATCGACGATGATCCGCTTGAACAGGAAGCCGAGCACAAAGGCCGAGGCGACGAGCCCCGCCAGGATCGCCAGCGGAAAAGACAGGCCGAGGTTCATGGCGACCAGCACGAAGAAGGCCGGGACCATGACGAACTCGCCCTGGGCAAAATTGATGGTCTGCGATGTCTGCCAGATCAGCGAGAAGCCGACCGCGATCAACGCGTAGATCGCGCCGGTCGCAAGGCCCGAGATGAGAAGCTGCATCACTGGCATGGGTACATCCCTCCCGACCGGCCGGCGCTGCCGCCGGCCGTGCGGTTCCGAAGGGTGGCGAAGCCGGTCTACTTGGACAGCTTGGGCAGGACTTCGACGATCTTCTGCGCGCCGCCGACAACCTCCCCGAGGAAGCTGGCACGGTCGATGTCGCCGTTCTTGTCCCAGGTCGCCTCCATGAGGATTCCGGGCTCCTTGTCAGGCGTGATCGTCAGCCCGTGAAGCGTATCGGCGAAGGCCTTGCTGTCGAACTTCCCGTTCTTCTCGGTGACGTGCTTGATCATGTAGACGGCGGTGTAGCCCTTGATGCCGTTGTGATCGTTCGCGTAGTTGAAGCGCTTCTTGAACTTTTCGCCGAATTCCTTGAGCGCAGGCACCGGCGCGTCGGCGGAGAGGCCGACATGGCCCTTGACGCCATTGGCGGCATCGCCGGCCAGCTCGATCACCTTCTGCGAGAGCAGCGTGGTCTCGCCGATCAGCGCACCCTTCAGCGACTGCTTGCGGGCCTCCTTGAGGAAGCGGGCGCTCTCCTCCTCGTTCGTGTAGACGAACACCGCGTCTGCATTGGCCGACTTGAGCTTCACGACGTCGGCGGCGAAGTCGACCTGACCGGACTCGGTGGAGAGGTCGGCGACGACCTTGATGTCGCGGCTCTGCATCTCCTTGACGAAATTGTCGCGGCCGCCCTTCCCGAAGTCGTTGTTGACCCACAGCACGGCGACGGTCTTCGCCTTGAGCCCGTCACGGATGTAGTTCGCAATCTTCGGCATCGAGGCCTGCTGGCCGAACGACGTCCGGAAAACAAACGGGTTGCCCCTCTGCGTGATCGCGGCGGCTTCCCCGCCGACGATCTCGGGGATCTCGTTCTGCTGGGCGAGGTTCATGGTCACCAGCACCGAACCGGAGAAGACCGGTCCGAGGATGACGTAGGGCTTGTCGTCCATCACCTTCTGCACCTGGGCGCGGGCCACGCTGGCGTCGCTCTGGGTGTCGAGGTGCGGAACCCTGAGCTTACGACCGAGGATGCCACCCTTGGCGTTGATCTCCTCGACGGCGAGGATGATGCCATCGCGCCAGTTGGTGCCCGAGACAGCCCCCGCGCCGGACAACTCCACGATGTTGGGGATGAAGACCTCCTGTGCCGCGGCACTGGAGACGATCGCCGAACCCGCGAGCCCGGCCGCGGCCAGCGCGAGCAGGGTCGAACGGCGGGTTGTGGCTTGGGTTGCGCGAAGCGCGCTCTTCGAGATCATGATGGCTCTCCCTGCGGCTAGGTCCTGCGTGACATCGGCCCGCTGGACTCGTTCGCGTCGGCTGCGCTCCCTGAAGAGCCAGCAGCCTCGCCTTGCGAAGTATGCACAGGCAAAGCCGTGCCGCGAGGACATTTTTTTGCACGAAACATAACATCATGTTCCGCCGCGCACCTCCTCGATCATTTCATCCCGCAGCATGCGGACGAACAGTTCGCCGTGCCGGGACAGCGGACGGTCGACCCGAAAGGCCACGTAGGCGGAAAAGCTGGTCGGCTCGCGGATCCGCAGGACCTTCACACCCGGCAGGTTGCCACGGGCAACCGCGAACGGATCGATGATGGCAACGCCCATTCCGGCCCGCACCAGGCCGACACTCGTCACGCCGAAGCGCACATGCATCGCGATGCGGAAAGGAAGCCCGAGGCGGCGGAAGATCTCCGAGGTAATCCTGCCATAGGGGTCGTCAGGCGTAACCCCGACAAGCGGATAGCGCGCGATCTCGGCCGCCGAAACGACGTCCTGTTCGGCGAGGGGATGATCGAGCGGGACGATGCAACGCAGGCTTCCCTCCACCATCCGCATCATCTCGATGCCGGGATGGTCGAAGCTGTAGCTCAGGACGGCCAGTTCGCACTTGTTGAGCAGGAGGTAGTCCTGCGCCTCCTGCACCTTGATCACGTCGAGATCGATGGCGAGTTCGGGGAAGCGCTGACGCAGTCGAGCAAGAGCGCGGGGCACCATCACGTTCGCCATGGATGGCACAGACGCGATGCGCAGGGTGCCGCCGGCGCCGCGGTCGATCTGCCCGATGACGTATTGCAGGTCATCGACCCGAGCATATACCGCATTGATCTGCTCGAATATGTCCTCTGCAGCCCGAGTTGGAAAATATCTATTCTGTTTTCTCTCGAATAGTTTGAATTTGATGGAACGCTCAGTATACTTGATGAGGCGACTTATGCCGGGAGCCGATACGCCCAGTATCTTGGCTGCTCCGGAAATCGTGCCGGCGATCATGACCGCTCGCACGACCTCGATCTGACGCAGCGTCAACTGTGTCTGACGTGAATCGGTTCGTGGCTGGTCGACGGACAAGAATGGGCTCTGTGCCAAAGCGGTCGCCGGAGTTTGCCCAGAAGTCTCACAGGCGTCCACTGCACGGTCGGAGCGCTGTCGCCGGCGCCCTGCACTTCCGGCTATCGCGCACCGGGCGAAACCTTCGCTTGCAGGTCAGGGGCGCAGGAGGTCGGCGACCCCCATCGCAATCGACACCGTCCCGATGACAATGATGATGCTCTGGGTCCACCGCCGGAAGTGATGGTCGCTCATGCCTTCCAGCACTCTCCGGCTCAGTGTCGTGCCGACGATCGAGGCGCCGATTGCGACGAGCCCGAGGGTGACGTCGAGTGACAGCGAAGCGGAGGAGGCGATCGAGAAATAGATCGTCTTGAGAGTGTTCCCGACAAACGCGCAGCCCGCCTTCGTCGCGACGATGTCGCGCCTGTCGCGCCTGGTTCTGACGAAGAAGGCATCGACCAAGGGTCCGGCAACCCCTGCCAGCAGGGTGATCCCCATGCTGCTCGCGCCGCACGCGACCGCTCCGGCAGGCCGGTCAGCCTGGGGGACGATCCTCTCCGGCAGCGCGAGCGTCAGGAAGGGAACGAGCCCGAGGAGGATGAGGACCGTGGCCCGGTCGGGCACGAAGCGGATGATCGAGAAGACGGCGAAAGCCGAGAAGGCGCCCAGGCAAAACCAGCCGAGAATTCCCCAGTCGACGTGCCGACGCCACAGCCATGCGCGCCAGATGTTGCCGGAAGCCTGCGCCACGCCGTGGAAGGCCATCGCCGGCGCGACGTCCATGCCCGAGCCTATCAGGATGGCGAGCAGGATGATCCCTCCCGCCATCCCGAAGACGCCGGAAACGAACGAAGTCAGGACGACCGACGCGCCGAGGCCCGCAGGGATCAGCAGAGCGGACCACTCCACGACCGTCGCCTAGTGCGTGCCCGTGTAGACGGGAGCCGGTTGCGTGAAGAAGGACAGCAGGATGTGCTTCGCGATCTCGTGGTTCTTGCCGTGGAACGACGAGTGAGCCACGCCGGGCATGACGGTCAGCTGCTTGTCGGGGTTCGGCAACCGCGCGAAGAACGCGGCGACGTCCTCGAAGGAGGCAATGCCATCCCACTGGCCGCGCATGATGAGCGTGGGCACGGTGATCTTCAGCGGGTCGACGATCGGCAGGTTGGAGCACATGTCGATATAGGTCCCGTTCGGGATCGAATCATCGAGTTCGGTCACAGCCTTGGCGAAAGCCGCGATCACCTCGGGATCTCCTGAACCCGGGTGGTCGCGGTCGAAGATCGTCTGGATGAACGCGGCGTCCAGGGGCCTGCGCTTCTGCGCGAGGAAGGCAGGCAGGCGCTTGCGGCGCTCGGCGAGCGTCGGGCTTCCCTCACCCGTCCAGACAAAGGCATCCAGCGCCAGGCGTCCCACACGCTCGGGACGACGCTGGGCGAAAAGCGCGGCGCGCAGCGCGCCTGACGAACCACCATAGATGCTCAGCGTCCCCGCTCCCGTCTGCTTCAGGATGAAGGCCGTGGCGACGTCGAGGTCATCCGCCCCGTCTGCGATGTCGAAGACGCGGTCGCGGTGCTTGTCGGATCGTCCGTAGCCCTCGCAGTCGAGGCACCACGTGTCCCAGCCCAGCGAGGCGAACATGTCCATCACGGAATAGTCGTTGCGGCCGTTGACCTGGAGGTCGAAGCAGGGCTGGGCCGCCATCGACGATCCATGCACGAACAGCACGTGCCCCGCCGGTGGATGCGCGCCGGCATGCCGCTTGTTCCACAGGAACAGGCGCACGCCCGGCAGTTTGTCGATCATGTGGCCCTCGGCGACGATCGGGGCGATGTAGGGCATCGAATGCTCTCCGAGAGGTCAGGTGGACGCAGGCTGCATGGCGACAAGGATCAAGCGGCGGCTCGTTTGTCACGAAGAGGACTGTACCAATCACTATATTGGGCCAATCCAGTCGGGCATTGACACGATGATGGCCTGATCCGACAATGAATTCAACAGTACCAATACTATAATTGGTTCAGCCAATATCGCACGGGGCTGGATCAAATCACGAGGGAGAAACCGGCCATGTCACATCTGTTCACGCCAAGCCGTCGTCAGGTCGCCGCAGGCATCGCGCTCTTTGCGATCGGAGGTCGCGTCTCTTCCGCGTCCGCCCAGGCGGCCTACCCGTCGCGCTCCTTCAAGGTCATCATCCCCACGGGACAAGGAGGCGGCGCGGACGTCCTGGTCAGGTCCTTCACGCCGTCCTGGAGCCCGATGCTGAACAACCAGCCTTTCGAGTTCGAGTACCAACCGGCGGCCGGAGGCCAGGTGGCCTACGAACTCTTCCTCAACAAGCGGGACCGTGACGGATACAACCTCCTCTTCGGAAACATGGGTCCGGAGATCATCATGTATGTGACCCAGAGCCCGAGCTACAAATTCCCCGGTGACTTCATCTATTTCTGCGGCGTCGATATCGATGATTGCGGCATCTTCGCGCGCAAGGACAGCAAGTTCAAAACCGTTGGCGACGTCATCACGGAAGCAAAGAAGCGGACACTGAACGTGTCCGTCACGCGCATCCCGCATCCGGGATCGATCGGCATGCTCACCCTCGCCGAACAGACCGGCGCGAAGTTCAACCTCATCCCCTATGGCGGCGGCAATCCGGCCGTGACCGCAGTGATGAACGGTGAGGCCGACATCGGCGCCGGGGGCATTTCAGGCGTGCCCAACGAGGCAGGCGGAGCCCTTCGCGTGCTCACCGTGTTCAATCGCAAGTTCAACCAGCTGGCGCACGTGAACGAGAACGCCCCGCTGGTGAACCAGGCGCTGGGCACCAACCTGCCGGACCTCTACACGTCCCGGGCCTTCGCGGTCCACGCCGACTGGGCCGCAGCCAACCCCGAAAGCTTCAAGCTCCTCAAGGAAACGGCGGCGAAGGTGTTCGGCGTGCCGCGGTTCAAGCAGGACATCAGCCGCACGCCGCAACCATGGGACGCGGTGAAGTACCTCGATCAGGAAACCTGCATGGAATATGCGAAGGGTATTCTTGAAGTCGCCCAGAAGTTCAAGCCGCAGCTGACTGCGAAGAAATAAGACTGTGTCCGCGCAAGGCGAAGAAGGCGCTCGCGCCCCCCGGGCCGAAAGACCCGGGGGGCCCGTTCCCATCGGGGCGGATCTCATCATCCCGGTCATGTCTGTCGGGCTGACGCTCTACTATCTTGTCTCGACGGAAGCGCTGACCTGGGAGGCCCGCAGCACCGGGTGGCTGATCGGATTCGCGCTGCTTGCCCTGTGCATGCTGCAGTTCGCGACGATCGCGCTGCAACGCTGGCGGGGCCAGGCGACGCTCGGCCTCGGCGACTTTCTGGCCGACACCCCCAACAACCGCAAGCGGCTCGGACTGCTGGTCGTCCTCGCGCTTTTCGTCGCCGCGCTGCCCTTCACCGGGACCACGCTCGGCCTCTTCCTGGTGATGGCAGCCGCGATGGTCATCATGGGCGTCCGGCGGCCGCGCCAGATCATAGGCATCTCCCTGGCGACATCCGCCTCGGTTTTCCTGCTGTTCATCCTCCTCCTGAAAAGCAAGTTGCCGCGCGGTGCGATCGACCAGTCACTCGTCGCCTTCCTGACCGGGCAAGGCGGCTGACGTGACCATTCCCGTCGACCTTCTCGGCACGCTGTTCATCGACTCCATCGCCTTGTGGTGGGTGATCCTTCCGGCGACGCTGATTGGAATCCTGGTGGGAATCCTGCCGGGCTTCAGCGCACAGAACACGCTGATCATGCTGCTGCCCCTGACCCTCGCCATGGAGGTCAATGCGGCACTGGCCTTCATGATCTCGCTTTACTGCGCGACGCAGCTGGGCGGCGGCATCCCCGCCATTCTCTTCAACATGCCAGGCGAGGGTGGCGCTGCTGCCACGACCCTCGACGGCTACCCGATGACGAAGAAGGGCCAGGCGCAGCAGGCGCTTGTGCTGTGCTTCTCGGCGTCCGCGTTTGGGGGCCTCATCACCACGGCGGTGACCATTGCGGCACTGCCGGTCCTGAGCCAGCTCGGCTTCTACATCCGAAGCGTCGAGATGATCGCCTTCATGGTGTTCGGCCTGACGCTGATCGCGGCCATCGCCTCAAAGGACATGCTCAAGGGCCTCATCGCAGGATTCTTCGGGTTGATGATCGGCGCGATCGGCGCCGATCCGATCTTCGGGACGCCCCGTGCCACGTTCGGTCTTCTCGAACTCTATGACGGCGTCCCTCTGATCGCAGCCCTGGTCGGGCTTTTCGCGATTTCCGAAGCCCTGGTGATGCTCGAGGAAGAGACCGTCGTTCACCAATCGTCGCTCGCAAGCGCGAAGGAGGCGCGATGGGCGGACACACTCGATGGCGTGCGGTTGACGTTCAAGTACTGGTGGCAGACTGTCTGGACGTCCTTGATCGGACTCTTTATCGGCATCCTGCCGGGCGCCGGCGCAACGATTGCTGCTTTCCTCGCCTACCACTACTCCAAACTGCTCTCGCGGAATCCCGAAGACTACGGGAAGGGTCATCCGTGCGGCGTGATCGCCCCTGAATCGGCCAACAACGGCGTCACGTCGGGGACCCTCGTTCCTGTGATGGCGCTGGGCATTCCGGGCGGCGCGACCGGCGCCGTCATGATGATCGTGCTGACCTACAATGGTATCGTTCTGGGCCCACGCCTCTTCACGGACAAGCCACAGATCGCCTACGGCGTGTTCGTGCAGATGTTCGTGGCCTATCTGCTGATGACGATCCTGATCCTGCCGCTCGCGCGCTACATGAGCCGGGTCGTTTGGATCCCCACGAAGTTCCTCGTGCCGCTCATCCTGTCGATGATCGTCATCTCGGCGTTTTCCGAACGCGAGTACATCTTCGACATGGGTCTTGCCCTGTTTTTCGGCGTCGTCGGCTACATCGCGCGGAAAACGAACTACGAGGTCACGGCGATCCTCGTCGGCGTTCTTCTCGGGCCCCTGTTCGAGACCTATCTGTTGCGCGCTCTCCGGGTGGGACAGGGCGATCCTGCGATCCTGTTCTCGTCGACGATCGGAAACGTCATCTGGCTCCTGGCACTCGCGTCTGCCCTTCTGCCGTGGATCCGGTCGCGGCGGCGCGGCGGCGTTCTGGCTCAGTCCGCGGCGGCCGGCAATGAATAGGAACGCTCCGCCCGGCACCGGATTGCGGGTCAGCACCGACACGCCGGTCGTCGAAACGACGGCCGGCCAAGTGCGCGGGTTCCGGCGCGAAGGAATCCATACGCTGCTGGGAGTGCCCTATGGGGCTCCGGTCGGCGGGAGCGCGCGGTTCCGCGCCCCGTCGTCGCCACAACCCTGGTCGGGCGTACGATCGGCAGTCGCCTACGGACCGGCCTGCCCGCAGGCGCCACGAGCAGAACTGGCGGCAAGCGAACTCGCCCTGATCGAGGAGAGCTTTCTCCTGGGCTTTTCGGATGCGCCGCAATCCGAGGACTGCCTGCGGCTCAACATCTGGTCTCCCGGGCTCGACGGACATCGTCGGCCCGTGATGGTCTGGCTGCATGGCGGACACTTCGCCACAGGCTCCGGTCACGAGCAGGCAGCCTTCGACGGGACGGCGCTTTCGGCGCGGGGAGACGTCGTCGTCGTCAGCCTGAATCATCGCCTGAACGTGCTTGGTCATCTCAATCTCGAGCCCTTCGGCGAGATCTATCGAGGGTCATGCAATGCCGGGATGCTGGATATCGTCCTCGCGCTCGAATGGATCCGCGACAACATCGCCTCCTTCGGTGGCGATCCCGGCTGCGTGACCCTCTTCGGGCAGTCGGGAGGCGGAGCCAAGGTCACGACCTTGATGGCCATGCCGGCTGCAGCAGGCCTCTTCCATCGGGCCATCGTGCAGAGCAACTGCGCCCTGCGTCAGATGGACGTCGACATGTCGCTCAGGCTCACAGGTGCCGTCCTCGACGAGTTGGGCCTGACCGCCACGCAGGTCGGTCGTCTCCATGATCTGCCCTACGCCGCCCTGAGCCGCGCCGAGCGCGCAGCAATTGCTCGTCTTTGTCCGCCTCTGAACCCCGCGCGCCGCAACACCCGCGTTCGCTGGGAACCGGTGGTCGATGGCCACGTCCTGCCGCGCCACGCTTTCGCTCCCGACGGTCCCGGCATCAGTGCGCACGTTCCGCTGCTCGTCGGCACCACCCTGAACGAGTTTCACCACGGCATCGGAAATCCTGATGTCGAGGCAACGACGGAAGCGGAGGTCCGCGCGTCGTTCGCGACCGCGTTCGGCGAGACCGCGAACGATGTCTATGACCTGTTCCGGCACCGCCACCCGGATGCTTCCCCCTTCGATCTGATGTCACGGGCCTATTCCTCGACCATCCGCGAATGCGCAGTCCTGCAGGCCCGCCGCAAGGCCGCGCAGGGCGCCGGCAAGGCCTGGCTCTACTGGTTCCAGTGGCAGACGCCGATGCTCGATGGCCGACCGCGCGCCTACCACAATGCCGAGTTGCCTTTCGTCTTCGCCAATGCCGACCGCTGCGCTACGGCGACGGGCGGCGGTTCGGAAGCGCTGGCGCTGGCCAGGAAGGTCTCGGACGCGTGGATCGCCTTTGCCCGCACGGGAGATCCCAACCACCCCGGCCTTCCGCACTGGCCGCACTTTTCGGACGACGGTGTATCGACGATGATCCTCGACACGGTCTGCCGGGCGGAACGCGATCCGGACGGGCCGGAGCGGGCCCTCGTCGGGCCTGCCTGAGACCTGGCTGGAATTCAGAGGTGCAGCGTGAGCAGCAAGCAGGCGGCATTGGACAAGATGCGGGCCTGGCTGGCGACGGGCGAATGGGCCATCGACAGCAGGGTTCCCCCAGAGCGCGACCTTGCGGAAATGCTCGGGGTCTCGCGCGGCGTTCTGCGACTGGCGCTGGCGACCCTGGAGGCCGAGGGGCACATCTGGCGGCACGTCGGCAAGGGCACGTTCGTGGGATCCCGTCCCGGCAGCACGGACACCGACATCAACGCGCTTGCTCTTCGCTCGAGCCCGGCCGAGGTGATGGAGACGCGGCTGATCCTCGAGCCGAACGCGGCGCGCCTCGCTGCGATGAATGCCACGCCCGGACAAATCGCAGAGATGCGGCTGTGCCTCGCTCGCACGCGCGGCGCCCGTACGTTTCAGCAGTACGTCATCTGGGACAACAGACTGCACGCCTCGATCGGCGCGGCGACACGAAACACCGTTCTCATCAGCTTCATGGAAACATTGAATGCGATCCGTCGCTCGGTCGTCTGGGCTCGCCTTCGCGAGAAGGAGCAGCCGCGGCTGGACAACCCAAGCCTCGACGAGCACGACACGATCGTCGATGCCATTGAACAGCGGCAACCCGAGAATGCCGCCTTAGGCATGCATCGGCACTTGGCGCGCGTCGCCAGCGAACTATTGCCCAAGCAGTACTGGAGCTAGAGTAAAACTGCTCTTCCACGACAAACAGGGCATGATTTCGCGCGCAAGAGTTCGTTCTGGCCAAGAATTCACATCACGAAAATGATTCTAACGTTCTGTGTGAACTTCACACAGCGTCACGCTCGCTCGTAGACGACCTGACCGCCGAGAATAGTGAGATCGCAGCGTGTATCTTCGAGGATGTCGGCAGGCTCGGCCGTAAGCAGGTTCCGCGAGAACACGGCGATGTCGGCGAGGAAGCCGGGAGCGAGCCGCCCCTTCACGCTCTCCCGCTTCTGTGCGAATGCGCCATGTTCGGTGTAGGCCTGCAGGGCCTGCTCCATCGAGACGCACTGGCTCTCGTCCATCACCGTCCCCTTCCAGGTTTTTCGCGTAAGCATGGCGTGGAAGTTCGGGAACGGGTTCGGGTCGCAGACCGGCGCGTCACTGCCCGTCGCAGGCTTCAGGCCGAGATCAAACCACGTCCGGAGGGGGTAGCTCGACAGCGCCCGTTCGGGTCCCAGGACCTTGACATAGGCATCGCCAAAATCATGGATGAAGACCTGCTGAGGACAGGGATAGATGCCGGCCTTGACCATGCGCTCGTGCTGTGACGCGGTCGAGAAACCGCAGTGCTCTATGCGGTGGCGCCGGTCCGGATCCGGATGCGTCCTGAGCGCCAGCTCATAGGCCGTGATGAGCTGCTCGATCGCGGCATCGCCAATGGCGTGGCAGGCGAGCTGATAACCCTTGATGTGAGCGTCGAGCACCATGCGGTTCAGTTCGGCGTCCTCCCACATCCAGACACCTGTCGTCCGGTCGTCGCCCAGGTAGGGCGAGGTCATCCAAGCGGTGCGCCCGCCGGCTGAACCATCGAGGAAGAGCTTGACGGCCCCGATCATGAGCATGTCGTCGCCTGTGCCGCTGATCAGTCCAGCTTCGTAGCATTGCGGGACGATCGAGCGACCATCATCTCCGAGCAGCGTCAGCCAGGTGCGGACCGGCAGGCGACCGTCACGCTTTGCACGATGATAGGCCGCGATCTCGCCGAAGCCGCCCTTCTGGCCGACGGCTGCATCCATGCAGCTGGTGATGCCAAGCGACAGCAGGTAGCGGCCGCCGCGCTCGATGCCGGCGATGAGGTCTTCCTCACTCGGGGCGGGAATTGCCGCCTGCACCGGGCCGAGAGCGTTTTCGGCAAGCAGCCCCGTCAGGCGGCCGTTTCGCTTCTCGATCAGGCCGCCCTGCGGCGTCGGCGAATTCTCGTCGATGCCTGCGTGCCGAAGCGCCGCGGAGTTGCAGATCGCAATATGGCCGCACGCACGGACCAGCATCACCGGATTGTCCGGAGCGGCGCGGTCGAGTTCCTCCCGATACGGGTGTCGACCCGTGTCGAGCTTGGTCTGGTCATAGCCTCGCGAGAGGATCCACTCCCCCGGTTTCAAGGTGGCGGCGCGGGCCGAGATGGCATGCAACAGTGCTTCCAGGGTCGGCGCGGACTCTGGCCTGGAATCGACCCACAGCATGCTCATCCCGAGCGAGACAAGGTGCAGGTGCGAATCATTGAGGCCGGGCGTCGCCAGTCGCCCGTTGAGATCGATGACGCGGGTCTTGGGACCGATGAGCGGAGCAACCGCGGCGTCGCCGCCAGCCGTCAGGACCCTGTCCTGGAAGATCGCGAGCGCCTCCACGACACCGTCGTCCAGGCCGCACCAGATGGGCCCGTTGCGCAACACGATATCAGCCTGAAGCGCCATAGCCTTCTCCCATTCGGCTGTCTCCGCCGGCTTTGGTCCTTAGCGATCTTGATACCACCTTTACCGAACGACCGTCAGGCGGAGGCTGGCCAGCCCATCTCAAACTCTCGACGGTTGACTGGACATGGAGTTGTTCAGTTCAGCGCCGTTTCGGCGAAGTCCCAGCCGACGGATCGCAACTTTGAATTTCGGACCTCCGGAATCGGGGCGCTTCATGGGCGAAACTTGACTGCATAGGCGAAGCGATCCTAGTCTGCCATGCAGCGTCCACGGCCACCGCCGCGGACTGGGAGGCCGGACGATCCAGCTCTCGCGAACGGCGCTTCTGAGCGGCTCGTCTTTCCCCAACATCTTCGCCAAAGCCCGACGCAACGGGCTGCGCTTGTCGCACAAAGAGGGAGACGGTCATGAAGTCGCTGTTGAAATCGGTTCTCGGCGCCGCTTGCGCGCTCGCCGTCGGGGTATTCTCAAGCGGGGCGGCCCAGGCCGACAAGCTCGCTGACATCATGTCGAAGGGTGTGGTCCGCATCGGCGTGCCGCTCGATGCGCCGCCCTTCGGCGCGCAGGACGCCAGCCGCAATCCCATCGGCTTCGACGTCGAACTGGCCGAAATGGTGGGCAAGGCGCTCGGCGTGAAAGTCGAACTCCAGCAGATCACGGGGGCGAACCGCATTCCCTTCCTCATCACCGACAAGGTGGACATCGTCATTTCCGTGATGGGCCTCACGCCGGAGCGCGCGAAGCAGATCATGTTCACCGCGCCCTACGCCAACACCTTCCTCGCGGTCTATGGTCCGAAGTCATTGAAAGTCACGGCGGCCGGTGAGGTCGGATCCAACAAGATCGCCGCAGCCAAGGGAACGACGCAGGATCTCGCCATCACCGAGATGAACCCGAAGGCGGTTGTCATGCGCACAGAGGACGACGCCACGGCGGCGGCGGCCTATCTGTCCGGCCAGGCCGAACTCTTCGCCACCAACAGCATCGTGGCGCAAGCGCTCGCCAAGCAGAATCCGAGCAAGGAATTCGACCGGAAGTTCGTCATCCGTCGCAGCCCGGCCCACATGGGCGTGCGGATGGGCGAACACAACCTCGCCCGCTGGCTCGACGGGTTCATCTTCTTCAACACGATGAACGATGAACTCGACCGTCTGCACCGGAAGTACCTCGGAATGCCCATGGACCCGCTGCCGACCCTGTGAGGACGGCCAGGCAAGGCGGGGTCAGGACAGGCGAGCCACGGTGATGAGATCCGTCGAGTGGGGACGGCTGCGCGCCGCTGAATTGCGCCGCGCGGCCGAGGACGACGCCATTGTCGTCGTGCCCATCGGGGCCACCGAGCAGCACGGGCCGCACCTGCCCGTGATGGTCGATCATCGTCTCGTCCAGGAGGTCGCGGTTCGCGCCGCGCGCCTCGTGGCCCGGGACGAACCCATCGTGGTGGCGCCGGCCATCCCCTTCGGCATGTCCGAGCATCATGTCTCCCTCGGCGGAACGATCACCCTCGACTTCGCCACGATGCAGGCGCTTCTGAATGCCGTCTGCGAATCCGCGATCCGGCAGGGATTCCGCCGGATCTGCATCCTGAACGGCCACGGCGGCAACATCGCCGCCGTTGAAACGATCGCGACCGAACTCACCATCAGGCATCGCCTGCCCATCGCCGCCGCCACCTATTGGCAACTCGCGCCGGAGGAGATCGCCTCCCTGCTCGAGCGCCAGGGCGCGGTGCTCCATGCCTGCGAGGCCGAAACGTCCATGATCCTCGCCCTCGAGCGGGCAGAGGTGGACGAGGACGTCCTGCCGCAATGCCGGGGCGAGTACATCCCCGGCGCCTCCGCCATCGCGAGCGTCAATCCCGGGATGTATCGCTGGCGGCAACTGGGGACGCGCTCCCTCAACGGCGTGATCGGCGACGCAAGCACCGCGAGTGCCGAGAAAGGCGAGCGGCTCCTCGAGGCCATCGCCGCCAAGGTGGCCGAAGCCCTTCGCACCCCCGCGCTCTGGGACGCCCCGATCTAGATTGACGAGGAGACGACATGGGACATCCCGTTTCAGTCAGGCCATCGAGCGCCTTCACGACCGTGGACTACGACAAGCCGGGCAAGCAGATCGGCTTCGTGATGATCCCCCACTCGCCTCACGAGGACGCCTGGGGCGTTACTCGCGTGCCGTTATGCGTCATCGCCAATGGCAAGGGTCCGACGGTCGTCATCGAAGGCGGCAATCACGGGGACGAGTACGAGGGGCCGATCACCATCGGCGAACTCATCCGGGATCTCGACCCCGGCGAGCTCCAAGGCCGGCTCATCCTCATGCCGGCCGTCAACGCGCCCGCCGCCATGGCGGCAAGGCGCACCTCTCCCGTGGACGGGCTGAACTTCAACCGCACCTTTCCCGGCGACCCGCGCGGCACCATCACTCAGCAGATCGTCGCCTACGTGACGGACCATGTCCTGCCCCGCGGCGATGCATTCATAGACCTCCATTCGGGAGGTTCCTCCCTCGACATTCTGCCCAGCGCCATCATCGAACCGACGGACGATCCAGACCTCGCCAAGCGCAACGTCGCGGCGGTTCAGGCCTTCGATGCGCCGCTCACCGTCGTCATCAGCAATCTCGGTGAGCCCCGCACCGCGACCGCCGCGGCCTGCCGGGCCGGGCTCGTCACCGTCGGCACCGAGATGGCCGGCGGGGGCAAGGTCTCCCTCGACGCTCTCGCGATCTGCCGCAGGGGCGTGCGCAATGTTCTCGCTCACCTGGGCGTCCTGGAGAGCCGGCACGCATCACCGCGCCGGGGCGATGGCCTGATCCTCGAACTTCCGGGGCCGAAGGCCTACGTCTTCGCGACGGTCAAGGGTGTGTTCGAGCCCTTCCATGCCAACGGCGAGCATGTGCGGGAAGGGCAGCCCGCCGGGCGCATCCATACCATCTGGGATCCTGGGCGCGAGCCGGAGACGCTACACTACCAGGCCGAGGGGATCGTCTACGGGCGCCGACAGCCCGGGCATGTCGAGCCCGGCAATTGCTGTCTCGTTGTCGCTGCGCGGTACGAGGGACGCGACGCATGATCGATCTAGCCAGCATCGAGGCCGCGCGTGAGCGCATCGCGCCCCACATACGCCGCACGCCCGTCATGGCCCTGACCCAGGCCAAGGATCCGCCTCCCGTTTCGGCGGACGTGATCCTCAAGCTGGAATGCCTCCAGGTCACCGGGTCGTTCAAGGCCCGCGGCGCCATGAACCGGCTTCTGGGGGCGCCGGCGGAGGAGGTCGCCGCAGGCATCGTGACGGCATCGGGCGGCAATCATGGCCTTGCCGTCGCGCGCACCGCCTTCGCGGCCAGGACCAGCGCCACGATCTTCCTGCCCTCCAATGTCTCTCCCGCCAAGCTCGCCAAGATGAAGGCCTGGGGCGCCGACACCCGTATCGTCGGCGATGCCTGGGACGAAGCCAACGCCGCCGCCCTCGCCTTCGCCAAGGAGACCGGCGCCGCCTATTTCCACCCCTTCGCCGATCCGCTCGTGGTGGCTGGGCAGGGGACCCTCGGGCTCGAGATCATCGAGGACATGCCCGACATCGACACCATTCTCGTCGCGATCGGCGGCGGCGGGCTGATCTCCGGTCTAGGCACGGCCTTCCGCGCCAAGCGTCCCGACATCCGCGTGATCGGGGTCGAGCCCACGGGCTCCCCGACCCTGAAGGCGAGCCTCGACGCGGGACGGCGCGTGAGGCTGCAGTCGATCACGACGAAGGTGCCGACCATGGCCTGCCGGGAGACGGACGAGCGCATCTTCGAGATCGTTCGGCAGACCGTGTCGGACATCCTGCTCGTCACGGACGAGGCGATGGAGGAGGCTTCCCGCCGCCTCTGGTTCGAGACGGGCGTTGCCGCCGACTTATCCGGCGCAGCCTCCCTCGCCGCGCTTCATGTCCACCATGAAGCGTTGGCAGCAAGCCGCCGGATCTGCGTGCTCGTCTGCGGGGCTGGCCCCGAGGGGACGGTCTGAAGGCGCTAGTTCAACTCGTCGGCGATGGCGCGACAGGTCGAGACGAGATCGGCGAGCACATTGTCATGCTCAGGCTTGGCCCTGTGCCGGTTGAGGTATGGCACCACGATGGCGGCCATGGCGCGCCCGTGACGGCCCAGAATCGGAACCGCGATGTCAGTGACCCCGACGACGTCGTGGCTCTGCGCGACGAGGTGGCCGCGCGCGGCAATGGCATCGAGGCGTGCCTCGAACTCGGCGCGATCGACGGCCAGATCGGCGCTCTCCAAAGCATCGTCGATCATGCGTGCCCGACGGTCCTTGTCCTGGAAAGCCAGGATGATCTGGCCGGACGTGGCGTCGAGGGCGGAGCGGCGATAACCGAGCCGCAGCGTGAAACTGAGATCTGCCCCCCCGACGGCAGCGGCGATGACAACCGTCTCTCCGCGGTTGACGACCACGAGATGGGAGGATTGGCCGATCCGCTCGCTCAGGCGCTCCATGGCAGGCGCCGCGACTTCTACGAGCTGGCGCGAGCGGGGCGTGCGCATGCCAAGTTCGAACAGCCGATTGCTGAGCTTCAACTCGTCCGTGACGGGATCGCGCAGGAGATAGCCGCGCTCCACCAGCACGAACACCATGCGGAAGATCTCGCCCTTCGAGCGACCCAAGCGGTCGGCGATGGCCCGGGTCGAGAGTGGCTCCTCCGCCTGGGCGAGGAGTTCTATGATCTCGAGCCCCTTCTCGAGGGCAGGGGCCGAATAAGCGAGGGCGCTCCTGTCCGGGCGTGCGACGGATGGCGGCATGACACTCTCCTGTCGCTTCATTAGCGAAGCTTGACTGCATACGCAAACCGCCTAGTCTAAAGGTCTAACGCTAGGGAAGGGACCCGCGGCCATGAGCGCCCACCCTCCGTGCCGCACCGCCGAGGCAACAAGCAAGGGCGCGTCGCCCGGCAAGGCCCGCGGAGCGTTTGCTCCATGAACTATACGTTCCAGTTCCGCGACGTTTTCGCGTCCTGGCCCTTTCTGATGCAGGGATTGGGCACGACCCTCTACCTATCCGTCGTCACCATGGTCCTGGGGCTCGCCATCGGTGTCGCCGGGGCAGCGGCGAGGCTCTATGGCGGGCCGGTTCTCCGCGGTCTCGTGGGGACCTATGTCGAGGTCATCCGCAACACGCCGCTGCTGGTGCAGCTCTTCATCGTCTTCTTCGGGCTGCCGAGCATCGGTTTGAGGCTCGATGCGCTCACCGCTGCTCTTATCAGCCTCACGATCAACCTGGGCGCCTATTCCGTGGAGATCGTGCGGGCGGGCCTTCAGGCCATCCCGCGGCCGCAGATCGAGGCGGGGCACTCCCTGGGCCTCTCGGGCTTTCAGGTCTTTCGCTACGTTGTGATCCTGCCGGCTCTGAAGCTGATGTTCCCGGCGCTCGCGAGCCAGTTCATCCTCCTCATGCTCGCCACCAGTATCGCGTCGCAGATCTCGGTGCAGGAGCTTTTCCATGCTGCTTCGATCATCCAGTCCCGCACCTTTCGCGATTTCGAGGTCTACTCGGTGATCGCGGTTCTCTACCTGGCTCTGGCGCTGGCGCTACGGGTCCTCTTCTCGCTCGCCTACAAACTGGCGTTCCGCGAGCGATGATCCGACAGTTCGGTCTCATTGACATCTACTTCCTCGCAGCGGCGGTGCGCTGGACCGTGCTGCTCACCTTGGCTGCCTTTGCAGGCGGTGCACTGATCGGGCTCCTTATCGCTGTGATGCGGGTCTCGAATCTCTTCGTCCTGCGAGCACTGGCCGTTTGCTACATCCAGATCGTTCAGGGCACGCCGCTCCTGGTCATCTTGTTCGTCTTCTTCTTCGGACTGTCGATCTTTGGGCTGCCCGTGAGGCCGTGGATTGCGACGACCGCGGCCTTCTCGATCTATGCCGGTGCGTTTCTGGGAGAGATCTGGCGCGGCTCGCTCCAATCCATCCCGAAGACTCAATGGGAGGCGGGCGGTTCGCTGGGCCTCGGCTTCGCCGAACAATTGCGCTGGGTCATCATTCCCCAGGCCGTGCGCATCGCGATCCCGCCCACGGTGGGCTTCCTCGTCCAGCTCATCAAGAACACCTCGCTTGCGGCGACGATCGGCTTCGTGGAGCTGACTCGCGAAGGCCAGCTGACCACTGCGTCCACCTTCCAGCCCTTCACCGTCTACATCACCGTCGCGCTCTTCTACTTTGCCATGTGCTTTCCGCTGAGCCAGTGGAGCCACAGCCTCGAACGGAAACTCGATGTCGCTCGTTGAGATCGCCAATGTCACCAAGCGCTACGGCGACCTGACCGTCCTCGACGACGTGTCGCTCACCATCGAGCCGGGTGAGATCATCGCCATCATCGGCCGTTCGGGATCCGGCAAGAGCACTCTGCTTCGCTGCATCAATGGGCTGGAGCCGATCCAGGCCGGCTCCATCATGGTGGACGGCGTCCGCGTCAACGATCCGGCCACCGATCTTCGCAAGCTGCGCCAGCAGGTGGGCATCGTCTTCCAGAGCTACAACCTCTTTCCGCACCTCTCCGTCGCCCGCAACATCACTTTGGCCCCCACCGTCGTGAAGGCCATGGCGCAGGAAGAGGCATTGGCGATTGCACGCGATGTCCTTCGCCGCGTGGGGCTCGAGGAGAAGCTCGACGCCTATCCGAGCCAGCTCTCCGGCGGCCAGCAGCAGCGAGTCGCCATCGCCCGCTCGCTCGCCATGCAGCCCAAGCTCATGCTCTTCGACGAGATCACGTCCGCCCTCGATCCCGAACTTACCGGTGAGGTGCTGAAGGTGCTGGAGGACATGGCGCGCAGCGGCATGACCATGGCGCTCGTCACGCACGAAATGGGCTTCGCCCGCCGGTTCAGTTCCCGCGTCCTGTTCATGCACCAGGGCAAGATCTGGGAGCAGGGAAAAGCGACGGACGTCCTCGCCAATCCCAGGACGCCCGAACTCGAAACGTTCCTCAGCGCAGTCCTGCACTGAGGACAACAAGGAGGAGGAGAGCAGCCATGAGGTCCTACCTGCGAACGTTTCTCACCGCCGCCTGCGCCCTTGTTCTCGTCGCCGCCGCGAGCGTCGACGCACGGGCGGACAAACTCGCCGACATCATTTCGAAGGGCGTCGTGCGCGTCATCGTCTTTGCCGACGTCCCGCCTTTCGGATCGCAGAACGCCGCCCGCGAACTCGAGGGCTTCGACATCGACATGGCGAAGCTCGTCGCCAAGTCCCTCGGCGTGAAGCTCGAACTCGTGCAGGCTCCTGCCGCGAGCAGGATCCCCTTTCTCCTGACCGACAAGGCGGACATGAACATCGCCGCCATGTCCATCACCGCAGAGCGCGCAAGGCAGGTCATGTATAGCGCGCCCTATGCAGACACGTCGCTCGCGGTCTACGGGCCGAAGTCCCTCGCGGTGAAAGGCCCCGGTGAACTCGGTCGCAACAAGATCAGCGTCGCCAAGGGAACGACCGAGGATCTTGTGCTCAGCGCTCTCGCGCCGGGCGCCGACATCATGCGTACGGAAGACAACGCGACGGCGGTGCAGGCGTACCTGTCCGGCCAGTCGCAGATGCTCGCCGCAAACAGCGTCGTTGTCGTCGAACTCGCCAAGAAGAACCCGAGCAAGGAGTTCGACTTCAAGTTCGCCCTGCGCCGCGCTCCCGCCCATGTCACCGTACGGATGGGCGAGCACAACCTGTTGCGCTGGCTCGATACGTTCATCTTCCAGAGCACGCTCAACGGCGACCTGGACGAACTCCACACCAAGTGGCTCGGCGGACCGATGCGTCCGCTCCCGGCGCTCTGAGCGAAGCGAGGGCGAGCCATGTCGAAGCACGACTTCTCGGCCGGTGAATTCGAGGAGCGGCGGGCGAGGGCGCGGCGTGCCATCGCCGGTGCGGGGCTAGACTGGTTCGTCCTCTTCCATCCCGTCACGATCCGTTGGCTCACGGGATCAGACGCCAAGAGCTATCAGGAGTTCCAGTGCCTGCTGGTCTCGGCGGAGCCCGGGCCACTGACGATCCTCACCCGCGAGGGCGAGCGCAACGAGTTTCACGATGATGCACTCGTGGATGTCATCGAGACCTACGGGGGCGGGGAGAACGAGGACCCCATCCCTTATTTCCTGCGTGTCGCCGACCGATCCGGCGCTCTGCGCGGACGGATCGGCATGGAGGTTCCGGCCTACTACCTCCACCCCCATCACTACGTCCGGCTTCGCGAGGCGCTTGGTTCGGACCTCGTCGAAGCCACGACCCTGATCCACGACCTCACACTCGTGAAGTCGCCCGCCGAACTCGGTCTCATCCGGCGCGCCGTCGCCCTTGCCGACGAGGGGCTCGGCGTTTTCTCCGCAGGCTTGCGCGAGGGGCGCAGCGAGATCGAAATCGCGGGCGAAGTGATCGGCGCGCTCATGGCCCGGGGTTGCGGCCTCACGGCGAGCCCGATCAATCTGGTCTCGGGCGAGCGCTCCTGCTTCAGCCACGGCGCGCCCACCGACAGGCGGCTGCGGGCCGGAGACTTCGGCAATGTCGAATACGGTGCAACCTGGCGGCGCTATACTGCCACGATCGGCCGCAACTTCAGCCTTGGGCCACCAACTGGCCGGATGCGTGAACTGCACGACGTCGTTTCGCGCGCCTGCGACGCCTGCATTGCAGAGATCCGGGACGGGGTGCCCGCCACCGTTCCCCACGAGGCAGCCAAACGGGTCATCGCGGAAGCCGGCCTCGCCCATGGCCGCGTCCACACCTCCGGCTACGGGCTTGCACCCGGCTTCCCGCCGACCTGGGGCGAACCGGTCCACATGCTGGCCGACAGTTCCTATACCCTAAAGGCGGGCATGGTGCTCAGCGTCGAACCCCCCGTCTATCTCGGAGACGAGCATCTCGGTGCGCGGATCATCGACAACGTCCTCGTCACCAAGACCGGCGTCGAACGGCTCACCGCCTCCTCCCGCGAGATCATCGTGGCCTGACCAGCAAGATCGTGGCGGAGCGTCTCAATTCGCCCCGGTCGCTTGGTTCGGCGGATGCGATGCGTTGGTTCCTGATGCCGAGGAACGGCTGGCCGACCGCGACCTCGATGTTTCGTACGAGACGATCCGGGGATGGGTTCTAAGGCATCGTCCAGCGTAGGACGGACCCGGTTTCGACGTTCAAAGCAACGCTCGTCTTCTTTGACGGACGAAACGTCCGTCTTTACGAACGCACCCGGATGCGGTAGGAGCAAGACCGTCTCCGGAGTTCACGGCTCATGACATCGCCCTCTCCCAAACTGCGCCACCTCGAAACGGAACTCGTTCATGCCGGCACGCTCCGCTCGGCCTTTGGCGAGACGTCGGAAGCCCTGTTCCTGACCCAGGGCCATGTGTACGACACCGCCGAGCAGTGCGAGGCGCGCTTCCTGGGCGATGATCCGGGCTTCATCTATGCACGCTTCTCGAACCCCACGGTCGCGATGCTCGAGCGTCGCATGGCCGCCTTCGAAGGCGCCGAGGCGTGTCGCGCGACGGCAACCGGCATGGCCGCCGTCACGGCCGCGCTGATGGGGCTCGTCCGCGCGGGCGATCATGTCGTCGCCGCGCGCGCGCTCTTCGGATCATGCCGCTACGTGGTGGAGGAGCACCTGCCGCGCTTCGGGGTCGCATCGACGCTGGTCGACGGGACGGATCTCGACGCGTGGCGGGCAGCGGTAACGCCGCAAACCAAGGTATTCTTTCTCGAAAGCCCCGCCAATCCGACGCTGGAGGTCATCGACATCGCCGCCGTCGCCGGGATTGCGAAGTCGTGCGGGGCGAAGCTCATCGTCGACAACGTCTTCGCGACGCCTCTGTGGCAGCGCCCCCTCGCACTCGGCGCGGACTGTGTCGTCTACTCGGCGACGAAGCACATCGACGGCCAGGGACGCTGCCTCGGCGGGCTGATCCTAGGCTCGAACCAGTTGATCCAGGACAACCTGCACACGCCGCTGCGGCAGACCGGCCCGGCCATGTCGCCGTTCAACGCGTGGGTCATGCTGAAGAGCCTCGAGACATTGCCGCTGCGCGTCCGCAGGCAGACGGAGACGGCTGGGATTGTCGCCGATTGGCTGGCGGGCCGCCCCGAGGTCATCCGGCTCAGTTATCCCGGCCGCCCCGATCATCCGCAGGCCGAGATCATCGCCCGCCAGATGTCGGGCGCCTCCACCCTCGTCGCGTTCGAGGTGCAAGGCGGCAAGGCCGGCGCCTTCCGCTTCCTGGATGCCCTGAAGCTGATCCGGATCTCGAACAATCTGGGCGATGCTAAGAGCCTCGTTGTGCATCCCGGCACGACCACGCACCAGCGTTTCACGCCCGAAGTGCGTGCCCAGATGGGCGTGGGCGAGGGACTTGTCCGCTTTTCCGCCGGCCTCGAACATCCCGACGACCTGATCGAGGATATCGCGGTCGCACTGGCGGCCGTCTGATCCACAGGTCGACGGGAAGCTGCCCAGGACGGATCGGCGTCCATGGGTGACAGAAAAGCCTGCGCTTCCCGGACGACCGTCTTGCGGTGATCTTTCGTCATCTTGTCGATGCGTTCCGGCGTGTGCTGACCTACGCCTACCGGGCCGGCGCGCACGGCTATCTGGCGGGTCGTGCGATCCGGTGGGAGGCGTTCGCGGCATGGCCAGACGCCGCCGCCATGGATCGCAGGCTTCGCAGCGAGGGTGCAGCCTACATGTCCGAAATCAACGCGCTGACAGACGCCGCGGCGAAGCCCTGGACCCAAGCGCGGTGTTTTGTCGCGCCGCCGACCCTGGCCGGTCGGGACGTCTTCCCGG
>CAZJCW010000023.1:0-7498 GCA_964544365.1 uncultured Alsobacter sp.
AGCCCGTGCAGGCCGGCGAAGTAGGCGAGGTTCTGGGCCACCGTGAGGTCGAGGTCGAGCGAGGGCTGCTGGAACACGATCCCCAGTCGCGACAGAACCGCGACGGGATGGTCCGACTGGGAAAGGCCATCGACCGTCACGCGGCCCGAATCCGCCGCGAACAACCCGGAGAGGATCTGCATGAGGGTCGATTTTCCCGCCCCGTTCGGGCCGAGAAGAGCGGTGAACGTTCCGCGCGGCAGCCGGAAGGAAACGGAATCGAGCGCCGTCGTGCGGCCGTAGGTCTTCACGAGATCGTCCACGGCGATCCCGGCCGAGGCTGCGTCCGGGCGGTCCGTCGTCATCGCGCGGAGGCCCCGCAAGGCGTCTGGTTGGGCAGAAGGCCCAGCGTATCCAGCGTGTTCGTCTCGTGGAGGAAGCCGTCGAGCGGAGCCTGGTCCACCACCGCGTTGTGCGTGGCGAGCAGCACGGCCTGCCGGAGTTGCCGGTCCCAGGGCCGGAACGAGCCCGGCACGCCCTTGTACAGCTCCAGGCGCAACTCCTGGTCGAGCATACGACGATGCAGGGGAGCCCCGGTCCGCTCCCGGGTCTCGCGGGCCTCGGCCTCGGCGACGGCGCGCACGGCGACCCAGGCGGCCCAGTCCGCGTCCGCCATGGGCCGGCCCGCATCGCGCTCGAAGCGCCGGTTCAGCTGCGGCGCTCCGTTGCGCTCGTGGAAGGGGCTCCACGCCACTGCATCGAGGCCGTGCGGTCCGATGACCGGTCGCGGCAACGCGATCCGGTACGGCATCACGCGCCCGGCATCGCCGAGGCTGTCGGCGATGAAGACGGCGTCGAAGTCGGCCCCTCCGGTGAGAAGGGCGACGCTGGTCTCCTCCCGGCGCCGGGGATCGTTGCTGACGGAGAAGGCCTTGGTCGCGACGACGCGCGCGCCGAACTTCTTCGCCGAGGCCTGCATGCTCTCCGCCTGGGCCCTGTCCTCGTCTTCGGGGCCGTGCAGGACGAGGAGCTTCTTCCAGTTGCGGCGGACGAGGAACTGCGCGAGCGCATCGGTGCGCTGGAGGCGGCTCGGCTGGACGTGGACGACGGGGGCGGCGCAGGTGTCGATTCGCAGGGCGTCGTCGGTCTCGCGAATGTCGACCAGGAGGAGGCCGGGCGCCTTGCCGATCGCTGACCGGAAGTCCCGGGCTGGAACGTCCAGGATGGCCGCCGCGGCGCCTGCACCGGCCAGTCGCACCAGCGCCGCGCCGAGGTCGTCGCCCGCCGCGAGCGTCGTCTTTTCGAGCCGCAGGGCGAGGCCGGCGGCGCGCGCGCCGGCGAGGGCGTCCCGAACGCCGAGCTCCGCGCCGGGCAGCGGCGAGCGGCGCACAAGACGGAACACGCCGTCGCGCGCCTTCACCTCGACATAGGCCGGATCGTCGGCGCGGGACACATAGGCAATGACGAGCTCGCGCTGCGCTTGCGCCAGCGCCGGGCCGGTCGCGTCATGCGCGAGCCAGAGACAGGCGAGGAACGCGGCGACGAGGCGCCTAGTCATCCACGAGAACGGCATAGGGGATCATGCCCACCGGCACCGTCTTGCGCACGCGCCGCGTGGCCGTGCTGATGATGCTGAGGTCGTCGGACAGGCCATTGGCGACATAGAGGGTCTTCTCGTCCGCCGTGAGCCGCAGGCCCCAGGGCCGCTTGCCGACGAGGATCATGTCCGTCACCTTTCGGGACGGAACGTCGACGACGGCGACATGATTGGCACGGCCGAGGGCGACATAGGCCGTCTTGCCGTCGCGGGTGATCACGAGGTCCACCGGCGTCACCATTTCCCGCCTCATGCCCTTCGGCCTGAACTCGATCTTTCCGGTGGAGGTGAGCGACTGCGTGTCGATGACGTCGACCACGCCGGACATCTCGGCCGAGACCCAGAGCTCGCGTCCGTCCGGCGTCAACGCGAAGCGCCGCGGACGGTTTCCGGTCGGGATATCCTTGATGACGGCGTTCTTCTCGACGTCGATGACATGGACGAGATTGGCGACTTCCGACGCCACGAAGACACGCTTGCCGTCCGGCGTGATGAGCACCCCCTCCGGCTCCCCGCCGGTGGGGTAGTGCGCCTTCACCTCGCCCGTCTCCATGTCGAGCAGGCTCGCCTCGCTGTCGTCCTCGTTGGAGATGTAGAGGTCCCGGCCATTGGGATGCAGGTCGAAGGTCTCCGGGTCCGGAATATCGCGGTAGCGACGGACGAGCTTGCGCGAGGCGATGTCGTAGACGGCGATGGTGTCGTCGTTGCCGCACCCGACCACGAGGCTCTTGCGGTCGGGGGTGAAGATCATGCCGCGGGGGCGCGAGCACGACTTGAAGGACTCGACCACCTCGTCGCGCTGGTTCAGGACGAAGATCTCGTCCGACCGCTCGTTGGTGACGAACACCAGCCCCGAGCCCGCGGAAAAAGCACCGCCTCCCGCCAGCAGAACCGGGAAGGCGACGGCCAACGCCAGAAATCCCGCCCGCATGCCGTCCCTCCCGTCGCCAGCCTCGTCTGGGCCGTGCGGGCATCGTGGATCTACGGCCGGTCTTTGGCAATGCTCGTCTGCGGAAGGCCGGACGCCTCGAAAATGGCGGTCGCCACGACGTCGGGCGCGTCGAGCTGGATCTGGTGGCCGGCGCCCCGCACGAAGAGCGGCGCGGGCGCGCCGAGGCGTCGTGACAGGTCGGCCTGCAGCACGGCCCAGGCGCGCTCCATCCGGCCGTCCGGATACAGGCGGTTCCAGGCCAGGTCGCCATGCGCCAGGACGCGCGCGACGACCGTCGCCGGGACGGCGAGCTTCACCGAGGCCAGCGCCTCGGGCATGGCACGCATCTCGCCGATGATGGTCTTGCGGGCTTTGTCGGCCGATGCGAGCGCCATGGCGCGCCGGTGCAGGCTGTCGGGCAGGCCGTAGACCGCCGAGGCCGGGTGCGTGCGGTTCAGGACCTGGTAGGGGTCACGGGCCACCGCCACGCCGTCCGCCTCGAACCGGGCGAACTGGTCGGGGTGCATGCTGTCGACCAGCACGATCCCCCTCACCCGGTCCGGATGCTCGGCGGCGAAGCGGGTGGCGATCATTCCGCCGAAGGAGTGGCCGGCGAGGACCAGCGGTCCGTCGATGGACGCAGTTTCCAGCAGGCGACCGAGATCCTCCACGATCGCGTCGAGCGAGCGCGGGCGCGAGGCGGCGGCGCTAAAGCCCGCGCCGGCGCGATCGTAGCTGCAGGCGCGCAGCCGCAACGACACCAGCGGTTGCACGAGCGTCCAGTCGAGATGGCTGCCGCCGAGGCCGGCCTCCAGGATGACGGTGGGCGCGCCCTGGGCGACCGGGCCGGTGCAGGCGAGGTGGAGGCGTTCGGGGCCGGCGGCCAGCAGCCGCCCCGGCGGCGGATCCGATTCGGATGCCGCCGCCGGGGCAGTCGCAACGATCGAACCAAAGCACAGGGCGAAGATGGCCATTGGCATTCCGGCCAAGCCGCGCCACCATCCCTGTCCAGTCTCGCCCGAAACCGGGAGCGCCATATGCGGATCCGCCTAGCAGTTCACATCGGGATCGTCATGGCGGGATTGTCGGGCGGTGGGGTCGGCTTGACCAGTGGCGCCGCCGCCGAAACCATCCCGTGCCCCGACCTCGAACGCCGCTTCGACCTTCTGCGGTCGGGCGGCACGCATCTGGAGATGGTCGGGATCCTGTTCCTGGCGTCCGACAGCGGCTGCGAGCCGCTCGTCACCAAGCTGCTCGACGGCGGCGTTCCGGCGCTGGCGCGGGACCGGGAGGGGAACACGGCGCTGACCCGTGCGGCGAAGGCCGGCCAGTCGGCCGTCGTGCGCCTGCTCATCGAGCGCGGCGCCGACCTGGAACAGCGCAACATCCAGGGCGCGACCGCGCTCTTCGCTGCGACGGTCGCCAACCGGATGCGCATCGTGCAGCAGCTCGCCGAAGCGGGCGCGCGCACCGATGCGCCGGGCCGGTCCGGCGTCTCGCCCCTGAGCGCGGCTGCCTTCAACGGGAATGACCGCCTGGTGGCGTGGTTCCTGGCGCGCGGGGCCGACCCCCGGGAGATGGACGGCACCGGAAAGTCCGCCGTCGTCTACGCCGCCGCGCGGGGGTTCACGACGATCGTGAAGCGGATGCTCGATGCGGGCGTGGACGTCAACCGGCGCTACGGCAACGACCTGACGCTGCTGATGTGGGCGGCCGGCCATGCCAACGACGTGCCGGAGACGGACGGCATCGCGACGGTCGAGCTGGTTCTGGCGGGGGGCGGCAAGGTCGACGATGTCGACAACCGGGGTCGCACCGCGCTGATGATGGCGGCCGAGCAGGGCCACGCCGCCATCGTGAAGCGGCTGGTCGCCGCCGGCGCGAATGCCGCGCTCAAGGACAAGGACGGACGCTCTGCCGCGGACCTCGCGGCGTCGGATGCCGCGCGCGCCGCGCTGTCGCCCTGACGCGGCGGCTCAGCGCCCCGCCATGTAGTTGGCGAGCGCCGGCATGTCTTCCGGCTGCAGCGTGTTGAGGATGTCGCTCATCCAGGGGTTGTTCTTGCGCGCGCGGCTGCGGAATTCCGTGAGGGTGAGCAGGAGATACTCCTGCCACTGCCCGGCAATGCGCGGATTGGTGCCGTCGCCCATCCCCTGCGCGCCGTGGCACGCGCCACACTGGCCGGCGACGATGGCGAGCTCGGAGCGCTTCGTGTCCGCCTCGGAGGCGCGCGGCTGGTTGAGGTTGGGCCAGGGCTGCTTCGAGAACCATTCGGCGATGGCCATCATCTCGTCGCGGGTCATCTCCGCGGCCATGGCGTTCATGATGTCGTTCTTGCGCTGGCCGAGCTTGAAGTCGCGCAGCATCAGATAGAGGTAGCCCTGGTGCTGGCCCGCGATGACCGGGATCAGCTTGTCGATCGGGACGCCCTTCTCGCCGTGGCAGGCGAGGCATTGCTGGGCTTTCTCCGGCATCGCGAGTTGCTGCGCGCTGGCAGCCGTCGGCGCGAGGGAGAAACCGGCGAGCGACAGGAAGGCGAACAGTGTGGCGAAGCGCGAGAGCGTCATGCGTGGACTTCCATCAGGCTGCCTCTGACTCTTCATGAACGAAGACGAGGCCGCAAGGGCCTCGTCGCGTCGCTTTGCAGGGTTGGGGACCGGGGGGCAATCCCGGTCCCGCGCCATTCAGTCCGCCAGGGTGAAGGCGATGATGTTGTTGCCCCGCTTGTAGTCGATCTGGGTGTTACCGCCCGCGCCGACCACGATGTACTGCTTGCCGTCCACGGAGTAGGAGGAGGGCGGCGCGTTGACGCCAGCTCCGGCCTGGAACTTCCACAGGATCGACCCTGTCTCGGCGTCATAGGCCTTGAAGTGGCCGTTCGCTTCGCCGGTGAACACGAGGCCGCCCGCCGTCGCCAGGATGCCGCCGATCATGGGCTGCGGAGTCTTGACCTGCCAGCGGATCTTGCCGGTGTTGTAGTCCACCGCCGTCACGTTGCCCCACTGCTCCTCGGACGGGATCACCTTGAAGGCGCCGCCGAGCCACAGCTTGCCGGCCGGGTAGGGCGAGCTTTCGACGTGGTACGTCATGGGCTGGTGCAGGTTGATGGCGTAGGACAGGCCGAGGTTCGGGTTGATCGCCATCGGCGACCACTCGACGCCGCCATTGGCGCCCGGCAGCATCCTTGCGCCGTCCTTGGTCGGCAGCACCCACATGTTCTCCTGCGGGACCATCGCCTCGGAGAAGCGCACGAGGCTGCAGTCATTGGCGTCGTGGACATAGACATGCCCGGTCTTGCCGCCGTGCAGCACGCCCTTGATCGGCTTTCCGTCCTTGCCGGCGACGGTGGTGATGATCGGCGGCGACACCGCGTCGAGATCCCACACGTCATGGGCGATGTACTGCAGGTGGCAGACGTACTGCCCCGTGTCGAGGTTCACCGAGACGAGCGAGTCCGTGTAGAGGTTGTCGCCCGGCCGCAGCGAACCGTCGAGGTCCGGCGACGGGTTGCCGACCACGAAGTAGATCCGCCGCGTCTCGAGGTCGACCGCGGGGTTCTGCCAGACGCCGCCGCCGAGCGTCTTGAAGGGGTCGCCGGTCTTGGCGAGCTGGGCCTTCTCGGCGGCGATGTCGCGCTTCATGTCGCGGCCGGTGGCGTCGTGCGTCGCCCACACACCCACGGAGTTCTCCGGGATCGTGTTGAAGGTCCACAGCAGCTTGCCGGTCTTGGCGTCGAACGCCTTGACGAAGCCGCGGATGCCGTACTCGCCGCCGTTCGTGCCGATCAGGATCTTCCCGTCGACCGCGGTGGGCGCCATCGTCTCGCTGTAGCCGAGCTCCGGATCCGCGATCTGGGTTTCCCAGACGAGCTTGCCGGTCTTGGCGTCGAGGCCGAGCAGCTTCGCATCGAGCGTGGCCATGTAGACCATGTCGCCGGACACGGCGACGCCGCGGTTGTTCGGGCCGCAGCAATAGACCGTGATCGGCCCCATCTTGTGCTTGAAGTGCCAGAGTTCCTCGCCGGTGCGCGCATCGAGTGCGTACACGTGGTTGAACGACGTGGTCACGTACATGACGCCGTTGACGACGATCGGGCTCGTCTCGAGCGAGTCGCGCACCTCGGTCTGGAAGATCCAGGCCGGTCGCAGCTTCTGGACGTTCGAGACGTTGATCTGCCGGTTCGGATAATAGCGCGTCTGGCTATAGTTGCCGTTCGTGTGAAGGAAGTTGTTTCCGTCACCTGCGGCACGGTTCAGCAGATCCTGGGTGACCGTGTTCATGTCGCCCCATTTGCTGGCACCCTTGACCTCCTGGGACAAGGCGGGCGAGGCGAATGCAAAACCGACGGCAGCGCAAATCGCTGTCGCGGCCAGAAGCTGGCGCGTCATCGGAATCATCCTTGCGTTTCCTCAAGATTCTTCGGCCCCGGTCGTATTTTCGACCGCCAAGCGCAATCTGCTCCCGGCCAGCGGGAGTGTCAATTCGCATTCTGCATGTGTGGAAACACCAAATTTTGGGCGACCGCGTCGACCCGGACTATCGCCAGGGGCAGGACTTTCCGAGGTCGCGCTGGTGGACGACGAAGACCTCGCCATCCTTCACCTCGACCGCGCTCACCACGCAGGCGCGGCCGCGCGTGTCGCGCATCCGCACGTCGTAGCGCCCCGGCGCAACGTTCGTGATCGGCAGGCGCTCGTCGAAATCGACTTCGCCGTCCTTGTCGTTCGCACACTGGTTCGGGCCCCACTTGGTCGTGCCCGCCGGCGCGAGGCGCACGTCCTTCAGGGTCACGCCGGTCAGGTTCCAGAACCGCGTCTTCGATTCGGGCGATGCGGCCTGGGCCGGCATGCCTGCTACGAGAGCCAGCAATGTCACGATGCGCAGCATGACGAACGTCCTCCCCCCCCGGTTTCGCTCAGGCTGCACGTGGCGGGATCCGGACGCAAGACGCGAATTCCGGAGTTCATCGCATCGATGGAAGCCCCGCCGTA
>CAZJCW010000023.1:7598-29091 GCA_964544365.1 uncultured Alsobacter sp.
CCGGACGCAAGACGCGAATTCCGGAGTTCATCGCATCGATGGAAGCCCCGCCGTATTTCCGCGTCACGGTGTGCCGTTCTTCGGGCGCGGCGGTGCCCCTATGTCCGCACGGCGGCGCCTGTCCGCGCGCCGCCCGGCGCCAGGATTGGCGAACGCAAGGGTCTCCGGTAAACCTCGGATGCTTGGTCGACCCAGGGAGAAAGGATCGGAAGGGGCTGCCGCTTTGGCGGGTTCCGGGCAATGATGGAACACGAACCCTTCTCCATGGAGCCCCGTCAGCCCTCCGCCGCGATGGACACGGTGCTCGTCGTCGACGACGACGGACAGATCCTCCAGCTCGTGGCGAAGTTCCTGCGTTCGAACGGCTTCCAGGTCCGGACCGCCCGCAACGGAGTCGAGATGACCGAGAGCCTCCGCCATGGCCCGGTCGACCTCATCGTGCTCGACCTGATGCTGCCGGGTGCCAACGGCCTCGATCTCTGTCGCGATCTGCGCCGCACCTCGATGGTGCCCGTGGTCATGCTCACCGCGAAGGGAGACGACGTCGATCGCATCATCGGTCTCGAGATCGGAGCGGACGACTATCTCGCCAAGCCATTCAACCCGCGCGAACTGCTCGCGCGCATCAAGGCCGTGCTGCGCCGCTCGCGGCTCCGGGCCGCGGAGCCAGGCACGGCCCGCGCCCGCACGATGGGCTTCTCGGGCTGGCGGCTCGATACGCTCAAGCGCGAGCTCACCGATCCCGCCGGCGTCGTCGTCGACCTCTCGGCCGGCGAGTACGACCTGCTGCTCACGTTCCTGGAGGCGCCGCAACGCGTCCTGACGCGCGACTATCTGCTCGATGCCGCCCGCAACCGCGTGTCCGGCAGCTTCGACCGCTCGATCGACGTTCAGGTCAGCCGGCTCCGGCGCAAGATCGAGAGTGCGGGCGAACTCATCAAGACGGTGCGCGGCGCGGGATATCTCTTCGCCGCCGACGTGTCGCGGGGCTGACGCGGATGTCCCCGTTGCGGACGCTGCGCATCGGTCTCGACAGCCTCGCGGCCCGGACCATCGTCGTCGTGCTGCTCGGCATCGGCGTTGTCCATCTCGTCAGCCTGTGGACCTACCAGCACTCGCTCTCCCAGGAGGCCGAGCTGTCGAACGAGGCCCGGCTCGCGGACCGGCTCCTCACCATCAAGCGGGCCGTGATGCGCGTGCCGTTCGACGAGCGGGAGGCGGTGGCCCATGATCTGTCCGGCGGGCCCATCGAAGCGCACTGGAGCCGAACGGAGCATGCCGTTCCGGGAGGGCCGGGCGCGCAGTCATGGGCGGGCCTCGGCGCGAGGCTGCGCGAACTCGCGCCGGAGCTGGCGTCCGACGGGCTCATCATCGGCGCGAACCGGAAGGTCGCGGACGATCCCCATCTGGCCCTGATCTCGATGAAGCTGCCGGACGAGACGTGGGTGAACGTCAGCCTCGTCTCGTGGTCTCCCCGCGCGCCTCCGAACCACGGCGCGCTGCTGTCGACGTCGCTCATGGCGCTCGGCGCGGTCATCATCTCGATCTTGCTCGTGCGATGGCTGACGAAGCCGCTGTCGGCCTTCGCCGACGCCGCCGGCCGCTTCTACCGATCGACCGAGGCGGCGCCGATGCCGGAGGAGGGGCCCCGCGAGGTCCGGGCCCTGGCGAGCGCCTTCAACGAGATGCAGCGGCGGATCACCCGTCTCATCGACGACCGGACGCAGGCGCTCGCCGCGGTGTCGCATGACCTGAAGACGCCGATCACCCGCCTGCGCTTCCGGATCGACGACATCCCGGATGCGGCGACCCGCACGGCGGCTGAAGCGGATCTCGCCGACATGGAGCGGATGATCGACCAGACGCTCGCCTACCTCCGCGGGGACCGCGCCGACGAGGACGTCAAGCCGGTCGACCTGGTGGCGATCCTGGAAACGATGACTGACGATCTTGCCGATGCCGGCCGTCCGGTCTCGCTGTCGGGCGTCGATTCCGCCGTTCTTCCGGGGCGTCGTCTTGCCCTGAAGCGCGCATTCGGCAACCTGGTCGACAACGCGCTGAAGTACGGGACCAGCGCGCGCATCGCCGTCCGCGATCTCGGCCCTGCCATCGAGGTCGAGATCTGCGACGAGGGACCCGGGATCGCCCCGGCCGACAGGGATCGCGCGCTCGCCCCGTTCGTCCGGCTCGAACCGTCCCGCAACCGGGACACCGGCGGCTTCGGCCTCGGCCTCCCGATCGCGCTGGCGATCATCCAGGGTCATGGAGGATCCCTGAGGCTCTCGAACGGCGAGCGGGGTGGCCTGCTGGTGTGCGTGAACCTGCCGAAGAATCCCGCCTGAAACACTCCGTTACAATCGTGAAATGTGGATGCAAGCCGCCCCCGCTACGTGACCTGCTGAGCCATTCACAAGCGTTGCGGACGAATCATGACCCCACTGCTCGGCGCGGGCCTGCTCGCAGGCCTGCTCTTCACGGCGACCGTCGCGCAGGCGCATGAAGGACACGATCACGGGGCTCCGCCGCCTCCCGTCTCGTCCACGATCGCGCCCCGTGCCGATGCCTCGTCGGGCGACTTCGAAATCGTCGCGATCGCCCGTGGTGACCAGCTGCGCGTCTATGTCGACCGCTTCCGCGGCAACGAGCCGGTCACGGGTGCGGCGCTGGAGATCGACACCGCAAGCGGTCTCCTGACGCCGACCGCCGATGGCGAGGGAGCCTACGTCGTCTCAGCCCCGTGGCTCTCGGCGCCGGGTCGCTACGATCTGGCGATCACCGTGCAGGTCGACGGACTGGTCGACATCCTCACGGCCACGCTGACGATCCCGGAGCCGCCGCCGCCCCCTGCAGCACCGGTTTCGCTGGTCGGCGAACTGGTCGGCTCCGCAGTCGCCCGGGACATCCGCAGCCGAATCGAAACGCGCGACACGAGCCTCTGGCTTGTCGCCGGCGGCGGTTTTCTCGCCGGTCTCCTGACCATGGCGCTCTGGCGCAGACGCGCCGTCGCGATCGCCGCCACGGCTGTGGCGCTGTTCGCAACGGGGCCCATGCCCGGGGCCGAGGCCGCATCGCCCCAGACCGGCAGCGCGACGACGGTGCCCGTCGTTGCGCGGGACGTGTCCCAGCGCTTCCCTGATGGCGCTCTCTTCGTGCCGAAGCCGACCCAGCGCATTCTCGCGATCCGGACGCTCTTCACGGAGGTTCGGACCTTTCCGGGCGCGGTCGAGCTGCCGGCGCGCGTCATCCCGGATCCCGCCGGGGCGGGCCTGGTGCAGGCCTCCGTGGCCGGCAGGCTGACGCCCCCGCCGGAAGGCTTCCCGCGGCTGGGCACCCGTGTCGCGGCCGGTGACGTCCTTGCTCTGGTCCAGACGTCCATCGGTGCGGCGGACGTCACGACGCAACAGCAACAGTCGCGCGAACTCGACCAGCAGATCGCGATCACCGAGCGGCGCCTCGAGCGCTTCCGGCAGATCCAGGGGGTCGTCGCGCGGGCCCAGATCGAGGACGCGGAGCTCGAACTGGCCGGCCTGAAGACGCGGCGCGCCAATCTGGAGCGCGCTCCGCGCGAGCCGGAAAGACTGGTCGCTCCCGTGTCCGGGGTCATCGCCGCCGTCCAGGCCACCGCCGGGCAGATCGCCGAGCCGAATGCCGTCATCTTCCAGATCATCGATCCCAACCGCTACTGGGTCGAGGCCGCGAGCTTCGAGTCCCACCCGATCGACGAAGTGGCCGCCGCCAGGCTGGCCGACGGTCGCACGCTCGCCCTGCGGTATCGCGGAAGCGGACTGGCCGATCGCAACCAGGCGATCCCGATCCACTTCGCGGTGGAGGGCGACACGCGGGGGCTTAGGGCGGGTCAGTTCCTCACGGTGCTCGCACGGACACGGGACGAGCGGAGCGGCATCGCCGTGCCACGCACCAGCATCCTGCGCGGAGCGAACGGCCAGACCATCGTCTACGAGCACACCAATGCCGAACGGTTCGTACCGCGCGAAGTGCGCGTGGAAGCCCTCGACGGCGAGCGGGTCTTGATCGTCTCGGGCGTCGAGGCGGGCCGGAGGATCGTCACCCAGGGTGCCGAACTCCTGAACCAGATCCGCTGAGCGACGGGTCATGTTCAACATCCTCGTCACCCAGGCGCTGCGAAACCGCCTCTTCGTCCTCGCGATCGCGGCGGCGCTGATCGTCTACGGCGCCTTCACGGTGACGAAACTACCGGTGGATGTCTTCCCCGACCTCAACCGGCCGACCGTGACGATCATGACCGAGGCCGAGGGCCTCGCTCCGCCCGAGGTGGAGCAACTCGTCACCTTTCCCATCGAGACGCAGATGAACGGGCTGCCGGGCGTGACCCGTGTGCGCTCCACGTCGGGCGTCGGCCTGTCGATCGTCTACGTGGAGTTCGACTGGAACACCGAGATCTTCCGGAACCGCCAGCAGATCGCCGAGAAGCTCTCGCTCGTTCAGGCGCAGTTGCCTGCGAACGTCGTGCCGCAGATGGGGCCGATCAACTCGATCATGGGGCAGATCCTGCTGATCGCCGTCACCGGCCCGGACGGCGTGTCCCCGATGGAGCTGCGCGAGATCGCAGACTTCACCATTCGCCCACGCCTGCTCAATCTCCAGGGCGTGGCGCAGGTCATTCCCATCGGCGGCGAAGTGCGTCAGTACCGGGTCTCGCCGAATCCGGCGGCGATGCGCGCGCTCGGCGTCACCTTCGAGCAGGTCGAGGCCGCGCTCGCCCGCTTCGGCGCGAACACCGGCGGCGGCTTCACCGACCAGTACAGCCGCGAGTTCCTCATTCGCAACATCGGGCGCACGCGCAGCCTCGACGACCTCAGGAGCCTCCCGGTCGCGACCGTCGCCGGACAGCCCGTCCTCTTGCGCCAGATCGCGGATGTGTCGTTCGCCGCGCGCATCAAGCGCGGCGACGCGGGCTTCCAGGGGCGCTCCGCCGTCATCGTGTCTGTCGAGAAGCAGCCGGGTGTCGATACCATCCGTCTGACCCGGCAGATCGAGGCGGCGGTTCGCGAGATCACGGCGACCCTGCCGGACGGCATCAAGGCCGACCAGATCCTGTTCCGCCAGGCGACCTTCATCGAAACCTCGATCGGCAATGTGCGGAAGGTGCTGGTCGAGGCCATCGGCGTGGTCGCGATCATTCTGTTCGCCTTCCTGCTCAACGTGCGGACGACGGCGATCTCCCTGACTGCGATCCCGGTGTCGATCCTCGTCACCGCGATCGTCTTTCACTGGATGGGGTTGTCGATCAACACGATGACGCTTGGCGGGCTGGCCATCGCCATCGGCGAACTGGTCGACGACGCGGTCGTGGACGTCGAGAACATCTTTCGACGCCTGCGCGAGAACCGTGAGAAGGGCCATCCGCAGTCGGTCTTCGACGTCGTGGTGTCGGCGAGCCAGGAGGTCCGCTCCGGGATCGTCTACGCCACGATGATCATCGTGCTGGTGTTCGTGCCGCTCTTCGCGCTCTCCGGCATCGAGGGACGGCTGTTCGCGCCTCTGGGACAGGCCTACATCATCTCGATCCTCGCGAGCCTGTTGGTCTCGATCACGCTGACGCCGGTCATGGCCTACTACATGCTGCCGGGCCTCAGGCGTCTCGACGAGCGCGAAGGTTGGCTGGTGCGCGTGCTGAAGCACGGCAACCGATGGCTTCTGGGCTGGTCCTTCCGGCATCCTCGCCTGCTGGCGAGCGGGGCGCTCGCCGGTGTCCTGGTCGCCGGCGCGGTCGCGACGCAGCTCCCGCGAGCGTTCCTGCCGCCCTTCAACGAAGGCACGCTCACCATCAACCTGCTCTTCCAGCCCGGCATCTCGCTGGCGGAAAGCCATCGCGTCGGCCTCATCGCAGAACGACTGATCATGGAGGTACCGGAGGTCGAGCTGGTCGGCCGCCGCACCGGCCGCGCCGAGCTCGACGAGCACGCCGAGGGCGTCCACGCCTCCGAGGTCGAAGTCGCACTCAAGGCGGGCGGCCGCCCCAAGAACGACATCGTCGCCGACATCCGGTCGCGCCTGTCGGTGCTGCCGGTGGCGACCAATGTGGGCCAGCCCATCTCTCATCGGCTCGACCACATGCTCTCCGGGGTACGGGCGCAACTCGCTTTGAAGATCTATGGCGAGGATCTCGACACGATCCGCTCGATCGCCGAGGAGTTTCGCCAGAAGTTCGCGGGCGTACCCGGCATCGTCGATCTCCAGGTCGAGCGTCAGGTGCGCATCCCGCAACTGGAGATCATCGTCGACTACCGGCGAGCCGCGCTCTACGGGCTTCAGCCGGCGGCGATCACGGAGCAGCTCGAGCGACTGTCGAACGGTCGGCTCGTGTCCCGCATCGTCGACGGCAACCGCCGCTTCGACGTGGTGCTCAGGCTGCAGGACGAGCGCCGCACGACGCAGGGCCTGGGCGATCTGCTGATCCAGTCGCCGGTCGGCTGGGTGCCGGTCCGGCAGGTTGCGGATATCGTCGAGACGGACGGGCCGAACCAGATCCTTCGTGAGAACGGCAAGCGCCGGGTCGTTGTGCTCGCCAACACGGACGGCGTTGCGGACATGGCGGCCGTCGTGGCCGACATCCGCCGCATCGTTGCCTCTTCGGCGCTGCCGGCCGGCGTCTTCACGAACCTCGAAGGCACGTTCCAGGCGCAGGAAGAGTCGATGCGCACGATCGGACTGCTGTCGCTGGTCTCGCTCGCGATGATCTTCGCGGTTCTCTACAGTCGCTACCGCTCCGTACTTTTCGTCGCCATCATCATGTCGAGCGTTCCCCTTGCCCTGATCGGCAGCGTGGCCGCCCTCTGGTATGCCGGCCAGCCTCTCTCTGTCGCGTCGATGGTGGGCTTCATCACCCTGACGGGCATCGCTGCCCGCAACGGCATCCTCAAGATCAGCCACTACATCAATCTGGCCGTCCAGGAGGGACTGCCCTTCGGCCCGGAACTCGTCACCCGAGGCAGCCTGGAGCGACTGACGCCCGTGCTGATGACGGCACTCTCGGCCGGCGTCGCGCTGGTTCCGCTGATGATCGACGCTCAGGCGCCGGGCAAGGAGATCCTGCACCCGGTGGCCATCACGATCTTCGGCGGGCTCGTCACGGCCACGGTTCTGGACACGGTGCTGACGCCGACCCTGTTCCTGCGCTACGGCCGCCGGCCGCTCGAAAGGCTCGTTCGCGAGGCGCAGGACCAGCGTGCCGCCGCGCATGCGGCCGGCGCCACCGGCCGGCCCGTCGAATCATTCTGACGCCGTGGAAGCAATCGACGAAGGGGATCAACGATGCGCCGCACCCTCGCCATACTCGCAATCTCGCTCCTGCCCTATGCCGCCTTGGCGCACGAACCGCGTCCCGGTCCCAATGGCGGGCTCAAGGTGGACGCGGGCGCGCGCTACCATGCCGAACTGGTGGCCCGCGGCGCGCCGGAGGTCGTTCTGTTCCTCTACGACGCCAACGATCAACCCATTCCCGCCGCTGGCTTCAGGGCCAACGCGATCCTGATCGTGGAAGGAAAGACCCATCGCTTCGCGCTCCAGCCGGGCGAGGGTTCACGGATGGTCGGCACCGCGCCCGTACCGATCCCGGCCGGCGTCAAGGGCGCGGTCCAGTTGATCGCGCCCGATGGCGCGACCGCCCAGGCGAAGTTCTGACTCTGGCTGCGCGATCTGGACGACCTGTGGCGAGGAGACGGGACCATGCGGTCGTCGTTTCCTGCCGGCCGCCATCTCGCTTCTCGCGATGTCAGGACTTTTGGCGCGTGACTCAAGCCTGGACGCGTCAGCAAATGCAGAACCGCGCGAGGCGGGGAAAACAATCAACCGGCAACACACAAAACAATCGGATTGGTGCCCAGGAGAGGACTCGAACCTCCACGACTTGCGTCACTGGTACCTGAAACCAGCGCGTCTACCAATTCCGCCACCTGGGCTCGCGGCGTCTCTTACGGGTCGGCGCCGGGCGTGTCAACGGCATCGCTCCCGGCCGGCGGCAGGCATCCGGGTCTCGTGGGAGGAAATTATCGCCGGCCTGCGACGCGAACGGCACTTGCCGCGTTATGTCCAGCGCCCCACCATCGGGGTTCGCGGGTGATCCGGAGAATGAGATGCGCAAGGAACGCGGCCTTTTCGACAGGAACCCCGCGCTGAAGCTCGTGCTGTCGCACGCCGCGCTGGGCTCGCTCTTCGGCCTGGTCTTCGCTGCGGTGCTGGTCTTCGTCGACGCCCACGGCCTCGGCACGCTTCTGCAGCGGTCCGACAGCGGGGTGGTCGCGTTCGTCCTTCTGGCCGGGGGCTTCATGGTCACGTTCGGGAGCCTCGTCGCGGGCAGTGCGCTCATGCTCCTGCGCGACGACGGCGATGACGGCAGGGGCGGCGGCGGTCCCGGCGAGGGACCGCGTCGCGAAGCGCTCGTCCCGGTCCGCGTCCGGAGCCGCACGCGCCGGTGAGCGGCGCACTCGACCATCGGACCCTGTACAGCGCACGGAGCATTGACTAAGAGCCTGAACAGGATTGTGGGAGGCGCGGCGATGGCTACGGCATCAAACCAGCTCGTCACGGTGTTCGGCGGTTCCGGCTTCGTCGGACGCCACCTCGTGCGCGCTCTGGCCCGGCGCGGCTACCGCGTCCGCGTCGCCGTGCGTCGTCCCGACCTCGCGCAGTTCCTGCAGCCGATCGGCAATGTCGGCCAGATCCACGCCGTGCAGGCCAACCTGCGCTATCCCCAGTCGCTGGCGCGCGCCGTGGACGGCGCCGATGCGGTGGTCAACCTCGTCGGCATCCTCGCCGAGGAGGGCCGGCAGACCTTCGAGAGCGTGCAGGCCGACGGCGCGCGCGCCGTTGCCGAGGCCGCCGCAGCCGCGGGCGTTGCCCGCTTCGTGCAGATGTCGGCCATCGGCGCCGATGCCGGGTCCGAATCCGCCTATGCCCGGAGCAAGGCGGCCGGCGAGGCCGGCGTCCTGGCCGTGATCCCGTCCGCGGTCATCACCCGCCCGTCCATCGTGTTCGGGCCGGAGGACAGCTTTTTCAACCGGTTCGCGTCGCTTGCCCGCATTTCGCCGGTGATGCCCCTCGTCGGCGGTGGCGAAACCCGGTTCCAGCCCGTCTTCGTCGGCGACGTGGCCGAGGCCATCGCACTCGCCGTCGATGGCACGGCACGCACCGGCACGGTCTACGAGCTCGGCGGGCCCGAGATCAGGACGTTCCGTGAGCTGATCGAGTACGTCCTCGCCGTCACCGGACGCAAGCGCCTGCTGGTGCCGCTGCCGTTCGGCGTCGCCCGTGTGCAGGCCGGCATCCTCGAGGCGGTGAAGTACGCCAGCTTCGGCCTGCTGCCGGAGGAGTTTCTCCTGACCCGCGACCAGGTGAATCTGCTCGCCCACGACAATGTGGTGACCGACGCGGCGATCGCCGACGGACGCACGCTCGCCGGGCTGGGCATTCATCCCGAGTCGATCGGGGCGATCGTGCCGGCCTATCTCGCCCGCTACCGCCGCATGGGCCAGTTCGACCGTACGACGGCCTGAACGTCAGGCCGGTCGCCCGGCCGCCTTGCGCGCCAGCCGCTTGTGGACGCGCACCATCAGCGCGGTGCCGAACAGCGGCGTCAGCAGGTTCAGCACGGGCACCAGCACCAATGCCGCGATGAGCGCGCCCGCCAGCAGGATGCTCGCCGAAGCCTCGCGCCGCATCGTCACCACCTCGGCGCGGGGCCGGAACCGCCCGGCTGCCAGGGTGAAGTACTCCCGTCCGAGCAGGATGGTGTTGGCGATGAAGAACGCCAGCAGGTTCACCCCCGGCACGAGCAGGAGCATCAGCGCCACGAGGTTCACGCCCAGCGAAAGCGCCGCGAACTTCGCTGCCTCGGCCATGGCCGGCGCCAGGGGCAGCGCGACCCCGGGCGGGTCCTCCGGAAAGGACTCCTTTTCCACCAGCGCGGCGATGTCGTCGACGAAGAAGCCCGCCACCAGCATCGACACCGGCGGGATCAGGAACACCAGCGCGACCACCAGCCCGAAGCCGGCCAGCAGCGCCACATAGGTGTCGACCCAGGGGTAGGTCTCGACGAGGTTGTGCCCCTCCAGCCACCAGTTGAGCAGACGGGTCAGCACGAGCCAGAGCAGCGCCAGCAGCGCCAGCGTCAGGCCGATGGACTTGAACAACATCCGCCGGAAGGGGGGCGAGAGGATCTGGCCGAAGGCCTGGATGGCATCGACGACGATCATGACGGCGCTCCCGTCCCCAACACCGCCCGCAGGTCGGGATCCTCGAGCCCGTGCAATCGCGCCGCCGCCACGAGGCCGAAGCGCACGAGGAGCGCCTTGCGCGTTGCGGCGGGCAACCGGTGCTCCGGCGCGTCCCGCAAGACCTCGGCCCCGTAGGCGTCGGCCGCGATCAGCCCGGCATCGGGCGGCATGATCTCCGGCGGGACCTCCTGCGGAATGGCGAAGAACAGGCGGTCGCAGAAGCTCCGGTACTCCGGCCATTTGCCGTCCGACCGGAAGTCCGCGACGCTGGACTTCACCTCGACGATCCAGATGGAGCCGTCGCCGCCCAGTGCCAGCACGTCCGCGCGCCGCCCGGACGCCAGCGTCACCTCGGTGAGCGACGAGAAGCCATGGCCCGCCAGCAGTCGCCGCACGCCGCGTCCCACCGCCAGCGATGTCTCCGACTGCCGGCCGTCCCGGGGCGCAGGCGAGGCCTCCCCGATGCCGACCACGATCCGTTCGACGACGATCCTAGCCACGCGCATCCTCCAGCATCATGGCGGCCGCCTTTTCAGCGATCATCATGGTCGGCGAGTTGGTGTTGCCCGAGGTGATGCGCGGCATGGCCGACGCGTCGGCGACGCGGAGCCCGGCGATGCCGCGAACCCGCAGCCGCGCGTCGAGCACGGCCGCCGGATCGTCCGCCGTGCCCATCTTGGCCGTCCCGACCGGGTGGAAGATCGTCGATGCCACCTCGCCGGCGGCGCGAGCGAGTTCCTCGTCGGACACGAGGTGCGGGCCGGGCCGGAACTCCTGCGGCCGGTAGCGCGACAGCGCCGGGGCGGCCACGATGCGACGCACCAGCTTCAGCGCGTCCGCGGCGACGCGCCGGTCCTCGTCCTCCGCGAGGTAGTTCGGCGCGATGGATGGCGCGGCCGTCGGATCCGGCGACACTGCGTGGATGCTGCCGCGGCTCGCCGGCCTGAGGTTGCAGACGCTCGCGGTGAAGGCCGGGAAGTCGTGCAGGGGGTCGCCGAACTTGTCCAGTGACAGCGGCTGGATGTGAAACTGCAGGTTGGGTGTCGCGTAATCCTGCGACGAGCGCGTGAAGGCTCCGAGCTGCGAGGGCGCCATGGTCAGCGGCCCCGTCCGCAACAGCGCATATTCCAGCCCCATGGCGGCCCGCTTCCACAAGCTGCGATAGTCGACATTGAGGGTGCGCACGCCCTCCACCTTGAACACCGGCCTGATCTGCAGGTGGTCCTGCAGGTTCTCGCCCACGCCCGGAAGGTGCTGCAGGACCGGGATTCCCAGTGCCGCCAGCCGCGCGCCGTCGCCGATGCCCGACAGCTCCAGAAGTTGCGGCGTGGCCACCGCCCCCGCCGACAGCACCACCTCGCCGGCCCGGGCGAGCCGCTTCTCGCCCCCCACCCGGTACACGACGCCTGTCGCCCGCCCGTTCTCGACGACGATCCGCTCCGTCATCGCTCCGGTCTGGAGCCGCAGGTTCGGCCGGCCGAGCACGGGCTTGAGGAAGCCGCGTGCCGCGCTCCAGCGCCGGCCACGCTTCTGGTTGACCTGGAAATAGCCGACGCCCGCATTGTCGCCGGTGTTGAAGTCGTCGACCGGCGCGATGCCGCACTCGGCGGCCGCGGCCTGGAAGGCGTCGAGGATGTCCCAGCGGACGCGCGGGTACTCCACCCGCCACTCGCCGCCGGCCCGGTGGAACGCATTGGGCGGAGACACGTGGTCTTCCATCGCCATGAAGGCCGGAAGCACGTCGTCCCAGCCCCAGCCGGGCAGGCCGAGCTGGCGCCAGCCGTCGTAGTCGGCCGCCTGCCCGCGCATGTAGATCATGGCGTTGATCGCCGACGAACCGCCGATCACCTTGCCGCGCGGATAGGCGATGGACCGGCCGCCGAGGCCGGGCTGCGGTTCGGTCCGGAACATCCAGTCCGAGCGCGGGTTGCCGATGGCGAAGAGGTAGCCGACGGGAATGTGGAACCAGATCCAGTTGTCCGGCCCGCCGGCCTCCAGGACGAGCACCCGCTTCGAGGGATCCGAGGACAGGCGGTTGGCAAGCACGCAGCCCGCCGATCCCGCGCCGACGACAATGAAGTCGTACCTCTCCTCGCCTGCCGAATCCGCCATGGTCCTCTCCGCCCGTCGCCGCGAGACTACGCGCTGCGATGGGGGTCGGGTAGGGGGCCGGCAGTCACGCCGTCAGCGGGCGGCGACGACGACGATCTCGACCGTGTAGTCGGGATGCGCCAGCTTTGCCTCGACGGTGGCGCGCGCCGGGGTGTTGCCCTGCGACACCCAGCCGTCCCATACCGCGTTCATCTCCGCGAAGGTCTTGATGTCGGACAGATAGATCGTCGCCGACAGGATCTTGGTCTTGTCGGTTCCCGCCTCGGCCAGCGTCTCGTCGATCTGCGCAAGAACGTCCTTGGTCTGCTCCGTGACGCTGCGGCCCTTGGCGGCGTCGGCGACGTGGCCGGCGAGGTAGACCGTGTTGCCGTGGACGACGGCGTCGCTCATGCGGGGGCCGCAGCCGATGCGCTGGATGCTCATGGAACTCTCCTGGAGAACGGGATCAGCCCGCGTAGCAGGAGCGCGCCGTCCTGTCACGCCCCGCCGCGTGCGGCGCCGGCGGGCTCAGTGAAGGACGCCCCGGTCGCTCTCGCCGATTTCGGAGATGGCTTCGCGCAGCCCTTCGAGATGCGGGTTGATGCCGAGCGCGATCTGGAAGACCGCCCGTGCTTCCGCGAATCGCCCATGCCGCAGGCAGACCTGGCCGAAGCCGGAAACGGCGCCGAAGTGCCGCGGCTCGAGCCTCAGCACCCGCTCGATGTCGTCGACGGCGGCGGCGTCCCGCTTCTCGACGAAATGCAGGGTGCCGCGCTTGTTCCAGGCCTCCGACCAGTCGGGATAGGTCTCGACGAGGTCGTCGAGCACCGGCAGCGCCAGATCGAAGGCGCCGGCGCCCATCGCATCGATCGCCATGGCCATCGAGCTGGAGGCGCCCGCGTTTCCGTGCGCGATCCAGTGCGCCCAGATCAGGTCCTCGATCTCGTCGGGATGCCGCATCGGCTGCGCGTGGCCGAGCTCGCGGAACAGCGCATCGAGCCGACGCGGCTGGGCCGGCGCGGGGCTGCGTCCCGGCAGCTCCATCACCATGGCGAAGACCTCGTCGATCCGCGCACCCGTGATGATGCGGCGGGCGTGATCCTGGGCGATGTCGATCCGGGTGCTCATGGAATGCAATCTAGTGCAACCGGAGCCCCGGGGCAGTGATAAACCGCACACAGACCCTGCGATAATGCAGCGCAACGCCATTATCCTTAAGCCGTAAGGTCACCGGCGGGGCGGCAGCGACGGTCCGGACGGGGAGAGGAACGGGCGCCCGCGCCGGCGCTCGTTCAACGGCCGGGCCTATCCCCCGCAATTCACCTTTGCGGCTCCATCCTCTATGGTGCGCCCACTTCGGCCCGGGTTGCGCGTGCATGGCGGATCTCTCCCTTTTCAGCCAGGCGGCGGTGCTGGCCGCGGTCGCGGCTGCCGCCGCCGTTTCGACGGCCCTCGTCATCCCGCCGCTGATGCCTGTCCTGGCCCGCTACGCGCTGGCGCGTCCCAATGCCCGGTCGAGCCATCGGGTGCCGACCCCGCAGGGCGGGGGCATCGCCGTGATCGGCGTCGTCCTGACGGCGATCGTGCTGGCCCTCGCGACACTGTCGATTCCGCCAGCCGAGGTCCGGTCGCTCGTCACCCTCGTCGTTGCCGCGCTCGGCCTGGCGATCCTCGGCGCGTGGGACGACATCCGTCCCCTGCCGGCCCTGCCGCGCTTCGCGGCGCAGGTCGTCGCGGTCGGCGCGACGGTCTTCGCGCTCCCGCCGGGCGTCCAGCTCCTGCCCGACCTGCTGCCCCTTCCGGTCGAGCGCGTCGCGGTCACCATCGGCGGGGTCTGGTTCGTCAACCTGACCAACTTCATGGACGGCATCGACTGGATCACGGCAGCCCAGTTCGTGCCGGTCTGCGCCGCGCTGGCGCTTCTGGCGGCGCTCGGCGCGGCCCCTGCCGCGGCGGGGCTCGTCGCCGCCGCGCTGGCGGGCGCGCTGGCCGGGTTCATGCCGGCCAACAGGCCGGTCGCGCGGCTGTTCCTCGGCGACGTCGGCAGTCTTCCCATCGGATTGCTCGCCGGCTACGCCCTCGTCCGGCTCGCGGGGGAAGGGCACCTCCTCGCCGCGCTCGCCCTCCCTCTCTACTATCTGGCCGACGCCACCATCACCCTGCTGCGCCGTCTCGCCCGCGGGGAGAAGGTCTGGGAGGCACACCGCTCGCACTTCTACCAGCGCGCCACGGCCCGTGGCCTTCCGGTGCCGGCGGTCGTCGCCCGCATCGCGCTTGCGAACGCGGTCCTCGCGGCGCTGGCGCTCGTCGCCGCGCTGGCCTGGACCCCCGCGCGCGGCGTCGTCGTCGCGCTGGCGGCGGCCGGCACGGTCGTCGCGCTCCTCGCCGACCTGTCGCGCAACCGGCAGGCTCTCCAATGACAGTCCCCCCGCGCCGCGGCCGCGTGCTGCTGACGGGGGCCTCGGGGTTCGCCGGCAGGACACTCGCCGAGAGCCTCCTGCGGGCCGGCTGGTCCGTCCGCACGCCGCTGCGTCGCCCGGCCGACGCGCCGCCGGGGTGCGAGGTCGTGCCCATCGAGGACATCGCCGCGGTCGACTGGTCCCCGATCCTGGCCGATGTCGACGCCGTCGTGCATTCCGCCGGCCTCGCCCACGCCGGTCCGGGGCTGGACGACGCACCCTATCGCCGCATCAACCGCGATGCCACGCTGCGTCTCGGCGAGGCTGCGGCGGGGCGCGTCGGGCGCTTCGTCTTCCTCTCGTCGATCCGGGCCCAGTCCGGGCCGACGGCCCCGGGCGTCCTCACGGAGATGGACGCTCCGCGACCCACCGACGCCTACGGCCGCTCGAAGCTGGCCGCCGAGGAGGGGCTGGAGCGCCTGGACCTCGCCGTGACGGCATTGCGCCCCGTCGTCGTCTACGGTCCCGGCGCGAAGGCCAATATCGCGCTCCTGCGGCGTCTCGCGGCACTTCCGCTGCCCCTGCCGCTCGCCGGCCTGTCGGCGCCCCGGTCGATGCTGTCGCTCGAGAACCTCGCCGGCGCCGTCGCCCATGCCCTCGACGCGCCCGAGCCGCTGCGCGGTCCGTTCATCGTCGCCGATCGGGAACCGCTTGGCCTCGGCGAGATCGTCGCGGCGATGCGCGCCGCATCCGGCCGCCCGGCGCTGCTGCTGCCCGCGCCCCGCGGCATGATGGAAGCCGCCCTGCGCGCCGTCGGCAAGGGCGACGCCTGGGACAGGATCGCCGGTCCGCTGGCTGCGGATCCCGGCAAGCTGCTCACGCTTGGCTGGCGGCCACCGGTGGAGTCGACGCGGGAAGGTCTCCGCCGCTGGCTGGCGTCGCCGGCGCATGGCGGCTGAAGGCCGGGACCGCTTCCGCCAGAACCGCCTCCGCCGCCTGCCTGTCGAGCGATCCTATCGCCCCGCGCAGCCGCTGCAGCCACGCCGCCATCCTGTCGGCCTCCGCGAAGAAGGGCTTGGCGGCCATGAGGCCGGCGACGCCCGTCTCGACCGTCGGCTCTTCCTTGCCGAACAGGATCTCGTGCATGCGTTCGCCGGGCCGGACGCCGGTCACGGCGATCTCGATGTCCACGCCCGGCTCGAAACCGGCGAGCCGGATCATCCGCTCGGCAAGCTCCATGATCCGCACCGGCTGGCCCATCTTCAGCACGTAGACGGACGGCCGGTCGCCCGCCGAGCCGGCGTCGACCGCGCGCATGTCGCCGTCCGCGTGCGAGGCTGCCGTCAGCACCAGCTCCGCCGCTTCCCGCACCGTCATGAAGAAGCGCACCATGTCGGGATGGGTCACCGTCACCGGGCCGCCCAGCGCGATCTGCGCCTTGAACTTCGGGACCACCGAGCCGTTCGACCCGAGCACGTTGCCGAACCGCACGGAGATGAACCGCGGCATGTGCCTGTCCGCCGCGCCGTCGGCGAAACGGGCGTCGAGCGACTGCGCATACATTTCGGCAAAGCGCTTGGTGGCTCCCAGCATCGAGACCGGCTCGATCGCCTTGTCCGTCGAGATCATCACCATGACGTCGACTTCCGCGGCCGCCGCCGCGTCCATGACGTTGATCGAACCGACCACGTTGGTCTTGATGGCCTCGTCCCAGTCCTGCTCGAGATAGGGAACGTGCTTCAGCGCCGCCGCGTGGAACACGAGATCGGGCCTGAACTCCGCCATCACGCGGTGGATCCGCTCGCGGTCGCGGACATCGGCGAGGATCCCGCGCACGCGGGTCGGCGTGTCCAGCCGGGCCAGCGCCTCGGTGATCTGGTAGAGCGCCGGCTCCGCGTTCTCGACGATCATGAGGTCCGAGGCGCCGAACGCGGCGATTCGCAGCGCCAGCTCGCTCCCGATCGACCCGCCGCCGCCCGTCACCAGCACCCGGCGGCCACGGATCACCGTGTCGATCCTGTGCCGGTCCGTGTCGACCGTGGGTCGCAGCAGCAGGTCCTCGATCTCCACCGGCGCGAGCGCCGCCTCACCGGAGGCACCGTCGTCGAGCGTCTGGAACCGGAGCAGGGGCAGCCCCATCCGGCGCGACGCGGCGAGGAGCGCCTCGGGCTGGGCGTCCGGCGCCAGCGCCGAGGGCGCCACGATCAGCCGCTTCACCGGGATGCCACGCTCGCTCATGTCCGCGACGAGCCGCTCGATGTTGCGCACGTGCCCGCGCACCGGAATCCCGCGGATCGTCTGCCCGCGGTCGGCATCCCGCGTGGCGAGGATCCCGGTCGCGTGGAAACGCTTGATCTGTCCCGATTCGATCGCCCGAAGCACGATCTCGGCTTCCGCCCCGCGGCCGATGATCAGCGCCGGGGCCGTGCCCCGCCGCGCGCCCCGGTCCTGGGAGCGCATGTAGCGCGCATACCGATAGGCGACGCGCGGCCCGCCCAGCGCGAAGATCTGCAGCATCCAGTACAGGAAGATGAAGACCTTGCCGAAGAAGAACCCGCCATAGACGGTCGGCGCCACCAGCACGTAGTCCAGCACCAGCAGGGAGATCGCCAGCACCGTCGCCGCCTTGGCGATGTTGGACAGGTCTGGAATCGACGCGAAGCGCCAGCGCGACTTGTAGAGCCCGAAGAACCAGTAAACCCCGGCCGCGAAGGCGGCGAAGGGCGGGGCGAGCAGCGGGACATAGGGGAGCCGCTCGTCGAGGAACGCGCCCTCGAAGCGCAGGTAGAACGTCGCCACGAAGGCCGCCACCGTGACGATGACGTCGTGCACGACGACCGCGGTCTTCTTGTACTGGCCGAGGGAACGGATGGCGCTCATGTCGCGGGTATCCGTCCAGCCCGCGGCCTTGTCAACACGACGCCGGAGGCGCCGGCGTCAGGCGGCTCGGTACCCCAGGCCGCGCATCAGGAACCGGACCATCGTGTCGATGTCCGGTCCGGGATCGCCCTCGGCGCACTGCGAGATGATCTGCGGATGGCAGAACTTGATCAGCCCCGCATGCAGGCATCGCGATGCCGCCTGCGGATCCTCCACCGTGAAGTCGCCGTCCGCGACGCCGTCCGCGATGATCTTCGCCAGCATGTCGCGCAGCCGCTCGATATGCCCGCGCACGATCGACCAGCTTTCGTCGAGCGCCACCGCGACCATCTCGTGCATCATCCGGTCGCTGACATAGCGGGCGGCGTTCATCTCGTGCATCGTCCGGGCGAACCGCGCCACCCGCTCCGGAGCGGGTGCGTCCGAATCGGCGATCGCCTGCAGCGCCGCCTCGACCTCGCCCATGAGCTGCAGTCCGACGGCCTCGTTGATCGACTTCTTCGAATCGAAGAAGCGGTACACGTTGGCCGGGCTCATCTTGAGCGCCTTGGCGATGTCGGCGACCGTTGTCTTCTGGTATCCGAACGTGCGGAAAAACCGCTCCGCCTGCGCGATGATGCGGCAGCGTGTATCGACATCCTTGCGATCGGCCACGTCGGTCATGGTAATGAAACCCTCAGACTAACTTTATGACGAATGGCGTCATTCGTCAACAATCAGTGCCCGTCCGCCACCGGCGTCACCCCTGCCGCAGGCTGCGCTTCAGGTCGCCGGCCAGGTCGCGGAGCTGCCCCTTCCGCCCGTCGTCGAGGCCAGAGAACAGCTCGACCAGCCAGCCCTCGTGCTTGCGCGCCATGGCGAGGAAATAACGCCGTCCCTCGGGCGTCAGCCGCACGCGGAAGGCACGGCGATCGGTCGTGTCGTCGACCCGCTCCACGTGCCCGTCCCGCACCAGCCGGTCCGTCAGCCCGGTGATCGCCGCGTTGGTCACCATCATGCGACGCGACACCTCGGACATGCTCAGGCCGTCCGGGGCGCGCTCCAGCTGCGCCATGAGGTCGAAGCGCGGCAGCGTGCAGTCGAACTCGTCGCGCAGCCGCCGGCGCAGCTCCGCCGCGATGATGTTGGTGCACGACAGCAGCCTCAGCCACAGGCGCACCGACAGGTGATGATCGGCCCTGACCCGCGTCTCGAGGTCGACCACCGCCGCGCCGAGGTCGTGGCCGGGTGCCGACGCGGTCCGTCGCCCCGTCCGTCCGGTCGGGCGGGAGGAGGCGGCTGCGCGCGGCTTTCGCGTCGTGTCGGCCATGATCCCCTTTCGGGCGTCTTCCCGTGCGATGACGTCCCTTTTTCGTCGATCCGGCCGCGCTGTCAAACGGCGCGGCGCGTGAGCGAGCCCAGCACGTCGTCGATGAGGCGGTCGCAGGCCGCGAGCTGGTCCAGCGCGACGAACTCGTCCGCCTTGTGCGCCTGGGCGATCGAGCCGGGTCCGCACACGACGCTGGGCACGCCGTAGCGCTCGAAGAACGAGGCCTCCGTGCCGTAGGCGACCTTCTCGACCGTCTTGTCGGGCAGGTGACCCAGCACCAGCCGGTAGACGTCGTCCTCCGGCCGGGCATTCAGCGCCGGGATGTGGTTGACGGGGATGAACGCGATGCCGGCCTCCGGATCGATCGCCTTCATGCGCGGCTCGAGCCCGGCGGCGAGCGCGCGCAGGTCGCCGATGATCGTGTCCGGGTCGAAGCCCGGCACGTACCGGTAGTCGAACATGAACTCGGCCAGGGCCGGCACGATGTTGGGCCCGTTGCCGCCGCTGAACAGGTTGGTCGAGATGGTCGTGAACGGCACGTCGAAGCCGGCGACGCGCAGGCCTCCCGTGCGCTCGCGGTCCGAGATCTCCTGGATGCGCGAGACGATGCGGGCCGCGAACTCGATGGCGTTGACCGCCTCGTGCGTCAGCGAGGAGTGAGCGGCCTTTCCGGTGACGCGGCAGCGCCACACGTAGCCGCCCTTGTGGGCGCTCACGAGGCGCATGGAGGTCGGCTCGCCGATCAGCGCGCCGCGCGGCTTCACGCCCCACGCGGCCATCGCGTCGATCAGCCGGGGAATCCCGAGGCAGCCCTGCTCCTCGTCATAGGTGAAGGCGACATGGATCGGTTCGCCGCCTGCCGCGGCGGCGGCGGCATAGTCGGGGACATGCCCCATCACCACGGCGTCGAAGCCCTTCATGTCGCAGGCGCCGCGCCCGTAGGCGCGCCCGTCCTTCACGGTGAGCGCGAACGGATCCACCGTCCAGGGCTGCCCGTCGACAGGGACGACGTCGACATGTCCCGAGAGCACAAGCCCGCCCGGCCCCTCGCCGAACGTCGCGAGCAGGTTCGCCTTCGTGCCGTCGTCGTTGAAGTCGAGCCGGCAGGTCGCGCCATGCGCCTCCATGTGGGCGCGCGCCCAGTCGATGCAGGCGAGGTTGGAATTGCGCGACACCGTGTCGAAGGCGAGGATTTCGGCGAGCCGGGCCATCGTCCGCGGGTCGGGAGTTCCGGCATCGCGGGCGGCGGAACCGGGGTGCGTCGCAGGGTTGGACATAGGGCGCCTCCGCGGCCGTCGCCTTGACGTGCTGTGGCGTTGACGACCTCCGCTCAAACTGTATACGGTATTCGGGTTTCCGCAACAGCGTGGTGGCCATGGCCCGACGTCTCAGTGCGCAGCCCGACGGTGTGGTTCGTCTCGCCAAGCCGGACAGCCTGAGCGAGCGCATCTACGCGGACCTGCGGGAGCGCCTCCAGCATTGCGACATCGGCCCGGAGGATCGCCTCGTCGACACCGAGATCGCGGTCGCCTATGGCACCTCGCGGATGCCCGTGCGGGAAGCGCTGCTGCGGCTCGCCAACGAGGGTTATCTCGTCGGCACGACCCGCGGCTTCATGGTGCCGCGCCTGTCGCTCGACGACATCGGTGACATCTTCGAGGTTCGCCGCCTGCTCGAGCCGAGGGCCGCCGCGAACGCGGCGCGCGATCTCGACGCGGCCACCGCGAAGGCGCTGACGGCCGCCATCGAGGAGGCACGGGCCGCCGCCGCGGCGGACGACGTGGATCGCCTGATCGCCTCCAACATCCGGTTCCGGGCGGCATGGCTCGGGGCCGTTCGCAACGCCCGTCTCGCCAACACCATCGCCCGCTTCGTCGACCACGTGCAGACCGTCCGGCTCGGCACGCTGCGGGATCCGGTGACGCGCAAGGTCGTCGCTGACGGGCTCGAGGGCCTGTACGATGCCTTCCTGCGGCGCGATCCGGTCGCTGCCGCCGAGCGCATGTCCACCTTCATGGCCGCCGCGGAGCAGGCGTTCTTCAGCGTCCGCAAGGCCGAACTCGAGCGCGAGGACGGGTCTCCCCCGCCGGCCTCCGGAAACGCCGCCCTCGCCGAGGACAGAGCATGATCGTCAAGCCTCACCCCCTGAAGGGACCCAATCGTTTCAAGCTGGGGGTCTTCTCGGCCAACGCCGACGGTGGCCTTGCCATCACGGACGTCCCGGAGCGCTGGCGCGCCCGCTGGGACGACAACCTGAACGCGGTCGGCATCGCCGACCGGGCGGGACTCGAGTTTTTCCTTCCCATCGCCCGCTGGCGGGGCTTCGGCGGCAAGAACCGCGTTCGCGAGTGGTCGTTCGAGACCTTCACCTGGGCCGCCGGCCTCGCCAGCGCCACGGAGCGCATCGGCCTGTTCATGACCGTGCACGTTCCCATCGTGCATCCGCTTTACGCCGCCAAGGCGCTGGCCACGGTCGACCATATCTCCGGCGGACGGGCCGGCCTCAACATCGTCTGCGGCTGGAACCCGCAGGAGTTCGCCATGTTCGGCGTCGCCCT